>NZ_CP157940.1:1282854-1603568 GCF_040207125.1 Lacrimispora sp. BS-2
GGTGCGCGTTTCTTAATAAGGACAATCTTTGCGATATCTATAAGGAGGCCGGCCCGGGAATGCTTTGCAAAACCTGCCGGGATTATCCAAGGCATATAGAAGAATTCGAGGGAGTCAGGGAAATCTCCTTATCTTTATCCTGTGAGGAAGCTGCAGGATTGATTCTTGGCTGTGAAGAACCTGTCCGATTTCTCACGAAAGAGGATGAAAGGGAGGAGTCCTATCCTGATTTTGACTTCCTTTTATTTACAAAGCTTATGGATGCAAGGGATCTGATTTTATCCTTCCTGCAGAACCGGGACTTGGACTGCCGGCTGCGCATTGCCATGGCACTGGGTTTTTCCCATGACATGCAAAGGAGGATCAATGAGGAAAAGCTGTATGAGCTGGATGAATTGATGAAACGGTATCAGGGGCTGTCCGGAGTTCAAATCGTGGAAAAGAAGATGGCTGTCCGCAGGATAGAAGACAGGATCCGTTATAAAAAGATAAAGAACTGGTTTTCTCTGTTTGGAAAGCTTGAAGTACTTAACGAGAGCTGGCCCCAATATATGGAAAATCTTAAAAGAATACTGTTTGACGCCGGTGCAGAAAGCTATGAGGAGAATAGAAAAGCCTTTCACCGGTATTTGATGGAAGAGGAGGGCCGTAAGCGCCAATGGGAGCAGTGGAGCGAACAGCTTATGGTGTACTTTATCTTTACCTATTTCTGCGGGGCTGTTTATGACGAACAGCCTTATGTAAAGGCAAAGCTTGCCGCAGTGAACACCCTTCTCATTCAGGAAATGGCTCAGGCAGTTTTTAAAAGGAATGAAGGCAGGCTGGATTTTAAGGAATTTGTACATCTGGCCCACCGGTTTTCCAGAGAGGTGGAGCATTCGGATGTGAATCTCAATACGCTGGAGGAAATATTCAGGACTGATAAACGCTTTGGTCTGGGAGAGATCCTTGGACTGCTATAGGAAATAGGGAGATAAAACGGAGATTGCCGAAGTGATTCAGGTTTTTATGGCCTGAGTCATTCCGGCAGTCTTTTTTATTTTGCTATTTTACCAGTTTTAATACTGGATCCTGTTCCTTTACGCCATCAAGGGCAAGAGACTGTACCTCCCGGTAGTTGGCCGTATTGGTGATGAGCACCGGCGTCACCACCGGATAGCCTTCTTCCTTAATCTTGTCAATATCAAATTCCACCAGCAAATCGCCGGCATTTACCTTGTCACCCACCTGGACATAAGTCTTATAATGTTTTCCTCCAAGCTGGACGGTATCCAGTCCTATGTGGATCAAAACCTCTGCTCCGTTTTCCGAAGTGACGGCAATGGCGTGTTTTGTATCAAATACAACAGAAACCGTTCCTTTTATAGGAGCTACGGCACGTCCTTTTGATGGTTCAATGGCAATTCCCTTTCCAAGCATTCCGGAAGAGAACACGCTGTCGCTTACAGATTCCAGAGGGATTGCGGTGCCTTCTATGGGAGAGCATACGATTTCTTCCAAAACTGCTTTTTCCTCAGCCGCTGCCTTTTCCTGTACTGTTTCCTTTTGGGCAGGAGAGCTGTCAGGTACGTGACCGGCTGCCTCATCTTCTTCATTGTGTCCTCCATCTAAAAGATAATCTTCCAGATTGGATTTAATGACAGTCACCCGGGGACCGTAGATTACCTGAATACCGTTTCCCTTTTTAACAACGCCGGCAGCGCCGCTTTGCTTCAGCAAGTCTTCCTGAACCTTACCAGGGTCATGTACTGTGATGCGCAGCCTGGTAGCGCAGCAATCCACATCACTGATATTGACGCTTCCTCCCAGTCCTTTCACAATAAGGGCTGAAGTTGCATCTTTTTCGGAACCGGAATCTTCCCCTTTGGATTCTTTGGAAGCATTGTAATCGGCTCTGGTGTAAAGCTTTGTTTCCTGGTCATCGTCTTCACGGCCAGGGGTCTTTAAATTTAATTTTGTGATCATGAACTTAAACAGGAAATAGTACACGATAAAGTAGACAATACCTACAAAAACAATGTTGATCCAGTTGGTTTTGGCATTTCCCTGTAATATTCCGAATAAGAACATATCAATAAAACCGCCTGAAAAGGTCATGCCTACGCCCACATTTAACATATGCATCAGCATGTAGGCTGCACCTGCAAAAACACAGTGGATTCCATAAAGGATCGGTGCAACGAAAAGAAAAGTGAATTCAATTGGCTCCGTAATGCCGGTCAGCATGGAAGTCAGTGCAGCTGACAGCAAAAGCCCGCCTACCAGCTTTCTTTTCTCCGGCTTTGCCGTATGATACATTGCAAGGGCAGCGCCTGGAAGGCCAAATATCATTAAGGGGAACTTGCCGGACATAAACCTGGTCGCGGACACACTGAAGTGACTGATTCCCTTTGTGCCTAATTCCGCAAAGAAAATATTCTGGGCGCCTTCCACCATTCGGCCTCCGACTTCTGCAGTTCCACCGACTGCTGTCTGCCAGAAAGGAAGATAGAACACATGGTGCAGGCCAAAGGGAATCAAGGCCCGTTCCATAATGCCGTATAACATGGTTCCGCCGTATCCGGAGCCTCTTACCAGATCCCCCACTGCATAGATTCCCTTCTGAACCGGAGGCCAGAGATAGAACATCAGGATACCTGCCAGCATATAGGTTACAGCAGAAATAATGGGCACAAACCGGGTTCCGCCGAAAAAGGACAGGACCTGGGGCAGTTGTATCTTATAGTAGCGGTTATGCAGGGCAGCCACACCAAGGCCCACGATAATACCTCCGAATACACCCATTTGCAATGAGTTGATTCCAAGAACAGATGCCGTTGATCCAGGCAGCATGTTTTCGGAACCGCCGCGTATGGTGATCATGGCTCCAATGGAAGCGTGCATGATAAAAAAGGCAATAGCACCTGCCAGTGCGGCTACTTCCTTTTCTTTTTTAGCCATTCCAATGGCTACTCCGATTGCAAATATTAAAGGCAGGTTTCCGAATACAATATCCCCTGCGGCTTTTAATACCGTAAGAAAAGCATAAATAAAAGTTCCCTGACCCATGACCTTGGTCAAATCATAGGTTTCCAGCATGGTCTCATTTGTAAAGGAACCGCCTATCCCTAAAAACAACCCTGCCACCGGCAAAATTGCAATGGGCAGCATAAATGATCTTCCAACACGCTGTAAAACACCAAATATCTTATCTTTCATACGCATCCCTCCATCTTCAATGTATTTAATAAAAAAAATCTCCGCATAAGGCAGATATGATCAGCCGGCTTATCTTTTTAGTGGGATAAGGCCATTGATCCAAAATCCCGGAAAGCAAAAGAGAGGGGATTTCTCATATCTATTATACACCCAAAATCTGTCCTTTTAAACAGATAATTTCATGTTTTTAACTAAGATATCAAAAAAGTCTTTGACTGCTTACAGGAAATTCGAGAAAACAGAAGCAAATAAAACAGTACAGAGCCCGGAAGTTGCAATGGCCAGGCTGCTCATGGCCCCTTCGATTTCTCCCATTTCTATGGCTTTTGTGGTCCCGACGGCATGGGAAGCAGCACCAATGGCAATGCCCTTGGCAATGGGTTCCGTGATTTTAAATACCCTGCATACGGCCTCCGCAATGATGCTTCCCTGGATGCCTGTGATAATGATGCTGGCAACCGTAATGGTCACATATCCTCTCATTTCCTCTGAAATGCCCATCGCAATGGCGGTTGTAATGGATTTTGGCAAAAAAGTCACGTACTCTTGGTGATTTAAACCAAAGATCAGGGCCAGCAGCAATACGCTGCTCATTGTGGTGAGAACTCCGGTCAGTGTTCCGGCTATGATGGCCTTAGAGTGTTTCTTAAGAAGTTCCAGCTGGCGGTAAAGGGGAACTGCAAGGCAAATGGTGGCCGGAGTGAGAAGATAGCTGATGTATTTGGCGCTTTTGTTGTAAACCTCATAATCAATGTGAAATGCGGATAAAAATGCCATAACAACACAAATGGAGATTAAAAGGGGATTGAAGACAGCCCATTTGAACCTTTTCTTCAAACGAAGTCCCACTTCATAGCCTAAAAGGCTTAGAACCGCGCCAAAAAACAAAAAATCACTTACTGTATTACTCATCTTTTTCTGCCTTTCTATTGCTGTCGTTTTCGATGAAAAACTGGGTTACTTTTCCGGTGATCACCATGACGATGACTGTGGAAACCAGGGTAATGACCAGAAAAGGGATCAAAATAGGCCGAAGGACTCCCCAGGAATCCAAAAGTCCGACGGCCGCCGGAATAAACATCAATGGCATAATGTCTATCAGAAATGTGCTGGCCTCCTCAACCGCCTCCAATGGAATCCATCTTTTCCTTAATCCGATCAGCATGATCAACAGGCCATAGATACTTGCGGGCACCGGAAGGGGAACAAGCAGATGGATAATTTCTCCCGCCAGAGATATAAAAAGAATAATGCTAAATTGTCTGATGTATTTCATTACAAGGCCTCCTACGTTTCCTTCCTGAATTTCAACTATGGTATATCCTAAACTTAAATACATGGCTTGTCAAATGTTTTTATTGCCATAATTTATTTTTTATTGGCAAATTTAACGTTGCAAGGTATAATAAGAGCATGAATAGAAAAGGAGCAAAAAAGCATAATGCCTGGCATAGAATTTGATATTTTATATTTTTTACAATCAATACATACTCCCTGGCTGGATGTGTTTATGAAGCAAATAACCGGTCTGGGAGATCACGGGATTTTCTGGATACTCACCGGTGTTATTCTACTGTGTTTTAAAAAGACAAGAGTCATGGGTCTTTGTGTTATTTTATCCCTGGCAGCCGGCTTATTGGTGGGAAATGCATTCTTAAAGAACATGATTGCCAGAGAAAGGCCCTGTTGGATCGATAACAGCATCCCCCTATTAATTAACAATCCCAGAGATTATTCCTTCCCCTCCGGGCATACCCTGGCTTCCTTTGAAGGAGCGGTAAGCATCTGGCTTTATAACCGGAAATGGGGAACTGCAGCTCTGGTTCTGGCGGCACTCATCGGTTTTTCCAGAATGTACTTATTTGTCCATTTTCCCACTGATGTACTGGGAGGGCTGGTACTTGGCGTCCTGATCGCTGTTTTGGTCCACTTCTTGGTAGAGAGAAAAATTTCTGAAAAAAATACTTGCTTTCCAGGGAATCTATGATATACTGATTGCGTTACAAATACAATATTATAAGTCGCAGAGTAGACCCGTGTGCGTTAAGTGCCGGCTGAACAGGGAGTTGTCAGCCGGACGAAAAGATTTTCTTGCGGTACGCCGGTCGCATCCCGCTGCATCAGAAGATAGCCATATTATCTCCGGTTGTAGTTTGAGGTCTGCAAAGGAGGTATTTTTTATGAAAAAATTCGTCACTTTGTTCACCGATTCTTACAGAGAGCTGAAGTCTGTAAGGACCATTACCACCTCAGCCATGTTTGGCGCAGTAGCAATTGTTTTGGGTATGTTTTCCATTAACATGGGAAATTACATCCGGATCGGTTTTTCTTCCATTCCCAACGGAATCGTTTCATATCTGTTTGGTCCGGTAGTAGGAGGCCTGTTTTCCGGAAGCCTGGATGTGCTTAAATATTTATTAAAGCCTACAGGCGCATTTTTTCCGGGACTGACTCTGGTAACCGTTTTGGCAGGTATCATGTATGGCTGCATGTATTACAGAAAGCCTGTCACCTTAAGAAGGGTTCTGGTTTCCAAGCTTCTGGTCATGCTGGTCTGCAACGTGATTCTCAATACTATGTGTCTTTCTATTCTGTACGGAAAGGGCTTTATGGTGCTTCTTCCTGCAAGGGCACTGAAAAACCTGGTCATGTGGCCAATTGACTCCATGATTTTTTATACCATGGCAAAAGCGCTGGATACCATGGGGGTCTTTAGAACAATCCGTAAGACCCAGACTGCGGGAATAAAATAAAAATTAAGGCCTGTGGCGTCAATAATGACCGCACAGGCCTTTTTTAATGAAATTCTCAGACAGTACCTTTCTTTCATAATCGGAAGGAAGGGGTATAAAGCAGCCATTTTTATGGAAACTTGCGTTGCAAGTTCCGGTAAGCTATATTATAATCTTAAGTGTTTGCATGATATGGCAATGCCGGATCAGAATAATCAGATTAAGAAGGAATGATGGAAAAATGGAAAAAAAGATAAAGGCCATTTTTTTTGATATTGATGGTACGCTTCGGGATTTTCAGACAAAACGGATTCCTGACAGCGCAAAAGAGGCACTTATGGAAGCCAGAAGGGCAGGAATCCTTCTGTTTATTGCAACGGGGCGCCATAAGCTTGAAATGGAACAGGAAGACCTTCTGGAGGGGATCCTCTTTGACGGCTATGTGACGTTAAACGGCCAGTATTGTTATTGCGGGGACAGGATCATTTATGATCTGCCCATAAATCCTGACGAAGTGGAACGGACCTTGGCGTTTTTGGAGGAGGAGCCATTTCCCTGTATGTTTATGGAAGGGGACCGGATGTACATCAATATGGTGAATCATGCGGTGGAAAAGGTCCAGATGGATATCGGAACCAGGCTTCCTCCGGTTTTAAATGTGGAACGGGCCAGAAACCAGCGTATTTACCAGATAATACCTTACGTATCATACGACATGGAACAGAAGCTAAAGAACCATCTTTGCGGCTGCGAATTCATACGGTGGCACGACGAGATGGGCTGTGATGTGGTTCCTGCAGGCGGAAGCAAGTGGAACGGGATTATGAAGATGGCAGAGCATTACGGTTTTTCTGCCCATGAGATGGCTGCCGTTGGTGACGGCAATAACGATATTTCCATGATATCCGGTGCAGGTCTGGGAATTGCGATGGGAAATGCCTCTGATGAGGTAAAGGGCGCTGCCGGATACATTACGGATTCGATAGAAACAGACGGCCTAAAAAAGGCTGTCTTCCATATATTAGACTATAATTCATTAGGAGGAATGACCAATGAGTGAAGCAAATTGTACTCATAATTGTAATACCTGTCAGGAGAATTGTGGCAGCCGGGAGGAACAGGTAAGCTTTTTAGAGCCACTTAACCCTGCCAGTACAGTAAAAAAGGTAATCGGCGTTGTAAGCGGAAAGGGCGGTGTAGGCAAGTCCCTGGTAACTTCCATGATGGCGGTAGGCATGAACGGGAAAGGCTATAAAACGGCCATTCTGGATGCGGACATCACCGGCCCCTCCATCCCAAAGGCATTTGGCCTTTCGGATTATGGTGTGGGCATGATGCCCAATGGCCTTATGATCCCTGCAACCACTGCAACGGGAATTGAAGTGATGTCGGCGAACCTGATTCTGGATCATGAGACGGATCCGGTCATCTGGAGAGGTCCTGTCATTGCGGGCGCAGTCAAGCAGTTCTGGCAGGAAGCCCTTTGGGATGGCATTGACTACATGTTCGTGGACATGCCTCCGGGAACCGGAGATGTGCCCTTAACCGTGTTCCAGTCCCTTCCTGTGGACGGAATTATCATTGTGACCTCTCCTCAGGAGCTGGTTACCATGATTGTTGAAAAAGCGGTAAATATGGCGAAAAAGATGAATATACCCATTCTTGGACTGGTTGAGAATATGAGTTACTTAATTTGCCCGGATTGCGGCAAGAAGATTTCTGTGTTTGGAGAAAGCCGCGTTGATGAAGCGGCAAAAGCCAATGGACTTACCGTTCTGGCTAAAATCCCCATTGATCCCCGGATCGCTGCCGCAGTGGATGGCGGTACGGTCGAGTATTTAGAGGCAGCCTGGCTTGAAGGGGCAGTTTCAGCAGCAGAAAAAGCTTAAGGTAATATACGTTATGATACGTTACGAGGGATAAGAATGAATATTAATATGAACCCCAATAGTGAATTGAACCAGTCCATTGTGAATGTTCCCAATCTGGTTCAGGTTCCAGACCCGCTTTTAAAGCAGGCATACCAGTTTCAGGAAGCTATGATGATGTATACCTGTGCCATTCGGGAGATCAAGACAAAGCTGGAGGTTTTAAATGACGAGCTGTCAGTAAGAAACTCCAGAAACCCCATTGAAATGGTTAAATCCAGAGTAAAAAAGCCCATAAGCATTGTGGAAAAACTGCAGCGCAGAGGGCTGCCGGTTTCCCTGGAATCCATGATGGACAATCTGGATGATGTGGCAGGAATCCGCGTAATCTGCTCCTTCCTTGATGATATTTATGCGGTGGCAGATATGCTGGCCCGCCAGGATGATGTGCATATCATTGCCATAAAGGATTATATCTGCCATCCCAAAAAAAACGGGTACCGCAGCTACCATATGATCGTAGAGATCCCCGTATTCTTTTCCGACCAGAAAAAATGGATGAGGGCAGAGGTCCAGATCCGCACCATTGCAATGGATTTCTGGGCCAGCCTGGATCACCAATTGAAATATAAAAAAGAAGTGGAAGAATATTCCCAGGAAATCAGTACAGAACTGCGGGAATGCGCGGATGTGATCGCACAGACCGATGAAAGGATGCTTAATATCAGAAAGAGGATTGAGGATCATGGAGTTACAATTTCCAAATAAATAATTGAAGGGAGTAATTGGGTAAAAAACCACAATTGCTCCCTTTTCTAAGTTTTGTTTAAATGCTGCCGGGAAGAAATGGGAAGGCTGACAGTAAAAACGGTTCCTGTTTCAAGGCTGCTGGTCAGGCTGATTTTCCCCCTGTGGTGGTCAATAATGGTCTTTGCAATGGAAAGGCCAAGTCCATAGCCTCCTTCCTTGCGTACTCTTGACTCATCTGTCCGGTAAAACCGTTCAAAGACATGGGCCTGGTCTTTTTCAGGAATGGGAGTTCCCGTATTTTGAACGGTCAGGACGGCATTATGGGAAGATTTCTTTAAGCGGACAGATACGGATCCGTTTTTTCCTGCGTATTTGCAGGCATTGTCTAAGAGAATGGTGATTACCTGCTTTAGCTGTGGTTCAAAGCCTTCCAGGATAATGCCCTGGTCAATCTCATTTTCCAGCTTCACCTTATTTTCAAAGGCAATGGATTCAAAAAGCAGGACTCCGTTTAATACCATGTCACTGAAATCCAGGGCAGCCTTTGCAGCCTGGGAGGCCTGGACGGCTCCGGTATCGGACCGGGCCAGAAAAAGCAGCTCTTCCACAAGCTGTTTCATGCGTTCTGCTTCTTCCTTTGTGTTGTCCAGCCATTTCTGCTGGTCCATGATGGTGCATTCCCTATGATGAGAGAGGATCTGCAAATTAGCCAGGATTACAGTAAGAGGTGTTTTTAGTTCATGGGATGCATCGGCAATAAACTGGTTTTGCAACCGCCATGCATTTTCCACAGGCCTTAAAGCCAGGCGGGAAAGGAAAATACTAAGGATCAAAAAAAGAAAAACCGCCACAAGAAAGACAAGCAGACAATTGATCAGCAGGGTCTTTAAATTATTCCGTTCATATCTTTGGTCTGCAAATACTATTTTCGTGCCCTCCGTGGAGGGAACCTTAAGGTAACGGAGGGAATAGTCCTTAAGTTCCCCCTGGAGAGAATCCTCCGCCTTTGTCAGCTCTACCAGAGTGGTAGCCAGGTCCTTAGTAATGGTTATGTTGTTTTCCCTTATATTTTCTATGGAGTTGCGGCTGTTTACGGTCACTACGAAAGCCGGGACAAGAGATGGCAGATTTTTTGGAGGCCTGCGGCCAAATTCCACTTTATCCGGCAGCCGGTCCGGCAGGTTTCGGTCAACGGCCTGATAAAGAGCCATGACGGTCTGCCGTTCCACACGCTTAAAGTTGGCGTAGTAAAATATGCCAAGAACAGCGGAAAGAATGCTTATCACAAAAGCCATGTTAATCAAAACAAATCTTCTTCTTAATTTTTTTATCATAACCTTTCCTCCAGGCGGTATCCGACCTTGCGGAGGGTGTTTATTTCTACCTTTGATCCCACAAAATACAGTTTTTTTCGTAAAAAGGAAATATAAGCCTCCACATTGTTATCCTCTGCGTCAGAATCACTGCCCCATACCCTTGAGATGAGGGCTTCCTTTGAAACGATTCTGCCTGAATTGCCTATAAGGATTTTTAACACCTCAAATTCCTTATATCCAAGATGAATGGATTTGGAGCCGCAGCATAAATCATTGACAGACAAACTAAGGGTTAAGTCTCCGAATTTCATTTCTTCTACGATCACTTCTCCCTGACGGCGGGATAGGGCCCTGATGCGGGCTAACAGCTCTTCAGGAATAAACGGCTTTGTCATATAGTCATCAGCCCCCCGGTCAAGTCCGGTTACCTTATCCTGAATGTCATCCCGTGCGGTCAGCATGAGAACAGGAGTCTGTATGCGGGCATCTCTCAGTTTTTTTACCACATGAAAGCCGTTTTCTCCCGGAAGCATTACATCTAAAACAATGACGTCATATTCCCCGGAAAGACCGCAGGATAAGCCGTCAGTTCCATTATACACAATATCAGCCTGGTAATGCTGCTCCTTCATAATCTGTCCCAAAGCATCGGCCAGTCTTACTTCGTCTTCTACAATCAGTACCTTCATGGTTAGATTCTCCCATAACTATTATTATGAACCTGTTATCATCTATTATAAGTTGAGATTGCTTATTAAGCAATCCTGCATTTTATGCGGGCAATGAGGAAATACCCGCAAAGCGTTTTTTTCTTAGTTGTATCAATCATAATGGATTAAGCTTAAAATATGCTGAAATCTCATGGTAAGAGACTGCTTTGGTTAAGGGATTTCAGGTTAATTTCAGCTTACTATCACAAAACCGACATATGAGCCTGTTAAAATAAGCATCAGATTTGAATAATGAGAGGAGAAACTGGATGAACAGACGGAGAATAGCGGCTTCCCTGGCTTTTGCAATGGCGGCGACGGCAGTCAGTCCTATGATAACGGAGGCATCAAGTAATTTTGATTTAAGGAAAAAGGTAATCGGAGTCTCGGGAATCATGAGTGTTGGGAATCCGGATCTGTCAGTAACGCGGGGGGAATTTGCCGGTATGCTGGTAAATGCCTCTTCCTATCGAAGCACGGCCGGCAAAACCAGCAACACTTCCGTATTTGCCGATGTGCCAAGAAACCATGAATATGCGGCCCAGATCCGGATTGCAGCGGAACAGGGGTGGATGAACGGATATCTGGGCGGAAATTTCAAACCAGACGAATCCATAACACTTCAGGAGGCGGTAAAAGGAGTTCTGGGACTTTTAGGATATGTAAATTCTGATTTTACCGGTGACCAGTCCGGTTCCAGGCTTTCCAAATATCATTTTCTGGAATTAGATGAGAATCTGAATAAAGAGGCTTTGGAAATCTTAAATAAATCGGATTGTATCAATCTGTTTTATAATTTGTTAAAAACAGATACAAAGTCTGGAACCATGTTTGGAAAAAGCTTGAACTGCGAATTGACAAGTGATGGTGAGATCGATCCGTTTACAATGGTCGACAACAGCATCAAGGGACCGAAAATTGCAAAAAGCAAGAGCAGACTCAACTCTATTTTACCTTTTAAGCTTAGTGATGCCAATATTTATCTTGACGGAGAACCTGTTACAAATTCCAGTGATGCAATTGATGTTTCCCTGGAAAGCTCAGATGGAGTCCTGGTATATTATCATACGATTTCTAAAACCGTGTGGCTTTATACCGTTGGAAATGAAAATGAAAACGGACGTTCCGCCGTATTTGGAGAAATTACCAACGTGGTCTATGATTCTGCGGATTTAATGACGCCGGGAGCAATCATACTGGATGACGGCAACACCTATGAGCTTACCAGCACTGAGATGAAGTTTGCATTTTCTTCCTATGGGGACTTAAGGGTAGGAGATACCGTGAATCTGGTCTACACCCTGTCTGTAGACAAGGATGGAAATGAAACCCGGACTGTCATTGATTATATAGAATAGAAGATTAACAGGAGAAGCCGGAATGAAAAAAATCATTCAGAAATTATTTTCAAAAGAAAAAAGAAAAGGCCGGATAAAGGGAAAAAAAGTTTTGGTTTTTCTGATCATAATCCTTGCGGTGCTGGCCGGAGTCATGGCGGCCGCAGGCTTTAAAAAGTCAAAGGCAGCATCAGCCACTGCAAAGAGCATAAGAACTGCAAAGGTAACAAAGCAGGATATCGTTTCTGAGCTATCCTCCTCCGGAACCATTTCTCCCCAGAATACCTATGACATAACCTCTTTGATTGAAGGAGAAGTCATTGCAGCTGATTTTGAAGAGGGAGATGAGGTGGAAAAGGGACAGATCCTCTATCAGATCGACACCTCATCCATGGAATCAGAGATGACATCTGTAAACAACTCCCTTTCAAGAGCCCAGGAAAATTATGAAGCAGCATTGGATGATTATAATTCTGCCTTAGGTGATTACAGCGGAAACACCTATAAATCTACTGAGAGCGGGTACATAAAGTCTCTTTCCATTAAGGAAGGGGATAAGGTGGGAAACAATACGGAAATTGCTTCCATCTACGATGATAAGACCATGAAAATCAAGCTTCCGTTCCTTTCCGGGGAGGCTTCCCAGATAACGACAGGACAGGAGGCGGGTTTAACTCTTACTGATACAGGAGAACAGATCCAGGGTGTGGTCACTTCCGTCAGCAATATGGATGTAACCTTAACAGGCGGACGCATCGTCCGTTATGTCACCATTGAAGTGACAAATCCAGGCGGTCTTACCACGGAAACCCCGGCTACGGCCACGGTCGGTGATTATGTGTGCAGTATGGAAGCGGCCTTTGAGCCGAAGCTTGAGACGACCATAAAAGCAGACCTATCTTCCGGCGTAGAGGTTGGAACTCTGCTGGTTCATGAAGGGGACTATGTAACAAAGGGAACTCCGCTTTTTACAATGGAAAGCAAGTCTGCGGATAAGCTGCTCCGCACTTATAAAGATACTTTGGAAAAGGCCCAGGAAGCTTTAGAAGGAGCAAAAAGCAAGCTGGAGAGCACTCAGAATACTTATGATAATTACACCATCACTGCTCCCATATCCGGAAAGGTCATTACAAAAAACGTGAAGGCAGGAGATAAGATCACCAAAAGCTCCAGCGGAAGTACAACTCTGGCAGTCATATACGATATGTCAGGCTATACCTTTAAAATGTCTGTGGATGAATTGGATGTCAAGTCCGTTAAAGTGGGTCAGGAGGTAATTATTACGGCGGATGCCGTAGCCGGTAAAACCTTTTCCGGCACAGTTACAAATGTAAGCCTGGAAAGCTCTGCCTCCAACGGCGTTACCACTTATCCGGTTACTGTCACCTTAAATGACGGCATGGATGAGCTTCTCCCCGGAATGAACGTAGACGGAGTGATCATTCTGGATAAAGCCAGCGATGTCCTTGCCGTACCGGCTGATGCGCTGATGCGGGGAAATCAGGTTTATGTAAAGGATGAAACGGTGAAGGAGGCTAAGGGGAACATTCCCGCAGGTTTTAGAGCCACAGAAGTTACCACAGGCCTGATCAATGATGATTATGTGGAAATCACCGGCGGACTGGAAGAGAATCAGGAGGTTTACGTTGCACAATCCACTGTAGGCTCCTCAACAAATATCATGATACCGGGAACCATGGGCGGTATAAATGTATCCCCAGGAGGTTCCGGCGGTGGAAACCGGAGCATAGGAAGCGGCGGTTCCGGCAGTGGAAGCCGGAGTACAGGTAACGGCGGCGGTTCAGGAAGCGGAGGCCGCGGTGCAGGCAGCGGCGGTTTCCAGCCCTGACAGCCGTAAGGAGGTTATATAACGTGGAAAATACCTTGATTGAATTAAAGGATATCTATAAAGTATATCAAATGGGAGAGGAAGAGGTCCGTGCAAACAACGGAGTATCCTTAACCATTTGCCGCGGGGAATTCGTGGCGATTGTAGGAAAGTCGGGAAGCGGAAAATCTACGCTTATGAATATCATAGGTGCACTGGATGTTCCCACCTCAGGAGAATATCTTCTGGGCAGTGAGGATGTGGGCAGGATGTCGGATAACCAGCTGGCAGGGATACGGAATAAGATGATCGGCTTTATCTTCCAGCAGTATAATCTGCTTCCCAGACTGAATCTTCTTGAAAATGTGGAACTGCCCCTGTTATATGCAGGGGCAGGGGCCAATGAACGGAACAAACGGGCTATGGCCTCTCTGGAGCGGGTAGGTCTGGCGGAAAAGTGGAAAAATTTTCCTAACCAGCTTTCCGGAGGCCAGCAGCAGAGGGCTTCCATTGCAAGGGCACTGGCAGGAGATCCCTCCCTTATTCTGGCTGATGAACCTACTGGAGCCCTGGATTCAAAAACCAGCCGGGAAGTCCTTAATTTCTTAAAAAAGCTGAACGATGAAGGGAATACCATTGTCATGATCACCCATGACAGGGCCATTGCCCGGGAAGCCAGGCGGGTGATCCGGGTACACGATGGTAAGATTAATTTCGATGGAGACGTAAATGAATATTCTGCAATCCTTTAAAATGGCTTTAAAGAGCATCTGGAGCAATAAGATGCGTTCCTTTCTCACCATGCTTGGAATCATTATCGGCGTGGCATCGGTCATTATTCTGGTAAGCCTTGTAAACGGGCAAATGTCCTATATGACGGAACGTTTTGCCAGCATGGGCACCAACCAGATCAATGTGAACGTAACCAATCTTTCATCCAGGTCCATAACCGTGGATCAGATGTATGAATTTTATAAAGACAACAGAAATCTTTTTTCTCAGATGACGCCAAAGGTTTCTTTATCCTCTACCTTAAAAAACGGAACGGAATCACTGACCAATACTTCCGTATCCGGCGTCAGCGAGGAATATTTGGAAATGAAGGATCAGACCCTGGATTCAGGACGGTTCCTCCAGTATTCCGATATCCTGTCCAGGCAAAAAGTTTGTGTTGCAGGCTATTATGTGGCCTGGGAATTATACGGAGGAGCAGAAAAAGCCATTGGCCAGTCCATAAAAATAAACGGGTATGCCTACAGGATCGTTGGCGTGGTTTCCAGGCAGGATGAGGCTGAGCTTGAGGCCGGGGGTTCGGACGACGTATTGTACCTTCCCTACAGCAGTGCAGCCAAAATGAACAACACTGCGGACATAAACAGCTATGTCTTTGCCACCGCTGATATAGACCATACCGCAGAGGCCAAGGAGGCCATTAACACCTTTCTTTATGGGACCTTTAAGGATGAGGACTTATACCGGATTACTGCAATGAGTGAGCTTTTAGACTCCTTAAATTCCATGATTTCCATGATGTCCATGATGCTTGGCGGAATCGCCGGGATCTCTCTTTTAGTTGCAGGAGTGGGTGTCATGAACATCATGCTGGTGTCGGTAACGGAACGCACCAGGGAAATAGGGATCAGGAAGGCGTTGGGAGCAAAAAAACACAACATCATGCAGCAGTTTGTTATAGAAGCCGCAGTTACCAGCTCTCTTGGCGGGGTAGTGGGTATCCTGGCAGGCTCTGTGGCAACCACAGTCATTGGAACTGCCATGGGTATGAATGCAACCCCAACACCGGCTGCCGTCATGGTATCCTTTAGCGTATCCGTTGGAATCGGCCTTTTGTTCGGCTATATGCCTGCCAGAAGAGCTGCTGATTTAAACCCCATTGATGCTCTGCGCAGCGAGTAAAAAACCAACAATTTCTTGCAAATCTATCATATTGGTGATACTATTTGCATAGTTACCAAAGGAGTAGCTCATATTTGGGCTGCTCCTTTTGCGTAGAGTAAATTAGTGGAGCATGAGAAAGGGAAGAATTATGAAGGTTGTTGATATGCACTGTGATACCATTTCAGAGCTTTTTTACCGGAAGGAAGAAGGAAAGGTCTTTTCCGTCTTAAAAAATGACTGCCATATTGATTTGGAGCGAATGAAAAAAGGAGATTACTGCTTACAGAACTTTGCCCTGTTTACAAATCTCGCCAGGCAGGAACAGCCGTTTGAATATTGTATGAAGCTTGTTGACCTCTTTTATATTGAGCTGGAAAAATATGAGGATATGATTGGTATTGTAAAAAGCTACAGGGACATTGAAGAAAACCGGAAAAATGGGAGAATGTCTGCCATGCTGACCATAGAGGAAGGAGGCGTCTGCCAGGGAGAACCGGCGTTCTTAAGGAATTTTTACCGGCTGGGAGTCCGTATGGCGACCCTTACCTGGAACTATAAAAATGAGCTGGGACATCCCAACCGGATCTGGGAGGAAAACGGAGAGGCCTTTTTTGAACCGGAAACGGAGCATGGGCTTACGGAAAAAGGAATTGAATTTGTCCGGGAGATGGAAAGACTGGGAATCGTCATTGATGTGTCCCATTTGTCAGATGCCGGGATAGAAGACGTGTTCCGGTATACGGAAAAGCCGTTTGTGGCCAGCCATTCCAATGCCAGGGCCATTGCCTCCAATCCCAGAAACTTAACGGATGATATGATAAAAAAACTTTCAGAACGGGGCGGCGTCACCGGAATCAATTATTGCGCCGATTTTCTTCATGACTGGAAAAAGGGAGAAGGAGTCTTAAGCAGGGTGGAAGATATGGTTTCCCATATGAAGCATATAAAGAAGGTTGGAGGAATCCAGTGTATTGGGCTTGGATCGGATTTTGATGGAATCGGAGGGGATTTAGAGCTTAAATCTCCGGAAGACTTACCCCTTTTGGAAGCTTATATGAAAAAAGAGGGATTTTCAGAAAGGGAAATTGAGGCAGTCTTTTATGGGAATGTCCTTCGGGTTTATAAAGAAATTTTACATTAAGACAAAATTTTACATAAATTTTACATTTACGTGCATATTTTTTTACATAGACTTGATATAGTGTTTACAATAATGTACTATCATGAAAAACTTGGAGGATGCTATGTCAATTACAGAAATACAAATGCTATTTAAATTCATCGGGGGACTGGGGATGTTCCTTTATGGAATGGACGCCATGGCCGACGGACTCCAAAAATCAGCAGGCCATAAAATGCAGCAGCTTTTAGGAGTCCTGACCAGCAACCGGCTCATGGGTGTGCTTTTAGGAACCGGAATTACCGCCATCATCCAGAGCAGCTCAGCCACCACAGTCATGGTGGTAGGATTTGTAAATGCCGGGATCATCAATCTGGAGCAGGCCGTTGGCATCATTATGGGCGCCAACATCGGAACAACCGTTACCAGCTGGATCGTATCCATGAGTGAATGGGGAGAGATGATGAAGCCCGAGTTTTTTGCTCCGGCCCTGGTAGGTGTGGGCGCTGTTTTAAGCCTCTTTACCGGAAGCGGAAAGAAAAAACAGATTGGTGAGATCCTGGTAGGCTTTGGTGTGCTGTTTATTGGGCTTACGTTCATGTCAGATTCCATCACTCCTTACAGGAACGCCCCTATTTTCAGCCAGGCATTTTCCATTATGGGAAGAAATCCACTTCTTGGAATATTAGCAGGACTTGTTGTTACCGGCATCATCCAAAGCTCCTCAGCCTCCGTAGGAATTTTGCAGACTCTGGCTCTCAACGGAATCGTAAACTGGCAGTCAGCGATTTTTATCACCTTAGGGCAGAATATCGGTACCTGTGTAACCGCTCTGCTTTCCAGTGTGGGAGCTAACAAAACGGCCAAACGCGCCGCTGTCATTCATCTTCTTTTTAATGTGGTCGGTGCTGTTATTTTCGGCTGTATCATGTTTGTAGTGTTTAAGTTGAATCCGGTTTTTGCGGCTTCACGAATCAGCAGTGTGGGAATATCCATCTTCCATACCATATTTAATGTGAGCAATACCATTATTTTATTCCCCTTTGCCGGTCTTCTGGTAAAGGCCTCAGGCTTCTTTGTACGGGAGAATAAAAAGGAAGCTCCAATGGATCCTGATACCCAGATGAAGCGCCATCTGGATGAGAGAATTTTAGAGACTCCTTCTTTTGCCATTGAAAATGTAAATCATGAAGTTGTGAGCATGGGAAATGCTGCCATGGAAAACTTAGACTTAGCGGCTGCCGCTATTCTTGGCAACAACAGGGCAGAAGCAAAGCTTGTGGAAAAAATGGAACAGAAGATCAATGATTATGAAAAGATGCTCACAGATTATCTGATAAAAATCAACAACCAGTCCTTAAACGAGGAGCAGCATCTTCTGGTTAAAAACTTATTTTATACGATCAGCGATTTTGAGCGGGTCAGTGATCACTGTGAGAACTTATCCGAACTGGCAATGGAAAAAGCCAACCGGAACATTATTTTTTCAAAGGAAGCTGAAAATGAAATCAAGGAAATGATTAAGGAGGTTCGTTCCTCTCTGGAGCATGCCATAAAAGCCAGGGAGACTGGAGACATGTCAGAGGTCCGTGCAGTGATCCAAAGTGAAGAACGTGTGGACAGCCTGGAAGAGGAATTAAGAGAACGCCATATCGAACGATTATCCGCACAAACCTGTAAGCCGGAAAACGGAGTCATCTTTTTAGATGCCTTAAGCAATCTGGAACGTATTTCTGACCATGCTCATAATATTGCAGGTTACGTGAGGGATGAAATGTAGCAGAAAACGGAACGTCCTGCGGGTAGGAAAGAGGAAAGGAGAATGTATGGAGCGTATCTATGTAATTGAAGACGACGACAACATCAGGGACTTAATTAAAATTGCCCTGGAAGGTTTTGGTTATGAAGTATCTGCATTTGAGATGGCGGAGGAAGCCTTAAGGCATATTGAGTCAGACAAGCCGGCCCTGGCGGTGTTTGATCTGATGCTTCCCGGTATGGACGGACTGACAGCCATTCGCAGGATTCGGAAAAATGAGTCTTTAAAGGATATTCCAGTTCTTATTCTGACCGCAAAAGACAGAGAGTTTGATAAGGTGGCCGGACTTGACGGCGGAGCCGACGACTATATGACAAAGCCCTTTGGAGTCATGGAGCTGGCCGCCAGGATCCGAAGTCTTTTGCGGCGCAGCACCAGAGGACAGGCTGACTCAAACGAACTGAATCAATATTGCTTAAGCTTAAATAAAAAGACAAGAGAGGTCCATTGTGACGGTGTCAAGGTTGAACTGACGTTAAAGGAGTTTGAGCTTTTGCAGTATTTGATGGAGAACCATAATAAGGTCGTCACCAGAGATGAGCTTTTAAATCATATCTGGGGGTATGATTACGATGGGGAGACCAGGACCCTGGATATGCATATCCGTACACTCCGGCAAAAGCTGGGAGAAAACGGCGGTTCCTGCATCAAGACGATCCGCGGCGTAGGCTATCGTTTTATTAAGACGGAAGAGTAGGGAAATTTATAGTCTGGCTATATGCCGCATAATGAGGGAATCTATGAGAAGCGTGATCTTTAAAAAATTTATCCAGATCATTTTAGTAGTGCTGATACTCAGCTGCTCTGTTTTTTATATTGCCTCCAGCAGTGCATTGCTTAAAAATTCCAGAAAAGATATGACATACACCTTAAGAGCCATGGATGAGATCCTGGATTATTCCGGCGATCTTGCCGGAGAAATAGGAGGCATTAAGCAGTCACTGGGAGAGAATGAAAGCCGTTTTACAATTATACGCATGGATGGAAGCATTGTGGCCGATACTGGAAATGTACCGGCCGCCCCCCTGGATAATCATTTGGACAGGGAAGAAGTGAAAGAAGCTCTTTCAGAGGGAACCGGCACGGCCAGGCGCTATTCCGAGACCCTTAAGGAAAATATGCTTTACGTGGCAATCCGCTCCTCACGGGCGGATTATATTCTTCGTATGGCAATTCCATATTCCGGCATGAAAGAATATCTGATGCTGTTATTGCCTTCGATCTGGCTCAGCTTTCTGGTGGCCATTATGTATTCCGCATTTTCGGCGGACAGCTTTTCAAAATCCATTACAAGACCGTTAAAGGAAATTTCCCAGGAAATGTTAAAAGTAAATGGGGATTATACAGACCTTTCCTTTGAAACCTATCAGTATCCGGAGATTAATATTATAGCGGAAACAACCAGGTCAATGTCTAAAAATATAAAAGAATATTTAAACCAGATTGAGCTGGAAAAGCAGATCCGCCAGGAATTTTTCAGCAATGCTTCCCATGAGCTGAAAACTCCCATCACATCGGTTCAAGGGTATGCGGAGCTTTTAGAAAGCGGGATCATTCAGGATGAAGAACAAAAGATGGATTTTATAAGGCGGATCAAAAAGGAAGCGGTCAATATGAATCACCTCATCAATGACATCCTGATGATTTCCCGGCTTGAGGCAAAGGAAGCAGAGGTCTTAAAAAGTGATGTGCGCCTGTCCATTCTTTTAGATGATATCGTCGAATCTTTAAAACCGCTGGTTGCATCTCATGAAGTCATCATCCATGTAGACTGCAAGCCTCTTTGTATTTATGCCAATGGACAGCAGATGAAGGAGCTTTTTGGAAATCTTATAAGCAATGCGGTCAAATATAACAAACCCGGCGGCCAGGTATGGGTCACAGTGACAGAAGAGGACCACAATGTGATAATCCGTGTTAAAGATAATGGGATGGGTATCCCAAAAGAATCTTTAAACCGTATTTTTGAGCGGTTTTACCGTGTGGACAAGGGGCGTAGCAAAAAACAGGGCGGGACCGGCCTGGGACTTTCTATCGTAAAGCACATCGTAAATTTTTATCATGGTACCATTACCGTCCGTTCAGAGCTTGATGTGGGAACGGAATTTGTTGTAAAGATTCCAATTCAGGAAAAAATGTGTTAATATTGATTCAGCAAATGATAGGAGGTGTACAGATATGGGAAGTTTTGTTTTAACCTGCTGTTCTACAGTAGATATGAAGAAGGAATTTTTTGAACAGCGCCAAATTCCCTATGTGTGTTTTCACTATACAATGGATGGCGTCACCTATCCGGATGATTTAGGACAGAGTATTCCCTTTCCTGAGTTTTATAGCCGGATCGCCAAAGGTGCGGCCCCTGTGACTTCCCAGGTAAATGTGGAAGAATATTGTGATTTTTTTGAACCATTTTTAAAGGAAGGCAAGGATATTCTGCACCTCACCCTTTCCTCCGGCATTTCAGGAACCTACAATTCTGCCTGCGTGGCCAGGGAAGAAATGAGCTCTAAGTATCCGGAAAGAAAAATCGTCATTGTGGATTCCCTTGGGGCTTCTGCCGGCTATGGACTTCTGACCGATGCAGTGGCCGACTTAAGGGATAAGGGTGTTTCCCTGGAAGAAGCAAGTGAATGGGTGGAGAATAACAAGCTATTTGTGCATCACTGGTTCTTCTCCACGGATTTAACCAGTTTTAAGCGGGGAGGCAGGATCTCAGCCACATCCGCAATGCTTGGTACTGTGCTTAATATCTGCCCTCTTATGAGTGTTGACGGCAAGGGGCATCTGGTCCCCAGGCAGAAGATCCGTACCAAGAAGAAAGCAATCCATGAGATTGTAAACACAATGGAAGCCCATGCGGACGGCGGAAGGGATTACAGCGGGAAATGCTTTATCTCTTATTCCGCCTGTGAAAATGATGCCAGGGAAGTAGCGGCCCTGGTGGAAGAGCGCTTCCCAAGGCTTTCTGAAAAGGTGCTGTTAAACAGCATTGGTGCTGTCATCGGTTCCCATACAGGTCCTGGTACTGTGGCATTATTTTTCTGGGGTGACAAAAGAATGGATTAGTTTTTCTCCCGGAGAGTATTTTCCTGATAATGAGGATGCTCTCCGGGATTTTCTTTTACATAAACACCAAAGTGTGATAAGATAAAGGCTGAATGCAGGAAAAAGGAGAGCTCTTATGAAAGTTAAAAATTCAGCACATGTGGCAGCGTTATACGGAATGCTGATTGCACTGGCCTTTGTTCTCAGCTTTGTAGAAACTCTGATTCCCATTTCTCTTGGAATACCGGGAGTAAAGCTGGGACTTGCCAATCTGGTCACAATTGTGGGGCTCTATACGGTAGGGACAGGCGGAACGGTTTTTATTTCACTTTTGAGGATCATTCTCACCGGATTTACCTTTGGAAACTTATTTGCCATGGTCTACAGCCTGGGAGGCTGGAGCTTAAGCCTTCTTCTAATGGTTCTTTGCAAGAGAAAAAACTGGATGGGTACAACGGGAATCAGTATTCTGGGAGGTGTGGGTCATAACATCGGACAGGTTTGCGTGGCAGCCCTTGTGGTCAAACAGGCAGGAGTGTTCTTTTATCTTCCCATGCTTCTGGTAGCAGGTACGGCCGCAGGACTTATCATAGGGATCCTAGGCGGCATGATCATTAGCCGGATCAATAATTATATTAAAAAAATGCAATAAAAACAAAATATAGTATATTGTTTTGCTCCTTTTAGAAAGGTATAATTGGATAGGTATATAAGGAGAAAAGAAACCAGGAGGGACACCACAATGATGTATGAGGCAATTAAGAAACTGGTACAATATGGACTTAACACAGGCTTGATCGAGGAAACGGACCGTTTTTATGCCCTTAACCAGATCCTTGATGTAATGATGATGGACGAATATGAGGAGCAGCCAGGAGAATGGGACCATATTGATCTGGAAGCTGTTTTAAAGGAATTGCTGGATTATGCCTGCCAGGCCGGAATAATAGAAGAAGACAGCGTTACATACCGGGACTTGTTTGATACAAAGCTGATGAATTGTCTGATGCCAAGGCCGGGTGAAGTAGAAAAGACGTTCTGGAATCTGTATCAGAGTCAGTCACCTGAGACTGCAACCGGATATTATTATAAACTGAGCCAGGATTCTGATTATATCAGGCGTTATCGGATCAAAAAGGACATGCGGTGGGTGACACCTACTAAATACGGCGATCTGGACATTACGGTGAATTTATCAAAGCCTGAGAAGGATCCAAAGGCCATTGCCGCCGCAAAGCTTGTGAAACAAAGCGGTTATCCCAAATGCCAGCTTTGCATGGAAAATGAGGGTTATGCGGGAAGGACAAACCATCCGGCCAGAAATAACCACAGGATCATCCGTCTTAAAATCAACAACGGTGAGTGGGGGTTTCAGTATTCCCCCTATGTTTATTATAACGAACACTGTATCGTTTTCAACGGCCGGCACATCCCCATGAAGATAGAGAGAGACACCTTTGTAAAGCTGTTTGATTTTGTAAAGCTGTTCCCACACTATTTTCTTGGTTCCAATGCGGATCTGCCCATTGTAGGAGGATCCATCCTTTCCCACGACCATTTCCAGGGGGGGAATTATGATTTTGCCATGGCTAAGGCTCCTTTGGAGAACTGTTTCCAGATGGAAGGCTTTGAAGGAGTGGAAGCCGGAATCGTGAAATGGCCCATGTCCGTACTGCGAACCAGGAGCAAGAACCCAGAGGACTTAATTGCCCTTGGGACAAAGGTTCTGGGTGCCTGGAGAGCTTATACGGATGAGGAAGCCTTTATCTTTGCGGAAACGGAGGGGGAGCCTCATAACACCATCACCCCAATTGCCAGAATGCGGGATGGTGTATATGAGCTTGATCTGGTCTTAAGAAACAATATCACCACAGAAGAATTCCCTCTTGGTGTTTATCACCCTCATCAGGAGCTTCATCACATCAAAAAAGAGAATATCGGCTTAATTGAGGTCATGGGATTGGCGGTCCTGCCTTCCAGACTAAAGGAAGAGCTGAATCTGCTGGCCAGGTGCATTGTGGAAGGAAAAGATATAAGAGATGATAAAACCATTGAGAAGCACGCGGACTGGGCGGAGGGTTTTCTTGGAAAATATGAAAACGTGACAAAAGAAAACGTGGATGATATTTTAAAAAAGGAGGTTGGCCTGGTATTTGAGCGGGTCCTGGAGGATTCGGGCGTTTACAAATGTGATGAACAGGGACGAAACGGGTTTAAACGGTTCCTTGCCAGTGTGGGATTTAAACCTTGTTCACAATAGAAAGGCTGTGAGCCCATCAGATGGATTGGTGTTTGTAATTACCGCCCCTTTGAGGTATAGTCGAGTTGTAGTGGAAGGAAATATTAAATTCACTCAATAATTGGACTAAACCGGCTAAAGGAAGCCGGAGGGGAGCAGATAAACAGTCATGAAGCAGATAGAAAACAAAACACTGAGAACGCTTACAGAGTATGGACTGATCACGTTCAGCATCTGGATTATGGTGGTGGGAATCTATTTTTTCAAATTCCCCAATAATTTTGCATTCGGAGGTGTCACAGGGTTTGCAACAGTTTTCAGTGCATTAACCCATTGGTCGGCCAGTGAGTTTACAAACATTGTGAACACCGTATTGCTGGTGCTTGGCTTTCTCTTCCTGGGACGGAGCTTTGGGATCAAAACGGTTTACGCCACTATCCTGATGTCCGTATTTCTATATTTTTTGGAACGGCTGTATCCTATTACAAAACCTCTTACGAAGGAACCGCTTTTGGAACTGATTTTTGCCATTCTTTTGCCAAGCGTTGGCACTGCCATCCTTTTTAACACGGGAGCTTCCAGCGGAGGAACGGACATTATTGCCATGATACTGAAACGGTACACCAGCCTTAACATAGGAACCGTGCTTTTACTGGTGGATTTGGCAGGGGTCATCCTGGCCTACTTTGTATTCGGACCGGAGACCGGACTGTTCTCTTCTCTAGGTCTATTGGCTAAATCTCTTATCATCGGTGATGTCATTGAGAATATCAACTTATGCAAATGCTTTAGCATCATCTGCGATGATCCGGTGCCCATTTGCGATTATATCATACACGGACTTAACAGGAGCGCTACGGTTTACGAGGCACAGGGCGCTTTCAGCCATCATAAAAAGACAGTGATCCTGACAACCATGAAACGTTCCCAGGCACTTAAGCTTAAAAAGTATATACGTACTGTGGAACCATCAGCATTTATACTGATATCCAATTCCA
This sequence comes from Lacrimispora sp. BS-2, assembly GCF_040207125.1. Taxonomy (NCBI): domain Bacteria; kingdom Bacillati; phylum Bacillota; class Clostridia; order Lachnospirales; family Lachnospiraceae; genus Lacrimispora; species Lacrimispora cavernae. The sequence continues at coordinate 1,307,711 of NZ_CP157940.1, forward strand.
GTGAAATTATAGGAAATGGATTTCTGGCAAATTAATCAAGACCGGAGAATTTAAATTCTCCGGTCTTTTTGGCGAACAGAGCAGGAATAGCGGCTTCTGTTATCGTCATTTTTTACAAAAATGCACTTTAGCGCTTTAAAAACACATAAAATTAAAGTAATAAAATTGACGGCTTGTCTTTTTTGTAGTATGATACGAATTAAGTTCCAAAAAGGACGAAATTTTGGAAGGAAGAGGAGAGAAGATTATGAAAAAATCAGCAAAAGTTTTATCACTGGTTCTTGCCGGCGCTATGATGATGTCCTTATCAGCTTGCGGCAGCAAAACATCGGATCCGGCAACCTCTGCGGCGGAAAAGACAGGCGAAGCGGCAGAATCCACGGCAGAAAAGACGGAAGATGGAAAGCAGTTTAAAATCGGGGTTCTCCAGCTTGTGCAGCATGCAGCCTTAGATGCAACCAATAAGGGCTTTATCCAGGCACTTGATGATGCAGGTCTTAACTATACCGTTGACCAGCAGAATGCCTCCGGTGACCAGCCTACGTGCCAGACCATTGCCAGCAAGCTGGTCAATGACAAAGATGATTTGATCCTTGCCATCGCAACACCGGCAGCTCAGGCTGTGGCAGGAGCTACAAGCGATATACCGATTCTGATGACAGCGGTCACTGATCCGGCAGCCTCAGATTTGGTTGAAAGCAACGATAATCCAGGCGGAAACGTAAGCGGAACCTCTGATTTAACTCCTGTGAAAGAGCAGATATCCCTGTTAAAGCAGATTCTCCCTGATGCAAAAAACGTTGGAATCCTTTTCTGTTCCGCAGAATCCAACTCTGAGATTCAGGCCAAGATGGCAAAAGAAGCAATTGAAGCAGAAGGCATGACAGCAGTGGAGTACACCGTGTCCAGCTCCAACGAGATCCAGACGGTGGTTACCTCCATGGTAGGCAAGATCGATGCCCTCTATGTTCCCACTGATAATACCATTGCTGCAGGTATGGCAACCGTCAGCATGGTAGCCAATGAAAACGGCATTCCGGTGATTTGTGGGGAAGAAGGCATGGTAAAGGCTGGCGGTCTTGCTACATACGGCATTGATTATTATGAACTGGGTTACTTAACCGGTCAGCAGGCAGTGAAGATCTTAAAAGAGGGTGCGGATATCTCCAAGATGCCCATTGAATACCTTCCTTTAGATAAGTGCAAGCTGACTGTCAATGAGGAAACTGCAAAGACTCTTGGGATTGATGTTTCCGGCCTTGAATAAACAGAATGAAACAGGAATGAACGGCAGGCATGGCCATTTGACTGGCCCGCCTGCCATCCATAGATGCTTTACATAAAGGATGGGGATTTCATTTTTTATGTAAGGCATTTATGCCTATGAACGCCCTTCGGGCATACCTTTACACCCGGTAAAGCGGGGTGGGCTCTGCCCAAAATACATGGGCAGGAAATATGAAATGAGAAAATATGCGGAGGAATGATTGATGAGTGGTTTGCTGGTATCCCTTCAGGATGCAGTTGTTCAGGGGGTTTTATGGGGGATTATGGTTTTAGGGGTTTACATTACCTACAAACTGTTGGATATTGCCGATTTGACGGTAGATGGAAGCTTTGCCATGGGCGGCTGTGTATGCGCTGTTATGATACTGAATTTTCATGCAGATCCCTGGGTTGCCTTAGGGGTTGCGGTGGTGGCCGGGATGTCAGCCGGAGCAGTGACCGGAATGCTCCATACGATCTTTGAGATACCGGCAATTCTGGCAGGAATCCTGACGCAGATCGGGCTTTGGTCCATTAATCTCCGGATCATGGGTGGAAAGAGTAATGTGCCGCTTTTAAAGACAGATACGATTATGTCTAAATTCATAGCTGTAACCGGATTAAGCAAGCAGGCCGCCGCCATGATCATCGGAATCGGGCTGGCAATCCTTATGATTTCCCTTCTTTACTGGTTCTTTGGGACGGAAATCGGCAGCGCCATGCGCGCTACAGGCAATAATCAGGCCATGATCCGCGCCCAGGGCGTCAATACGAACTGGACAAAGCTTCTGGCACTTACCATCAGCAACGGGCTTGTGGGACTTTCCGGAGGGCTGGTCTGTCAAAGCCAGAAATATGCGGATATCGGTATGGGGACCGGTGCCATTGTCATCGGCCTTGCCGCTATTGTCATTGGTGATGTACTGATGGGAAAGCTGCGCTCCTTTGCAAGCAAGCTTACCTCTGCAGTAGTTGGTTCTGTCATATATTTTGTGATCCGTGCCGTGGTTTTGAGAATGGGCATGAATGCCAATGATATGAAGCTGCTGTCGGCTGTGATCGTTGCAGTGGCGCTTTGCGTACCGGTTATGGCGAATAAATGGCGCATCAGAAAATCTTATACAGAAGGAGGAGAATAACTGTGCTGGATATTAAAAATGTGAGAAAAACATTTAATATAAACACCATCAATGAAAAAAAGGCATTGAATGGCATTGACCTCCATCTGAGCGAAGGTGATTTTGTCACTGTGATCGGCGGGAACGGAGCGGGAAAGTCCACGATGTTGAATATGATAGCAGGAGTGTATCCGATTGATTCCGGAAAGATCCAGATTGATGGGATCAATATTTCCAGGGATCCGGAGTACAAAAGAGCCAAGTATATCGGCAGGGTATTCCAGGATCCTATGCTGGGAACTGCCGCCGGAATGGAAATACAGGAAAATATGGCGCTGGCTTATCGGCGGGGCCAGGGAAGAAGCCTTGCCTGGGGAATCAAAACCAGTGAAAAAGCCTATTATCATGAGGCGCTTAATAAACTGGGACTGGGACTTCAGGACCGTATGACCAATAAGGTAGGACTTCTTTCCGGAGGTCAGAGACAGGCACTTACCCTGCTGATGGCAACTCTGAAAAAACCAAAACTCCTTCTCCTTGATGAACATACCGCTGCACTTGACCCCAAAACTGCCAAAAAGGTTCTGGAAATCACCCAGGAGATTGTAAGAGAACAAAATCTCACTACGCTTATGATCACTCATAACATGAAGGATGCCATCCAGATTGGCAACCGGCTTGTCATGATGCATGAAGGCCGCATCATTTATGATGTATCAGGGGAAGAAAAAAAGAAACTGGAAGTAGAGGACCTTCTTAAGAAATTTGAAGAGGCAAGCGGTGAGGAATTTTCAAACGACAGAATGATTCTGGCGAAATAACCATTGAACATATGGGACAGGGACCTTTGTAAGGGTTTCCTGTCCTTTGCTATTTGCTTTAGTGACAGGAAGCTTATTTTTTCAAATTTGCATTACTCGAATGTAACTTATTTAATATTTGTAACATAATCTTAATAATTTTTTGCTGGACCTATATCGCAAAGTATGACATTTTATGCTATACTTAGACAGATATGCTCATAGTCTGAATCGGCTTTCCAATAGAATACAGAAAGATGGAGAGAAAGTACAGGATGGAAAACAACAACGAGAAAAAAGATTATATAATCCGTTTGGATAAGGCCAGAAAAAAACGTAGTAAGAATGATTATAAGAAACTTTTGGTACTGGGAGGCGCGTCGGTTCTTTGTGTGGCAGCCATTTCAGCGTTGGGAATCGCAGTAAAGAATCACATCTTTGCAAAACCGGCAGGGCTTGCTACCGCATCTGAGGCTTATGCAATAAAAATGGAGGAATCAGCAGGCTTGAACGCAGAAGCTGAGTCCAAGGCCCAGGCAGCAAAGGAAAAAGAAGAAAAAGAAAAGGTAGTAAATTCTTACAATAATTTAGGAATCATCCAGGTATCAGGATATTTAAACGTGAGAAAAGCACCGGGTACTGAGGAGGATGTAATCGGAAAGCTCCAGGGAGACAGTGCCTGTGATATCCTGGAAAAGACAGATTCCGGCTGGTACAAAATATCTTCCGGCGGAATTGAAGGATATATAAATTCCGAATTTGTTTTAACAGGGGAAGATGCAAAAAAGAAAGCAATGGATCTGGTAAAGCTGAGAGCTGTTGTTCAGACCGACAGCATGAACATCAGGAAAGAACCATCCACCAGTTCGGATGTGGTGGGACAGGCTCTTTTAAATGAGCGGTATGAGGTATTAGGACAGACAGATGGCTGGGTGCAGGTTCCTTCCGGGTATTTATCAGCGGATTATGTTGAACTGGAGTATGGACTGAATGAGGCGAGAAAACTGGATTTAAAGGCTATGATATTCAACCTCTATAAGAATATCGGTATTTCCGACGTGGATAATTATTTGAACGTGAGAGAAGAACCTAACGAAAAAGGCAAGGTCATTGCAAAGATGCCAAGCAAAGCCGCGGGAAATATTTTAGAGAAAACAGATGACGGATGGTATAAGATTCAGTCCGGTAAGATTACGGGCTATGTGAAGTCCGATTATATCCTGACAGGACAGGCGGCAAAGGATGAGGCCCTGCAGGTGGCAGAGCTTATGGCCATCGTCGACACGGATATGTTAAACGCCAGGTCCGAACCTTCTACTGACTCAAAGATATGGACCCAGATATCCAACAACGAACGGTATCCTGTTTTAAAGCAGATTGACGGCTGGATACAGATCGAGCTGGAGGAAAACAGCAGCGCCTATGTATCCACAGATTTCGTTGATGTCCGGTATGCTCTTCCTGAGGCAATCAAATTTTCTCCTCTGGAGGAAAAAGCCAATGCACAGGCATCATTAAGGACCCAGATCGTCAATTATGCCCTGCAGTTTTTGGGAAATCCATATGTTTGGGGCGGAACCAGCCTGACCAAAGGGGCGGACTGTTCCGGATTTACCATGTCTGTTTACGCTAATTTTGGCATTAGACTGCCTCATTATTCCGGTTCTCAGGCCGGTATGGGAAAAGCAGTGAAGTCAGGGGAAATGAAACCTGGTGATCTGATCTTTTATGCAGACAGCAGAGGAACCATAAACCATGTTGCCATGTATATCGGCAACGGGCAGATCGTACATGCGGCCAGCAGGCGGAGCGGCATTAAAATTTCTACATGGAATTACCGCACACCGGTAAAGATACGAAATATGATCGGTGATTAACTTAAGACTCCCGGATTGAAATTTAATTGATGTTCTGATTAAATTTCAATTCGGGAGTTTTTTTGCTTTTAAATTTTTCTCTTGTTTACAAATTCTGGAAAAAGGATTATAATAAGTACAACCGTTATATTTCTAAAAATATAACGGAAAGGCGGGATCCGGTATGAAAACAGGTGCGGTCATTTTTGCGGCGGGGCATAAAAGTGCCACCAGTACATTTAAACCATTGATGCCTATTGGCGGTACAACCGTTATTAGACGAATAATCATGACGTTAAAGAGGTCCGGTGTAGATCCGATCGTGGTCATAACCGGAAAAGATGCAAAGGAATTGGAAAAACACATTTCCAAGCTAAGAGTGATATGCCTCAGAAATGAGAATTATGAAAATACCCAGATGTTTGACAGCATTTGTACAGGCCTCAATTACATTGAGGATCTGTGCGGCCGGGTTCTTATTCTTCCGGCAAAATTCCCCATGCTTCTGCCGGAAACCATTAAAAAAGTTATGAACAGCAGCCAGCTGGCCGCTTGTCCGGTCTTTGACGGCCGCAGAGGCCATCCGATTATGATCAGCAAGGAGCTGATCCCCTCCATCCTGTCATACAATGGAAGACAAGGGCTGCGGGGAGCTTTTAAGCAGCTGGAAGCAGATGTCTTAATTGAAGAAATCCCAGTTGATGATAAAGGAATCATAGAGTCCATGGAAACGGATGAGGCCTATGGAGAAAGCCGTGATACGGGACAGGCATCCATGCACCCCACTGCAAATCTGTTTCTGGAATGTGACGAGATTTTTTTTGGGCCGGGGATTGCCCAGTTTTTGGTGCTGATTGAGCATAACGGTTCCATGCAGACGGCTTGCAGGCAGATGAACATGTCTTACAGCAAAGGTTGGAAAATCATAAAAGAGGCAGAAAAGCAGCTTGGATATCCTCTTTTGATCACCCGGTCAGGCGGAGCAGAGGGAGGATTTTCCCAGCTCACACCTAAAACAAAGGATTTTCTGAACCGGTTCTTAAGCATGGAAAAAGAATTAAATGAAAAAACAGAAGAACTGTTTATGAAATATTTTGAGGGGGTATTGAAATGAGAAAGCTGTTTAAAACGGTTCTGGATACACTGGAAAAAGGCGAAGACGGAGTGTTAGTAACCATTATTGCAAGTTCTGGTTCCACTCCCAGAGGCGCAGGGTCCCATATGCTGGTAAGACGGGACGGGACCACGGAAGGAACCATCGGAGGCGGAGCGGTGGAATACCGGTCCATCCAAAGATCACAAAAAGCGATTGAGGAAAAGGCATCCTATCTGCACAGCTTTGTACTGGGGAAGGAGCAGGTAGCTGATCTGGGAATGATCTGCGGTGGTGATGTGGTGGTTTACTTCCAGTATCTGGATCATGAAAATCAGGAATTTAAGGACTTATGCAGGAAGATAGAAGAAGCCTATGACAAAGATGAAGACAGCTGGCTTATTATGGATATTACCAACGAAACCACATGGGGGCTTGACATCTACAGCAAATCAGCGGGATTTACAGGAATAAAGGGAATTGACGAAGAGGATAGAAAACTTCTCCTTCAACATAAAGCGGTTCAAAAAGACTTCGGTGAGCGTAAGTATTACAGCGAGCCTCTGGTCCGGGCCGGGGGCGTCTATATTTTCGGAGGCGGACATGTGGCACAGGAATTGGTCCCTGTTCTGGCACACGTAGGTTTCCGGTGTACCGTTTTTGATGACCGGCCGGAATTTGCCAATGAAAAGCTGTTTCCTCAGGCAGAGAAGACCATTGTAGGGGATTATGAAAGGATTTTTGACGACCTTGAATTAAGGGAATGTGATTATGTCTGCGTCATGACCAGGGGACACCAGTCGGATTACGTTGTTCAAAGACAGGTCCTTACGAAAAATGCCTGCTATGTCGGTGTAATTGGCAGCCGCAGGAAACTGGAAACTTTAGCCGAAAAGCTTATGGCAGACGGCGTTACCAGAGAACAGATCGACAGCTGTCACAGCCCCATCGGCCTGGAAATCTATGCGGAAACACCTGCTGAAATCGCCATCAGCGTGGCAGGAGAACTGATTGCTGTCAGAGCTCTGCGGGAAGGGCGAAAAAAATAATGGGGAAATTTCTGTTTTTAAAAGGTGATTCCGGAGAAGGAAAGACAACCTTGCTTTTTGAATGCTTAGAACCCTGGCACCGGATGATTGGAGGGTTTTATTCCCAGCGTTTGTTAAGTGAAGATGGAAAGACCATGGGATTTCGTATGGTCCCGGCAGAGGAAGAATGGGTTCCTGCGGCTGCCTATAAAAAAGGAATGACCAATGTTTTTATTGAATGGGCTGAAAATGGATTTCAAAAAAATCTTCAGTTTTTTGAAACACATGGGATAGAAATTCTGCGTTCGTCCGCTCAAAGCGGGCTTTGCCTTCTGGATGAAATAGGCGGGGTGGAGCTTTTTGCGCCGGAATTTATGGAGGAAGTTCTTTGCTGTATTGACAGTCAGGTACCCTGTATCGGAGTTTTGAAAAGCCAGAAAAATCTGGAGGCCATGAGAACCAGAGTTCCCACAGAGCCGGATCCGGACAAGCTTCTTCGTGATTTGGAAGAAAAGCTTGGAAAACGGTCAAATGGACGAATTCTAACATTTGATCGCGAAAAAAAAGAATACATTCGGGCGGAAATTATGGAATTTTTGAGAGAATGTACGGAAAAGGAAGGAAAGGAAACGCATGGTAGAAAGGGACTGGATTTATAAAAGACGTTTTGGAATCATAGTGCTCTTATTTATTGTCTGCTTTTTGGGTTCCTTTTTGCTTGGACGATACCCGGTATACCCGGACACGCTCTTAAAGATCCTTCTTTCAGCAATTTTTCCCATAAAGACCACCTGGCCTGCCCAGGCAGAGACTGTTGTTTTTCAGGTCCGTCTTCCAAGAGTTTTTATGGCAGCATTGATCGGAGGAGGATTGTCCTGTGCAGGCGCCGCTTATCAGGGGATTTTTAAAAACCCCATGGTTTCGCCGGACGTTCTGGGTGCATCCTCTGGCGCAGGATTAGGTGCTGCCCTGGGATTGTTTTTTTCACTGGGATATAACGGAGTAACAATCAACGCCTTTCTTTTTGGTCTTGGTGCCGTAGGGATTGTCTGTCTTGTCAGCAGCCGGGTAAAGTATAATCCTGTACTGGGACTTGTGCTGTCCGGTATGATGGTAAGCTCCCTTGCTTCCGCAGCAGTTTCTTTTTTAAAACTGGTGGCGGATCCGACCAATACCCTACCTGTCATTACCTATTGGCTTATGGGAAGCCTGGCATCCATCCGGCAGAAGGACGTTATGTTTGCCGCACCATGGATCCTGATGGGAATCCTTCCGATTTATCTTCTCCGGTGGCGGATCAATGTTTTAAGTCTTGGTGAAGATGAAGCGAGGAGCATGGGGATCAATGCCGGGAGGCTCCGTTTTATCATTGTAGTCAGCGCAACTTTAATTACCTCAGCAGCAGTTTCGGTCAGCGGGCATATCGGCTGGGTGGGACTGGTAATCCCTCATTTTGCCAGAATGCTGGTAGGAAGCGATTACCGCAGGCTATTGCCGGCCTCTCTGCTTATGGGGGGCAGTTTTCTGTTGATCGTGGATAATTTTGCAAGGCTTTTGGCTACCAGTGAGATCCCCATCGGCATTTTGACTGCATTTGTTGGTGCTCCGTTCTTTTTGTATCTTATTTTGCGGGAAGGAAACCGGTTATAGAGGAGGGGAGATATGGAGCTGACAGTTAAAAATCTGGAATTCGGCTATCACTGTTTTCCGGTATTAAAGGGGATCGATTTTTCATTCAACAAGGGAGAGTTGGTCTGCGTTCTTGGAAAAAACGGTGCAGGAAAGAGTACGCTTTTTCGCTGCATATTAGGTCTATTAAAGGGATACAAGGGAGAGATTCTGATCGATGGAAGAGAACGCCGGCACTTTTCAGAACGGGAATTGGCCGGAAGGATCGCCTATATACCCCAGAACCACGATACTGCATTTTCTTTTTCGGTTCTGGATATGGTGCTCATGGGAACAACTGCCTCCCTGCCCCGTTTTGCGGGTCCGGGGCAAAAAGAAAAGGACAGGGCATTGAATGCTCTGAAGCTTTTAAAGATCGACGGTCTTAAGGACCGTATATTCGGACAGATCAGCGGCGGAGAACAGCAGCTTGTGCTGATTGCAAGGGCCATCGCCCAGGAGGCAAAAATACTTGTTATGGATGAACCCTGTTCCAGCTTAGATTACGGCAACCAGATCCGTGTCATGGAGGAACTGCGGAACTTGTCAGAAAAAGGATATCTGATTGTGCAATCAACCCATAATCCGGAGCATGTCTTTCATTTTGCCCATAAAGCACTGGTGATGATGGATGGAAAGATAACGGCTTTGGGTGAGCCGGAGAAGATCTTGACAAAAGAACTTTTGGAAGGCGTATACAAGGTGCCCATTGAGATCTATGAAGATTTAAAAAGCGGAAAAAAGGTGTGTATGCCTGGGGGAAGGTGATGAGTATGTGGGAAATATATGATCGTCTGATAGAACCAATACCAGATGACGTAAAGATAGAAGATTATTTTGTCGGAATCCAGTGGACTTCAGTGACTGTCTGCGGATATACTGGCGGAGCAGCGACAAATCAGCTTCAGACCATTCCAAGAAGTAAAAAAAACATTCTGGACATGTCATGGAAGGAAGCTGCAGGGCTGATAAAATCATGGAATTTTACAGAGGCCAGCATAGGTGCAGCAGCGGTAAATGCTTATTATAATCAGCCGGACCGGATCAGCAGGCTGGAAAGGGAAGGCGTAATCAGACAGTTGTCTGAGGAAGATGCTTTTATGGCTTATGGTGAGGATATCAAAGGAAAAAAGGTGGCCACCATTGGACATTTCTGCTTTGCTGAGAAATATTTGAAAGAAGCAGAATCCTGCGTGATCCTGGAGCGCAGCCCAATGGATGGGGATTATCCGGACAGTGCCTGTGAATATGTACTTTCAGATAGAGACTATGTTTTTGTCACTGGATTTACCCTGGTTAATAAAACCCTTCCAAGACTTTTAGAGTTGTCGAGGAATGCTAAAGTCATATTAGTGGGGCCCAGTGTGGCTCTCGCACCTGCCCTTTTTGATTTTGGCGTGTGGGAGCTGGCAGGTACTCTTATTACAGATAAAAAGCTTACAGAGGAATTTGTGAAAAAAGGAGAGCACAAGGCGGTAATCCGTTCCGGTCTGCCGGTAAGGCTTTCCAAAAAATAAATATAAGCCGCAAAAGCGGCGGAAAAGGGAGATTATATGAAAAAAACGAGAAAAGGGCTGGTACTGGCCGCATTCCTTGCTGTTGCGGTACTGGCAAATGGCTGCCAGAAAGAAAGAGGTAAGGAGGTTCCTGCCAGCCAGGCAGAGTCAACTGCGCCTGTAAATGCAGAAACTCAGGCAGAAACAGAAAAGGCGGGCGAAACAGGGGGGCAGTCAGACACCAGAGTGTTTACGGATTCAGCAGGAAGAGAAGTTACGCTGCCAAAGGAAATTAACAAGATTGCTCCTTCCGGGCCTTTGGCACAGATTGTGCTTTATACCATTTGTCCGGATAAGCTGTCCGGACTTGCTTCTGATTTTTCTGAAGGTGCAAAACAGTATATTGATGAGAAATATTGGGGACTTCCCAAATTCGGCCAGTTTTATGGGAAGAATGCAAACCTTAACATGGAGGCACTTATTGCAGAAAGTCCGGATGTAATCATTGATATCGGAGAAGCGAAAAAAACCGTAAAAGAGGATATGGATGCCCTTCAGGAACAGCTAAACATGCCAGTCATCTTTATCGAGGCAGATTTAGATACCATGAGTTCTGCTTATGAAAAGCTGGGAGAGCTTACCGGAGAAACTGATCAGGCAAAAAAACTGGCGGACTATTGCAATAACATACTGAAAAAATCCGAAACAGCCAAGGAGCAGATAGCAGAAAAGAAATCGGTTTATTATGCTGCTGGAGACGATGGTCTTCATACCAATGCAGAGGGTTCCATTCATGCCCGGGTCATCGAACAGATCGGAGCGGAAAATGCAGCCAAGGTTGAAAAGGTATCAAGCGGCGGCGGAAGTGAAGTATCCTTTGAACAGCTTCTTCTGTGGCAGCCGGATATTATCATTGCAGATTCTGAGGCCCTGTACCAAACCATAACAACAGATAAGGTCTGGGCAGAATTAAATGCAGTGAAAGAGGGGAAGGTTTATCAGATCCCTTCCGTTCCATATAGCTTTATGAGCAGTCCGCCTTCTGTTAACCGGATGATCGGGATTCTGTGGCTGGGCAATCTTGTATATCCGGAGCAGTATGATGTTGATATAAAACAGGAAGTAAAGGATTTCTACGAACTGTTTTATCATGTAGCTCTTGAGGGTTCACAGTTGGAAAAAATCTTAAAATAAAAAATATATCCCCCGGACGCGGATCTGGCTTTTACGCCAGCTCCACGTCCGGGGGATTATTATAGTCAGGTGAATATTCGCAATGATCAATGGTGCAGCCCCTCTGCCGCCCTGCCTGATCCGGTTAAAATTACTGCTGTTTATTTTTATTTCTATTATAGTTGATCAGACATCCGGCCTTTACGATTTCCCGTTCTTCCGGGGTCATTTCAGCAATGTGCAGTTCTATCTCATGAATCGGATTTCCTTCTTTATTTTTTACCACATAGGCTGGAATATGCTTCATATCCCCGTCAAGGGCAGTGCGGATTCCAGGCACATAGATAAAATCTCCTATTTCAAAATCGGGTTGTTCATCAAGGAGGAAGGGAAGCATTCCCCAGTTCATAACATTGGAACGGTAGCGTTTGGTGGCATACTCTTTTGCAATATTAGCAAGGCCGCCCAATACTCTCTGGCAGCTGGCTGCCTGCTCACGGGCAGAGCCATCCCCTGGCTTTACTGCGTAGACCATGCTTCCGATGGCTGTTTCTTCTGCCTTTAATTCCGGCTGGTTTAAGTAAGTGGTCAGGGCCTTAAATGCAGCTTCCAGTGACTGATCAGCCTCTAAGGGAGAAGTTCCGGCTTTTCTTGCCTGTTCCAGCTCATTTACCTTCTTTGAACGTCCCACATATTCCGGATCGCGGCGGGATAAAGTAAATTCCGCAAGGCCGAGAGGATTGGAACGGTAGGAAGAGGTTTCTCCGGAAGGGATCAGTTCATCCGTGGTAGTGACCGGATCCATGATCTTTGAACATACCCGTAACAGGATGTTTTCCGTCAGGGCACTCATAGCCGGCCAGTCTTTGATGTTTGGCCCGTAAATCAGGGGAACCTCCGGCTGAGCCTTTCCGAATCCCTGGTACACCCGTCTTTCGTAGGAAGATAGATCAAATTCATAGGCAGGAACCTGGTAATCCTCTCCATAGCCTTCTGCGGAGGTGAGATAGCCGCCGTTTGCCGCCGTTGCCGCAATGGAGCGGGCATCCATAAGGGCGACACAGGAAATCTGTCCGCTGCCCGGCTTGGAGCCTTCCCGGTTGGGGAAGTTTCTTGTGGTATGGCGGATGCTTAAGGAATTGTTGGAAGGCGTATCTCCTGCGCCAAAGCATGGGCCGCAGAAGGCCGTCCTGACAGTAGCGCCGGCTGCCATCAGTTCGGAGATCGCTCCTTTTTTCACCAGATCCATATAAACAGGCTGGGAGGAAGGGTATACGGATAAATTGAAGATGTCATTTCCGCAGTCCTTGCCGGTCAGAATATGGGCTGCAGCCATGACGTTGGAGTAGTTGCCTCCGGCGCAGCCTGCGATCACTCCCTGCTGGACCATCAGCTTTCCATCTACGATCTTTTCAGTCAGGGAAAGGCTTGCCTTGGAGCTTCCCACAATGCGTGCTGCTTCCTTTTCCACAGTCCGGAGAATGTCCCCAAGGTTTTCATTTAATTCATCGATCTCATAGGTGTTGCTTGGATGGAAGGGCAGTGCGATCATTGGCCTTATGGTGCTTAGGTCCACATAAACCACCCCGTCGTAGTAGGCCACTTCCCCGGGATTTAACTCCTTGTAAGCCTCCCCCCGTCCATGGAGGTTCAAATAGGACTTTGTATCCTCATCGGTTCTCCAGATAGAGGAAAGGCAGGTAGTTTCCGTTGTCATGACATCCACGCCGTTCCGATAGTCCGTATCCATGGAAGATACCCCGGGCCCTACGAATTCCATGATCTTGTTTTTTACATAGCCACTTTTAAAGACCGCTCCGATAATGGCCAGGGCCACATCGTGAGGACCCACAGAAGGAGCAGGGCTTCCCGTAAGATAAATAGCCACAACGTCTGGATATGCCACATCATAGGTATCACAAAGAAGCTGTTTTACCAGTTCTCCGCCTCCTTCTCCGATGGCCATGGTCCCCAAAGCTCCATACCGGGTATGGCTGTCAGAGCCAAGGATCATGCGCCCGCAGCCGGCCATCATCTCCCTCATGTACTGATGGATGACCGCAATATGTGGCGGAACAAAGATCCCGCCGTATTTTTTTGCAGCGGAAAGCCCGAATACGTGGTCATCCTCGTTAATGGTGCCGCCGACTGCGCATAAGGAGTTATGGCAGTTGGTCATAATGTATGGAATAGGAAATTCTTCAAGCCCTGATGCACGGGCTGTCTGGATAATTCCTACAAATGTAATATCATGGGAGGCCATGGAATCAAACCGGAGCTTTAAATGATCCATGTTATCAGAAGTATTGTGCTCTTTTAGAATGGAGTAGGCGATGGTACCCTTTTTTGCCTCAGTCTTATCTGCAGCTTTTCCTGTAAGGGCGGCCATTTTTAATGTTTCCTGTTCCGGAACCAGCCTGGTTCCATGAACAAGATAGGCCCCGCCGTCATACAATTTTACCATATGCTATCTTTCCTCTCTTTTTTTGTAGGAAACAGTTTCTCCTACGTATTTTGTCGCCGGACGCATGATTCTTCCATCATACAGCTTGTTTTCGATATTATGCGCCAGCCAGCCTGCCATACGTGAGCAGACAAACAGAGGCGTATACATATCTTCCGGTATCTGTAACATATTATAAGCGAAACCACTATAGAAGTCTACATTGTTTGACAGTGGTTTTCCGTTGACCGCCAGACAAGCTTTGGCCACCTTTTCAAACTTTGTAAGGAACTCATATTCATCTTCCCTGTTTTTCTGTTTGGCAAGCTTTTCGCAGCAGACCTTTAACAGATCCGCCCTGGGATCGGAAACCGTATAAACTGCGTGGCCAAGTCCGTATACAAGGCCGGTATTATCATAGAAATCCTTTGAAAGGATCTTGTGGATCACTGCCTTCATCTGGGCTTCCGTTGCTTTTAAGCCGATTTCCTTTTCAATGGCCTTGATCATTTCACTGCAGCATATATTGGCACCGCCGTGCTTTGGTCCCTTTAAGGAGCCGATCGAAGCGGAGATGGCCGAATAAATATCGGTTCCTGTGGAAGATATGACTACATTGGTAAAGGTGGAATTGTTTCCGCCGCCATGGTCTGCATGGATCATCAGCATCACATCCAAAAGATCAGCTTCCTGCGCGGTAAAAATCCCGTCTTTTCGCAGCATGTATAGAATGTTTTCTGCCATGGAATATTCCGGCTTTGGATAATGTATGATCAGACTGCCTCTGTCATAGTAATGGACCTTGCTCTGATATGCATAGACGGAAAGAGAAGGAAGCTTTGCCAGGATGTTGATTCCCTTTAAAAGAGTATCATAGGGGTCCACATTATCCGGCTCCTCATCATAATCGTAAAGAGCCAGGATGCTTTGCTGAAGGCTGTTCATCAAATTACGGGAAGGGGTGCGGAGCATATTTTTTTCCAGGAACTCATCAGGGAGAAGGTAGTTCTGGCTAAGAATGGATGTGAATTCCCTTAATTCTTTCCTGGAGGGAAGATAGCCAAAAAGGAGTAAAAACGAAGTCTCTTCAAAGCCATAGCGTTCATTGTTCTTTCCGCCTACCAGGTTCCCGATCTCGATTCCCCGGTAATAGAGCTTGCCAGGAACGTTGACCTTTTTTCCGTCTTGGATTTCATAGCCGACTACATCAGATACGCGGGTCAGGCCCACCCGGACTCCGGTACCGTCTTCGTTGCGGAGCCCTTTTTTTACATTGTGCTCCTTAAATAAATTGTTTGGAATATCCGTAAAATTAGAGGATTTACCAAAGGTCTGAGCGATAAAAAAGTTGTTCATGGAACGATCTCTCCTTTTTTTATTAAGCCACAGCCATAAAGGCGGGTACCTGTTTATAGAAAAGCAGCGCAAAAGGATTTCTCCGGCGCTGCCTCCATTGGCAAGAACGTGACTTGATTTATGTTGTTGGGTAGTTTAACATGGAAAAGTATCAAAGTCAATAACTTGTTACAATCACAACCAAAATATTGTTATTACGTCAGGATGAAGACTGGTTTTTAACAGAAAGGCAGAAAATCCTGTTTTAAGTTTTTCAAGCATATTTTTATGGTTTTCTCCACATCATATGGAAATACCCTGCAAATGTGCCATTACGCCCGAAAAAGCGGGGCGGACGCTGCCAGGAAAGCGTGGGATAAAGAGTAATCCATCAAATTTACAGTAAAACAGGAGGTTTTTAAGGTGAGAGAGTATCAAGATAGAAATAACGGGAAGAACGAAGAAACAGAGGAAAGACAGAATAACCAGAATGAGTCTTCCGATAATACGCGCAAGGAAAATCTTGATGAAAAGAAAACGGAAAAAGATATTGAACAGAAAGAGGATGAAAGGCTGGAAGAATATGGCCAGATGACCCTGGATGATAATGCAGGCAAGCGGAAGATCCATCTGATCTCCATTATCGGGGAGGTGGAAGGCCATGAAAATTTATCCGGCAACAGCAAGGCTACAAAATATGATCACATTCTCCCGAAGCTTGCCGAGATTGAAGATGATGATTCTGTGGAAGGGCTTTTGGTCCTTTTAAATACTTCCGGCGGTGACGTGGATGCAGGCCTTGCAATAGCGGAGATGATCGCTTCCTTAAGCATTCCTACCGTTTCCCTGGTTCTTGGAGGAAGCCATTCCATTGGAGTTCCCTTAGCAGTTTGTACGGATTATTCCTTTATCGTACCAACCGGAACCATGATGGTTCATCCCGTAAGAATGACGGGAATGGTAATCGGTGCTTCCCAGACTTATGAATATTTTGAAATGATACAGGACAGGATCTTAAGCTTTGTTTCCAGCCATGCAAAAATTGCCTACGACCAGTTAAAACGCCTTATGCTGAATACGGAAATGCTCACCAGAGACTTGGGAACCGTGCTGGTCGGTGAGGAAACGGTAAAAGAAGGCCTGATTAATGAAGTGGGCGGAATCAAGGATGCTTTAAAAAAATTATATGAACTGATGGAAACTGCTTCCCGTTAAACGTTGCAATTCTCCCGATTTTTTTGTATACTGTTACCAACGGATAGAAGGGGGAAGTATTGTGCCTGAGACAACGAAGAAACGGACTACAGCAAAAAAAGGAAAAAACGGGAGAACAAGAAATACAACCGCCAAAAAAAATGTGGTTTTGCCGGAACCAGAATTTATCCATTCAGAGGTCGTAATCATTATGTCATTTTTGGCTGCGGCCATACTGTTTTTCAGTAACTTTCATTTATGCGGAATGGTTGGAGATTTTCTGCGCAGCGTACAGCTTGGTATATTTGGAAGTGTGGGATATGTTGCGCCTGTGCTGCTGTTTGCAGGAACAGCGTTTTACATCTCCAACCAGGGAAATCCCAGGGCCGCTTTTAAACTGGCGTCTTTTATACTGGCGCTGGTTTCTTTGTGTGGATTTTTACAGCTTCTTTTTGGAACAAAGGGCGGCGAGGGAATGGGACTTGCCGATATTTATTTTGAGGCTTCCGTAAGCGGAAGAGGCGGCGGCATTATAGGCGGCCTTCTGGCCGGAGGGCTTACCTCTATCATTGGTGTTGTGGGAGCCTATTTGGTGATAGGAGTCCTTCTTATTATATCTGCAGTCTGCATTACGGAAAAATCTTTTGTAGATATTGTGAAAAAGGGAGGCGGAAAGGCATACCGCCATGCCAGGGATAATGTGGACATGCACATGGAAATCCATGCAATACGCCAGGAAGCCCGTAAAAAGCTTTTGGAAGAGAAAAAGCTTCGGGGAGTCAATCTGGAAGCCACGAAGCTGGTGGCGGCCCAGGAGGAAGGCTATGAGGAAGATCTGGCTGAGGAAGTTCCTGACAGCCTTGCCGATGATATTATGGCCCAGGCAGACAGGCTGTCTGCCGTAACTTCTGCGGAAGCAAACGAACCCAATCCTGCTGATGTTTTCCGTGGCAGTTTTTCTCCTGTCCCGGAAAATGAAGAGGATATTGTTCCCTTTGATCCCGATGTGGAAGCAGCTCCGCTTACAGAGGCATTAGAAGAATCTTCTATATATATGAAGAAAGAAGTGAAAACCTTAAAGGAAATGGAGGTCGTGGAAGAGGAATTCTATCCTGAGGAAGGACATGATACCTTTTCCATTCCAGAAGAGCCAAAACAGGTGGTCACCGCTTCCGGCAAAGTGATAGAGACAGATACAGAAGCTCTTCAGAAAAAGTTAGAAAAGAAGCGGGAAGAAGCGGAAAAGGAAGATGGTTTAAGTGTCACCCAGGAAATCAGGCAAAAGCAGGAGATTGTGAAAAAGGAATATAAGTATCCGCCTCTTTCCCTGCTTAAAAAGGGAAAATCAGGGGTCTTTTCCGACCGGGAATACAAGGAAACTGCCATCAAGCTTCAGCGGACTCTTCAGAATTTTGGTGTCGGAGTTACGGTCACTAATATAAGCTGCGGGCCTTCTGTAACCAGGTATGAGCTTCATCCGGAGCAGGGAGTAAAGGTCAGTAAGATCGTAAGCCTGGCGGATGATATTAAATTGAGCCTGGCGGCCGCTGACATCCGAATTGAAGCTCCCATACCGGGAAAATCGGCGGTGGGCATCGAGGTGCCCAATAAAGAAAACCAAATGGTATACCTGCGGGATATTCTGGAGGCGGACGGCTTTCAGAAGCATTCCTCAAAAATTGCTTTTGCGGTGGGTAAGGATATCGGCGGACAGGTGGTTGTCACTGACATTGCAAAGATGCCCCATCTATTAATCGCCGGAGCCACAGGTTCCGGTAAATCCGTCTGTATCAACACGTTGATCATGAGCATTATCTTTAAAGCGGATCCTGAGGATGTGAAACTGATCATGGTGGACCCCAAGGTGGTGGAATTAAGTGTTTATAATGGGATTCCCCATTTGCTGCTCCCTGTGGTCACTGACCCGAAAAAGGCTTCTGGAGCTCTTAACTGGGCGGTGGCGGAGATGACGGACCGTTATAATAAGTTTGCCCAGTATAATGTCAGGGAAATCAAGGGATATAACAAAAAAGTAGAGAGCATAAAAGACATTGAAGATGAGAATAAGCCCCAAAAGATGCCTCAGATCGTCATCATTATCGACGAGCTTGCGGATCTTATGATGGTAGCGCCCGGAGAAGTGGAAGATTCCATCTGCCGTCTGGCCCAGCTTGCCAGAGCTGCAGGCATTCATCTTGTCATTGCAACCCAGCGTCCGTCGGTCAACGTCATAACAGGTCTTATTAAGGCCAATGTTCCATCCAGGGTAGCCTTTGCGGTTTCTTCCGGAGTGGATTCCAGGACCATTATTGATATGAACGGAGCGGAGAAGCTTCTTGGAAAAGGTGATATGCTGTTTTATCCGGCAGGATACCCAAAACCAATGCGTGTTCAGGGTGCATTTGTATCGGATTCCGAAGTCTCCAAGGTTGTGGAATTCTTAACGGAGCAGGGGCTTACAGCAGATTATAATCCGGAAGTGGAGAACATGATCGCTTCCGCGCCTGCAGGCGGAGAGATAAAGGGCGGAGGTAATGACCGGGATGAGTATTTCGTTCAGGCCGGGAAGTTTATCATTGAAAAGGATAAGGCGTCCATCGGAATGCTGCAGAGAATGTTTAAAATAGGCTTTAACCGGGCTGCCCGGATCATGGACCAGCTTGCAGAAGCCGGTGTGGTAGGAGAAGAGGAAGGCACCAAACCCCGTAAGGTACTGATGAGCATGGAAGAATTCGATGAAATGCTCTCCCAGGGTTATTAAACATAAGTGAAGACAAAAGGGTTGCTTTTTAGCCCGTCCATCCGATGATCGGAAGCATTGCTGCTTCCAATAATATAGAACCGTGTTATTTACATAAAAGGAGGATTGGAAAATGAAAACAGATATCGAAATCGCGCAAGAGGCAAAAATGCTTCCTATCAAAGATGTGGCTGCTTCCTATGGAATCGGTGGGGATGAGCTGGAGCTTTACGGAAAGTATAAGGCAAAACTGACTGATGAACTGTGGGAGCGGGTAAAGGACCGTCCGGATGGCAGACTGGTTCTTGTAACGGCAATCAATCCCACTCCCGCAGGGGAAGGAAAGACCACAACTACTGTAGGTCTTGGTCAGGCATTGGGAAAAATGGATAAAAAGGCGATTATCGCTCTCAGAGAACCTTCCCTTGGACCATGTTTTGGCATTAAGGGCGGCGCGGCAGGCGGCGGATATGCCCAGGTGGTGCCCATGGAAGACTTAAATCTTCATTTTACCGGTGATTTTCATGCCATAACCTCAGCCAATAACCTGCTTGCAGCTTTGTTAGACAATCATATCCACCAAGGCAATGCCCTTGGAGTCGACACCCGTCAGATTCTTTGGAAGCGCTGTCTGGACATGAATGACCGCGCTCTTAGAAATATTGTGGTTGGCCTTGGCTCCAAAGCAGAAGGCTTTGTGAGAGAGGATCACTTTGTGATTACGGTGGCATCGGAAATCATGGCAATCCTTTGCCTTGCAAATGATATGGAAGATTTAAAAGAACGGCTGGGAAAGATCATTGTAGCATATAATTATGCTGGAGAGCCTGTGACTGCCTCCCAGTTAAATGCAGTAGGCGCTATGGCGGCTTTGCTAAAGGATGCCTTAAAGCCCAATCTGATACAGACCCTGGAGCACACCGGCGCCATTGTTCACGGAGGTCCTTTTGCAAACATCGCCCATGGCTGCAACAGCGTACGCGCGACGAAAACGGCGTTAAAGCTGGCTGATGTTGTTGTGACAGAGGCTGGATTTGGCGCGGATTTAGGTGCAGAAAAATTCCTTGACATCAAATGCAGAAAAGCCGGATTAAAGCCTGACGCCATTGTATTGGTAGCAACGGTAAGAGCCCTCAAATACAACGGCGGAGTGCCAAAGGACCAGTTAAAGGATGAAAACCTGGCTGCTCTTGAAAAAGGTATCGTCAATCTGGAAAAGCACATTGAAAATATGATGAAATACGGCGTTCCGGTAATTGTTACTCTGAATTCCTTTATCACAGATACAGAGGCTGAACACCAGTTTGTTAAAAAGTTTTGTGAGGAAAGAGGATGTGAATTCGCCTTATCCCAGGTTTGGGAAAAAGGAGGAGAGGGCGGCATAGAACTGGCAGAAAAAGTACTTTATACCCTGGAAAATAAAGAAAGCAATTTTGCGCCCATTTATCGTGATGACATGGGCCTTCAAGATAAGATCGCTGCAATTGCAAGGGAGATCTACGGCGCAGATGGCGTGACCTATGCTCCGGCAGCTTTAAAAGCCATAAGAAAATTTGAAGAAATGGGCTTTGGCAGCCTTCCTGTGTGCATGGCAAAGACACAGTATTCCTTATCCGATGACCAGACAAAGCTTGGAAGGCCGGAAGGCTTTGATATTAATGTGCGGGATGCTTATGTGTCCGCCGGAGCAGGATTTGTGGTCATTCTGACCGGAGCTATCATGACCATGCCAGGTCTTCCAAAGAAGCCTGCCGCAGATAATATTGACGTAAATGAAGATGGAGTAATCACCGGATTATTCTGATTGGGAGGTTTTATGAAGTTTAAAGAATGGTTAAAAGACTTAAAATATGAGGTGCTGCAGGGCAGCCTGGACGTTGAGGCCGAGGATGTCATATATGACTCCAGAAAGGCACGAAAAGGTGTTGTATTTGTCTGCATGAAAGGCACGAGAACCGACTCCCATGAATTCATACCAGAGGTGGTGGACGCCGGGGTGGAAATCCTTGTAGTAGAACGAGAGATGGATATCCCGGATGGCGTAACCGCCATTCTCGTACATAATGCAAGAGAGGCGCTGGCTCTTTTATCAGCCGCCAGATTTGGATATCCGGCGGAAAAGATGGTGACGATCGGCGTGACCGGAACCAAAGGAAAAACCACCACCACCCACATGATCAAGACGGTTTTGGAAGCCTGCGGCAAAAAAGTGGGAATGATCGGAACTACGGGCATTGTGATCGGCCAGGAAGTTACGCCTACGGTGAATACGACTCCCGAGTCCTATGAACTTCATCAGGCCTTCAGCCGCATGGCGGAAGCAGGCTGTGAATATTTGGTAATGGAGGTTTCCTCCCAGGCCTTTAAAATGCACCGGGTAGATGGAATCTGCTTTGATTACGGACTGTTTACCAATATTTCCCCTGATCATATCGGACCGGATGAGCACCGGGATTTTGAAGAATATCTTTTTTACAAATCCCGGATCTTTTGCTGCTCAAAAGTGGGGATCATGAATGGGGATGATGAGCATTGGGATGAAGTGGTAAAGGATGCTTCCTGCAAGCTCTATTCCTTCTCCATGGAGAAAAAGGACACGGATTTTAAAGCAGAGGCTGTCAGGTACATCGCCCAGCCGGATTTTGTCGGACTGGAATTTGACATCAAAGGAGCTTGTGAGCTATCTGTCCGGGTGAATATTCCAGGACGCTTTAACGTTGCCAATGCCTTGTCTGCAGTCAGTGTTTTAAGTTTTTTAGGGCTTCCGAAAGAGAATATCTGCCATGGACTGGAACATTTAAACGTGAACGGACGAATGGAAATCGTTTATTCTTCTGAAAAATGTACGGTAATCGTAGATTATGCCCACAATGCGGTCAGCATGGAAAGCCTGCTCTCAACGCTTAGAGATTATCACCCAAAGCGCCTTGTCTGCGTCTTTGGCTGCGGCGGAAACCGTTCCAAGGACCGGCGTATTTCCATGGGAGACAGCGCCGGACGCCTGGCAGATCTTACGATTATCACCGCGGATAATTCCAGATACGAAAAAACGGAAGATATCATCGCAGATATTCGTGAAAGCCTTGAAAAGATAGGTGGGAAATTCATGGAAATTCCGGACCGCAGGGAAGCGATCCGTTACAGCATCATTCATGCCGAACCAGGTGACATGATTGCCATTATAGGAAAGGGGCATGAGGATTACCAGGAGATAAACGGAGTCCGCCACCATTTCTCAGACAGAGAAGAGGTCTTAAATGCAGTGGATGCCCAGCTTTCAAAGGAAGCTTAAAAGGAAGGCAAAGCGATAAATAAAATGCCGAAAGCCGTAAGGATATGCGGCTTTCGGCATTTCCGCGGTAGGTGGTATGCCCAAAAGCACGGGAAGGAAAGAGGAACGCCCTTCGGGCATACCTTTATGCCCAAAAAGCATGGGCAGGAAAGACGAAAGGAATGTGCGCCGGAAGCGTACATGGAACGGAGGAAGCAATGGTAAATATGACAGTAAAGGAAATACTTTCAGCTACAGGAGGTAAGCTTCTTTGCGGAAATGAGGATACGGTTCTGGAGCACATCAGCATTGACTCCAGAAATATGAAGGGGAATGACCTGTTTGTTCCCATCATTGGAGAACGGCAGGATGCCCACCATTTTATCGGGCAGGCCTTTGACAATGGAGCAGCGGCCGTGCTTACCAGCGAGCATGACGCTATGGACTCTGTCAAACCGTGGATCCGGGTAGAGGATACAAAAAAGGCGCTTCAAGCGATTGGAAGCTATTACAGGGACTGCTTAAAGCTCCCCCTGGTGGGAATCACGGGAAGCGTGGGAAAGACCACTACAAGGGAGATGGTTGCCAGTGCTCTGTCTGCCCGTTATTCCGTTTATAAAACTCCTGGAAACCACAACAGCCAGGTAGGAGTGCCTATTACCATATCTGAGATTTCACCGGAGGCTGAAATTGGAGTCATTGAACTGGGAATGAGCGAGCCGGGAGAACTGACCGTCATTACCAGGATCGCAAAAATCCAGATGGCCGTAATAACCAATATCGGAGTAACCCATATCGAGCAGCTTGGATCCCAGGAAAACATCTACAAGGAAAAACTGACTATCCAGGATGGGTTAATGGAAGGCGGAATCCTCTTTTTAAATGGGGATGACCCGCTTTTAAAAACCACAAAGGCAAAGGAAGGCTGTAAGACCATTTATTACGGAACAGGAGATAATTGTGATTACAGGGCTGTCGATGTCCATTTGGAGGAAGGCTTTCCGGCCTTTACGGCAGTCTTCGGCCAGAAGAGAGTTCCTTTGCGGCTGGCAGTAATGGGAAGCCATAATGTGTTAAATGCCATGGTGTCCCTTGCAGTGGCTTCTGAGTGCGGTATCCCTATGGAAGAAGCGGCAGAATGTCTTCAGAAATTTACCGGTTTTAAGAACCGGCAGCAGATCTATCATGCAGCCGGTATGACTATCATCGATGATACATATAACGCCAGCCCGGTTTCCATGAAAGCAGGGCTGGAGGTCTTAGGTTCTATTAAAAAGGCGGAACGAAGGATCGCCGTATTGGCTGATATGAAGGAACTGGGAGAAAAAACGCGGTCATACCATTATGAAATCGGAGAATACATTGCAGAGCATCCAGTATATGAGGTGGTGACTTTGGGAGAACTGGCAGGGGAGATTGCCAGAGCGGTGAAGGAATATGCTCCTCATATCCTGGTTAAGGAATTCATGGAACCAGAACTGCTGGTATCTTATTTAAAAGAGGAATTAAAGGAAGGGGACTGCGTGTTGTTTAAGGGCTCAAACAGCATGAATCTTGGTCAGGTTGCGGAAAAGTTTTACCGGCCTTGACAGCCTTTTAGAGCCCATGACGCAAATGGTGCAGGTATACCTTTATGCCCAAAAGGCGTGGACAGAAAAGAGGAAACACTCTTCGAGTATACCTTTATGCCCCAAAAGCGTGGGCAGAAAAGAGGAAAACAATGACGGAACGATTTGCCCGGATTATTATTGATATTTCCCATGAAAAAGTTGACAGAACCTTTGATTACCGGATTCCGGCCGGGCTTCTTGATGAAGTGGCTGTAGGTTCTCTGGTTTTGATTCCTTTTGGAAAAGGAAATTCCATGCGGAAAGGGTATGTGGTGGGCATTGCCTCCCATGCGAATTATGATCCGGATAAAATTAAGGAGATAGCAGGAATCGTAACAGACGGCGTATCGGCAGAATCCCTGCTCATTTCCCTGGCATGGTGGCTGAAGGAGCGGTATGGCTCCACCATGAACCAGGCATTAAAAACAGTGCTTCCTGTGAAGCAAAAGGTAAAGCCAAGGGAAAAAAAGGTGATTAAAAGCCTTTTGGACCATTCCCAGCTTTTAAATGCCTTGGAGGAAGCGGAAAAAAAGAAATACAAGGCCAGGGCACGCCTCTTTCAGGCACTTTTGGAGAATCCAGCCATTCCATACGAAATTGCGGTTAATCAGATGAACCTTTCTGCCGCCACCTTAAAGCCGGTTATTGAAAGAGGATACGTAAGTCTTGATTGTGAAGAGGTTTACAGAAATCCTGTTAAAACAGAAATAAAAGAAAGAAGCAAGGTGGTTTTAAATGGAGAACAGCAGGCAATTGTAGACAGTTTTTACCTTGATTATTCCCATGATATAAGAAAAACCTATCTGATCCACGGCATTACAGGAAGCGGCAAGACAGAGGTTTATATGGAACTGATCCAAAAGGTCATAGAGGATAGAAAGCAGGTGATTGTTCTCATTCCTGAAATAGCCCTGACTTATCAGACCGTCCTGCGTTTCTATGGAAGATTTGGGAACCGGGTGTCCATAATCAATTCCAGATTATCGGCAGGGGAACGGTATGACCAGTTTGAACGGGCAAGAAACGGGGATATTGATATTATGATCGGTCCCCGTTCGGCCCTGTTTACTCCCTTTTCCCGTCTTGGACTGATACTCATAGACGAAGAGCATGAAGGAGCTTACAAAAGCGAGGTATCTCCAAGATATCATGCCAGGGAGGTGGCAGTGAAAAGAGCCTCCATGCAGGGGGCATCTTTGGTTTTGGGCTCCGCAACTCCCTCCCTGGAAGCTTATACAAAAGCTCTTCAGGGAGAATACCAGCTTTTTCGCCTGACAGAAAGGGCCAAAAAAAACAGCCGTCTGGCGGCAGTATCTGTGGTGGATTTAAGGCAGGAACTTAAAGAAGGCAATAAGTCCATTTTCAGCAGAAGCTTAAAGGAACTGATCGAGGACCGGCTTAAGAAGCGGGAACAGGCCATGTTATTTATCAACAGGCGCGGCTATGCGAACTTTGTGTCCTGCCGTTCCTGCGGAGAAGCCATTCGCTGCCCTCACTGTGATGTGACTCTGACACTTCATAATAACAGCCGCCTTGTATGCCATTATTGCGGATATTCCATATCCATGCCAGACCGCTGTCCGGCCTGCGGCTCTCCCTACATTGCTAATTTTGGAGTAGGAACCCAGAAGATTGAACAAATGACCAGAAAAATGTTCCCGGCTGCCAGAGTCCTGCGAATGGATCTGGACACCACCTCAAAAAAGGGAGGACATGAAGAGATACTCACAGCTTTTTCCGAAGGAGAGGCCGACATCCTTATCGGCACCCAGATGATCGTAAAAGGCCATGATTTTCCAAATGTGACCCTGGTGGGAGTGCTGGCTGCAGACCTGTCTTTGAATACTCCGGACTACCGGTCAGCAGAACGGACCTTTCAGCTTTTAACCCAGGCAGCAGGAAGGGCCGGCCGGGATTTTCGAAACGGTGATGTGGTCATCCAGACCTATAGTCCGGAGCACTACAGCATTGTGACCGCCGCCAATCAGGATTATGAGGCATTTTACCGGCAGGAAATGGCATACCGCCGTCTGATGAAATATCCTCCGGCAAGCGGCCTGTTAACAGTACAGTTTTCTTCCAGACTGGAGGACTGTTTAAAAGAAGCAGCTGATGCGGCTGCCGGTTTTATCGGCCCCCTTGCGGAACAGGAAGCGGTGCAGATCATCGGCCCGGTAGAGGCTACTGTTTACAAAATTAATGATATCTATAGAAAAATTTTATACTTGAAACAGGAAAACTATGATATACTAATAAAAATCAGGGATCAGATCGACGGTTTTTCAGAAAACTATGGGCACCTGTTTGATCAGGTAATGATCCAATACGATTTTTCATAAATTAAGAGGATATACCCTTTGGGCATCTCTTTACGCCCCATATAGCGGGGCCGGCTTTAACCATAAAGAACTGGCAGGAAAGAGGATAAAAGAAAATGGCAATTAGAAAGATCAGAACCATTGGAGATGAAATTTTAAGAAAGCACTGCAAGCCTGTAAAGGAGATCACGCCAAGGATCAGCGAACTGATCGTGGATATGTTTGAGACCATGTATGACTCGTGCGGAGTTGGCCTTGCGGCTTCTCAGGTGGGGATTTTAAAACAGATCGTAGTCATAGATGTAGATGATGGCAACCAGTATGTACTTATTAATCCGGAAATCATAGAGACAAAGGGAAGCCAGACCGGGCCGGAAGGCTGCCTTAGCGTGCCTGGAAAATCCGGTACAGTCACAAGGCCTGATTACGTAAAAGTAAAGGCTTATGATGCTGCTATGGAGCCCTTTGAGTTGGAAGGGGAAGGCTTTTTAGCCCGGGCAATCTGTCATGAATGCGATCATTTAAACGGTGATCTCTATGTAGATATCGTGGAAGGCGAGCTGGAGGATGTCTCCTTAGATGAGGAAGAAGGAGAGGTTGAAGAATAATTATGCGTATTATATTTATGGGAACACCTGATTTTTCTGTTCCCGCTCTTGAGGCTTTAAAAGAGGCCGGGCATGAAATTCTTGGGGTAGTTACCCAGCCGGACAAACCCAAAGGAAGAGGGAAGGAAATCCAGATGACTCCGGTAAAGGAGAAAGCAATGGAATACCACATCCCTGTTTATCAGCCGGTCAAGGCCAGGGATCCGGAGTTTGTTAAAATTCTATCAGATCTGGAACCGGAACTGATGGTAGTAATCGCTTTTGGACAGCTTCTGCCAAAGGCTATTCTGGATATTCCAAAATACGGCTGTGTAAATATCCATGCTTCTCTGCTCCCCAAATACCGGGGCGCATCTCCCATACAGTATGCGGTCATTAACGGAGAAAAGGAAAGCGGAGTCACGACCATGATGATGGCGGAAACCCTGGATACCGGAGATATGCTGGATCAGGAAGCCATTGCCCTGGATAAAAAAGAAACCTTTGGAAGCCTTCATGATAAGCTGAGCAGGCTGGGAAGCAGGCTTATTTTAAAAACCATAATAAAGCTGGAAGAAGGGACTGCCGAATGTACGCCACAGGATGATTTAAAGACCTGCTACGTAGGCATGATAAAAAAGTCCATGGGAGATATTGACTGGTCCATGGATGCAGTATCCATTGAGCGCCTGATCCGCGGCTTGAATCCATGGCCCAGCGCCTATACGGTCTGGAATGGAAAAGTGATGAAACTGTGGGAAGCAGATGTAGTGGATAAAGAGTATGAGGGGGCTTACGGCCAGGTAGTAGAGGTTAGCCGGGACTCTCTGGTCATAAAGACCGGGAAAGGCTGCCTGTCCATACGAAAACTTCAGCTGCAGGGAAAAAAATGCATGGAAATTGACGCATTTCTCCGCGGATACCAGATTGCGGAAGGCACCATTTTGGAGCGCCTTGCAGGTACGTCTTCATGCCCAGAAAGCGTGGGCAAGTAAGTGGAAAGGAGAGTCTGATTATGTATTATGGCGGTATGATGGGATATTATTGGGATCCGACATGGATCCTTGTCATCATTGGAGCAGTTCTTTCCATGGTGGCATCTGCAAAAGTGAATAGTACCTTTAATAAATATTCAAAAGTGAGAAGTATGTCCGGGATGACAGGAGCAGAAGCGGCAAAACGCCTTTTAACTTCCCAGGGCATCTATGATGTTCAGGTAAGGTCTGTAGGCGGGCAGCTTACGGATCATTATGATCCAAGAACCAAAACCGTTAATCTGTCGGAGTCTGTTTACGGCTCCACATCAGTAGCGGCAATCGGTGTCGCGGCCCATGAATGCGGTCATGTTATGCAGGACAGCACAGGCTATATTCCCTTAAAACTCCGGGCAGCCATTGTTCCTGCGGCCAATATTGGCTCCAAGGCGGCACTGCCTCTTATTATTCTCGGCGTCATTATAGGGGGGATCGGTTCTCCCTTAGTTAATATTGGCCTGATTCTTTTTTCTGTGGCGGTTATTTTCCAGCTGGTCACCCTGCCTGTGGAATTTAATGCGTCCAGCCGGGCGGTCACTCTTTTGGGGCAGGTGGGAATCTTAGGCGACCAGGAATTAGGCTATACCAGAAAAGTTCTGGGTGCCGCAGCCCTTACCTATGTAGCGGCGCTTGCTGCGACCGTACTTCAGCTTTTAAGGCTGGTCATCTTGTTCGGAGGAAGAAGGAATGATGACTAAGGAAACCGACAGCAGGGAAATCGCCCTGGATATCCTGTTAGAGATCCTGGAGCGTGGAGGTTATAGCCATATCATCCTGCGCCAGGCTTTAAATAAATATCAGTATCTGGATAAATCGGAACGGGCTTTTATTTCCAGGATAGCAGAAGGAACTGTGGAATACCTGCTTCAGATCGATTATATTATTGATTCCTTTTCCAACACAAAGGTTAAAAAGATGAAGCCGGTAATACGCACTATTTTGCGCATGTCGGTTTATCAGCTTCTTTATATGGACCGTGTTCCGGATTCTGCCGTATGCAACGAAGCGGTGAAGCTTGCCGTGAAACGGAAATTTACAGGATTAAAGGGCTTTGTCAATGGAGTACTGAGGAATATTTCCAGAAATAAAGAGGGATTAAGCTGGCCGGATGATTCTGTCCGCTATTCCATGCCGGCATGGATCGTATCCATGTGGGAGGAAACTTTTGGCCGGGAAACAGCAGTCACCATGATGGAGTCCTTTTTAAAAGATAAAAAAACTACAGTCCGCTGCAATTTTGCAAAGGCTTCCAAGGAAGAAATCCTTAAGAGCCTTAAAAAGCAGGGGGCAGAAGTGAGTGAGTCCGGAATTTCGGAAGCAGTGCTTTGCATTGAAAAATATGATTACCTGGAAGGACTGGAAGCATTCCAAAAGGGATATATCCAGGTTCAGGACCTAAGCTCCAGCTTTGTAGGTGAGATCGCAGATCCCAAAAAGGGAGATTACGTCATTGACGTCTGCGGCGCTCCTGGAGGAAAGAGTATTCATATAGCAGATAAGCTTGACGGAACTGGTATGGTGGAGGTCCGTGACTTAAGCCTCCAAAAGATAAGCATGGTTGAGGAAAATATTAAACGGTGCGGATTTTTAAATATCCGTACAAAGGTCCAGGATGCTCTTACTGCAGATCCGGATTCCGTGGAGAAAGCGGACATTGTCATTGCTGATCTGCCTTGCTCCGGTCTTGGGATCATCGGACGAAAGCCGGATATCAAATACCGTATGACGCCGGAAGACTTGGAATCCCTGGCAGCGCTCCAACGGGCGCTCCTGACAGTTGTCCAGACATATGTAAAACCGGGCGGGCGTCTGATTTTCAGTACATGTACCATAAACCGAAAAGAAAATGAAGAAAATGCCCAGTGGTTCCTTGAGCATTTTCCTTTTGACTGCATAAGCCTTAAGGGAAAATTTGGAGAAAAGATGGATTCAGCAGCTGCGAACCAGGAATTTATACAGCTTTTGCCGGGAATCCACCCCTGTGACGGATTTTTTATTGCGGCATTTCAAAAAAGGTAGAGCCTTTGGGGCATACCTTTATGCCCAAAAAACGTGGGCAGAATAGAGGAAATGTAGAATGGATAAGATAGATATAAAATCTCTGGATATGGAACACCTGATATCCTATATGGTGTCCATAGGAGAAAAGCCCTTCCGTGCAAAACAGCTTTATGAATGGATGCACCAGAAGCTGGCTTCTGATTTTAATGAGATGACCAATCTTCCTAAAACACTGAAGGAAAAGCTTTTGCAGCTTACAGAATTTACCTGCCTTACAGTCGTGGAGGAAAAGATTTCAAAAATAGATGGAACAAGAAAATACTTATTTGCCCTTTCCGATGGAAATGTGATTGAAAGCGTTTTGATGAAATACAAGCATGGAAATTCTGTCTGCATTTCATCCCAGGTAGGCTGCCGCATGGGCTGCCGGTTCTGCGCTTCCACACTTGACGGACTGGAAAGGAATTTGACCCCTTCTGAAATGCTTGACCAGATATACCGGATCCAAAGAATCACCGGGGAACGGGTTTCCAATGTGGTGGTTATGGGGTCCGGAGAACCTATGGATAATTATGATCATCTGGTTCAATTCATTCGTTTACTTACTGATGAAAACGGCCTGAATATCAGCCAGCGCAACATAACGGTGTCCACCTGCGGCATTGTTCCGGGAATTCTTCAATTGGCTGAAGAAGATCTGCAGATCACCCTGGCTTTGTCTCTTCATGCACCAAATGACGAAGTCAGAAAAACCCTGATGCCTGTTGCCAACCGTTACCCGCTAAAGGAGGTGCTGGATGCCTGCCAGACGTATTTTGAAAAGACCGGGCGAAGGCTTACCTTTGAATACAGCCTTGTAAGTGGTGTCAATGACAATTTAAAAGAGGCAGCCGCCCTGACTGCTCTTTTAAAAGGCCAGCACGGGCATGTGAATCTGATTCCGGTAAATCCTATTAAGGAGCGCAATTACGTGCAGTCAGACCGGAAGGCCATAGAAGCCTTTAAAAATCTTCTTGAAAAAAACGGAATAAATGTTACTATAAGAAGAGAAATGGGACGGGATATTAACGGCGCCTGCGGGCAGCTGAGAAAAAGCTTTTTAAATCAGGAGTAAAGAGGAAGTGAGAATAAAACGATGAAGGCTTGCGCTATGACGGACACCGGAAGAGTCCGTACGGCCAATCAGGATTATGTCTATGCCCAGGCAGAGCCTTTGGGCACACTGCCCAATCTTTTTTTGGTTGCAGACGGCATGGGCGGTCATCAGGCCGGGGATTACGCCTCCAGATATATTGCTGAAAATCTGGTGGCTCACTTAAAACAGGCGGATTCGCCGGGGATTGTTCCCCCTCTCCGGGAGGGAATTTTAAAGGTCAACGGAATGCTTTACCAGGAATCCTTAAAAAGTACAGAATTAAACGGCATGGGAACAACCCTGGTGGCAGCAGTGATCGAAGATTCTACCATGTACGTGGCTAATGTGGGAGACAGCCGTTTGTATCTGGTTAGGAACCGGCTGCAGCAGATTACAAAGGACCATTCCTATGTGGAAGAACTGGTGTCTTTAGGCCAGCTGGAACGGGGAAGCCGGGATTACCGGGAAAAAAAGAATATTATAACAAGAGCGGTTGGTACAGAGGATAAGCTGGAGATTGATTTTTTTGAAGTCAGTCTGGAACCGGGGGATTATGTGCTCATGTGTTCCGATGGACTCAGCAATATGCTTGAGGACGCTGAGATAGAAGAAATTATCTGCTCAGAACTGGAACTGCCGGAAAAGGCAGAAAAGTTGATTACAATAGCCAATGATAATGGCGGAAAAGATAATATAGCTGTTGTTTTAATTGATCCGCAAATTGGCAGGGAGGTAAGCTTATGATCTTAAGACCGGGGACATTTTTACAGGACAGATATGAAATACTGGACCAGATCGGTTCCGGCGGGATGTCAGATGTATATAAGGCCCTGTGCCATAAATTAAACCGCCCTGTTGCCATAAAGGTCTTGAAGGAAGAATTCAGTTTAGACAGCGGTTTTGTCAGCAAGTTTAAGATGGAAGCCCAGGCGGCTGCCCGCCTTTCCCATCCCAACATCGTAAATATCTATGATGTCGTGGATGAAGGGAATCTCCATTACATTGTTATGGAACTGATTGAAGGAATCACGTTAAAAAATTATATTACAAAAAAAGGCTGTCTTGATGTGAAGGAGGCCATAGGCGTTGCTATTTCCGTTGCGCAGGGAATTGCGGCAGCTCATGAACAGGGAATCATACACCGGGATATCAAGCCCCAGAATATTATCATTGCCAGGGATGGAAAGGTGAAGGTGGCTGATTTCGGAATCGCCCGTGCCGCTTCTTCCCAGACCTTAAGCGCTACCGCGGTGGGCTCTGTCCATTACATATCTCCGGAACAGGCAAGAGGCGGTTACAGCGATGTGAGAAGCGATGTTTATTCTCTGGGAATTACCATGTACGAAATGGTGGCCGGCCGGGTCCCCTTTCAGGGAGATAATACAGTAACCGTTGCCCTGGCTCATTTGGAAGACCCTATCACACCGCCCAGCTTTTATAATGAGAACATTCCGGTAGGACTTGAGAACATTATTTTAAAATGTACCGAGAAAAAGCCGGAGTACCGTTATGGAAGCATGCAGGAGACCATATCCGACTTACGGAAAGCGCTTGTCAATCCTGACGGAGATTTTGTCCAGTACAATTCCCAGGTGGATGATTCCCAGACTGTCATCATAGGAAAGCCGGAGCTGGAGCAGATCCGTTCCGGCCGGAAGGTACAGGCAGATCCTGCTGTAAACAGGAATGGAAACAGAAATCAGGAGCAGCGGCCGGAACGCCGCCAGGAAAAAAATGCAGGCGCACAGCCGGGCGGCAGAACCAGAAAACAGGATTCTGAGGATGACATCAATCCCAAAATCGAACGGCTTCTAACTGCGGCAGGTGTTGGTGTTGCCATCCTCATTGTGGTCGTACTGGTCATTGTATTCTCAAAGGTGGGAGGATTGTTCCGTTCCGGTTCTCCTAAGGAAACCGAATCAACTGCGGAGATTTCCACCGAAGAAACCTTAAGTGATAAAAAGGTGAAAATGACAAGCGTTGTGGGCTTGGCAACGGATATTGCAGAGCAGAAGTTAAAGGACAACGGCGGACTGTATATGAAGGTAAGCGATTACGTATTTCATGATACCATAGACAAAGGCGATATCGTGTCCCAGGATCCGGTTGAAGGGACTGTAATTGATAAGTATTCTGCTGTCTACGTAGTGGTCAGCAAGGGACCGGAACATGCAACCATTGACTTAACAAAGCTTGGACTTGAGAAGATGGATGGCACTTCAGCCAAAGCAGTGCTGGAGAGCAATGGCCTGACTGTTAATATAGAGCAGAAAAGCAGCGAAACCGTTGCGTCAGGATATGTAATCAGCTATACTCCTGATGCGGCAAAAGAAGGTGAAACCGTAACTCTGGTTATAAGCAGCGGTCCGGCTCTTGTCAATCCGGTCACGGTTCCGGATATTACCGGCCAGACTCAGGAGATTGCTGTGGAGATGCTGGCTGACGTGGGACTGGTACAGGGTACGGTTACGGAAGCGGCTTCTGAGACGGTTTTAAGGGGCAGTGTCATCAGCCAGTCCTTAACCGCTAACAGCCAGGTAGAGGCTGGAACTGCCGTGAATTATGTTATCAGCAGTGGAACCGCCCAACAGGCCAAAGTCAAGTATCTGGCTTCTATTGAAAAGTCCTATCCCCTGCAAAACATTATCGGACCAGGCTCCGGCAGCACCCAGCTTACCTTAAAGATCCAGCTGAAGCAATCGGTAAATGGAAAAGACGAAATCAGAGAGCTTATGGGACCTGTTACCATGGCAGGTGACCAGGTGCTTCCTGTATCATTTAAGAATATAGAAGGCGCATATGGCGTTTCAAGCGGTACTGTAGAGATTGTAAATGTGGAGACTGGCGATGTGATTAATTCTTATGTCATCACATTTATCCCGGTGCCACAATCGTAAGGAAACACCCTGCGGGCATACCTTTACGCCCGGTAAAGCGGGGCGAGGTTTGCCCAAAAAGCGTGGGCAGGAAAAAGGAAATTATATGACAGGAAAAATTTTGAAAGGAATTGCAGGCTTTTACTATGTCCACGGCACGGACGAAACCATCTATGAATGTAAGGCAAAGGGTATATTCCGCAATAAAAACGTAAAACCTTTGGTTGGGGATGATGTGGAATTTTCCATTCTGGACAGTTTGGAAAAGAAAGGCAACATCGAGCATATCCTTCCCAGGGAAAATTCCCTGGTTCGTCCGGCCGTAGCCAATGTAGATCAGGCTCTGGTGCTGTTTTCCATCACCCATCCGGAACCTAACTTAAATCTACTGGACCGTTTTCTGGTTATGATG
The DNA here is from genome assembly GCF_040207125.1 of Lacrimispora sp. BS-2. Lineage (NCBI taxonomy): Bacteria > Bacillati > Bacillota > Clostridia > Lachnospirales > Lachnospiraceae > Lacrimispora > Lacrimispora cavernae. The sequence goes on from NZ_CP157940.1 coordinate 1,342,165, forward strand.
GAAGTTCAGGAGGTTCCTGTAAAAATCTGTTTTAATAAAATTGATTTGGTTGGAAACGAGGAAATGCAGGCTCTTGGAGAAATCTATGAGGCGGCCGGCTATCCCGTATATTTTACCAGTACCTATGACGACCAGGGAATTGAGGAGATCAGGGAACTGGTACGGGGAAAAACCACGGTTTTAGCAGGACCTTCCGGAGTAGGGAAGTCCTCTTTAACCAATCTTCTCTATCCCCAGGCTGAGATGGAGACTGCAGGTATCAGTGAAAAGATCCAGAGGGGAAAGCATACCACCAGGCATTCGGAGCTTTTCGGCATCGGCCGGGATACGTACCTGATGGATACACCTGGATTTAGTTCCATGTACTTAGATGACATGGAGTGCGGCCGGCTGAAAGATTATTTCCCGGAGTTTGAACCCTATGAGGACGGCTGCCGGTTTCTGGGCTGTGTGCACATAGGGGAAAAAACCTGCGGAGTAAAAGATGCGGTAGAAGAAGGAAAGATAAACCGGGGCCGATATGAAAACTACCGGCTTTTATATCAGGATCTAAAAGAGAAAAGGAGATATTAATATGCTTAAACTTGCCCCTTCCATATTAGCGGCGGACTTTAAAATTCTTGGACAGCAGGTAGCTGAGGTAGCGGAGGCAGGTGCCCAGTACATTCATCTGGATGTGATGGATGGAGCATTTGTTCCCAGCATTTCATTTGGAATGCCGGTTATTGGAAGCCTTCGGGACTGCACGGACCGGGTTTTCGATGTTCATATGATGGTAGAGGAACCCGGAAGATATGTAAACGATATCAAAGAAGCGGGAGCTGATCTCATCTGTGTCCATGCGGAAGCATGTACCCATCTGGACCGCACCATTAATCAGATCAAGGAAGCAGGACTAAAGGCAGGAGTGGCACTTAATCCGGCGACCCCCTTATCTGTCCTTGACTTAATTCTTCCGGAAGTGGATATGGTTTTAATTATGACGGTAAATCCAGGTTTTGGCGGACAAAAATTCATCCCTTATACACTGGATAAGGTGAGGGCTTTAAGGCAAATTTGCAGGGAACGGAATCTTGAGACGGATATCCAGGTTGACGGAGGCGTGACTTGTGATAATGTGAGAGAACTGATCGAAGCAGGCGCTAATGTATTTGTGGCCGGTTCAGCTGTGTTTAAAGGAAATGCTGCCGCCAATACAAAGGCATTCTTAAAAATATTTGAGGAATATGAAGGGTGAAAGAAGAAGTCAGAGGTTTGATCGTTACCGGAGGTACCATGGATTATGGATTTGCCGGCAGGTTTTTAGAAAACAGAGAGTTTGATAAAGTCATCGCAGTAGATGGCGGGCTGGCGGCCCTTTCCAGGCTTCGGTTAAAGCCTGATGCCATTGTCGGAGATTTTGATACGGTGGCAGAAGATGTCCTGGCAGAATATAAAAACAGCCAGGACAAGATCACCTGGGAAATCCATAAACCGGAAAAGGATGAGACTGATACCGAACTTGCCATAAATACCGCCATAGGACTCGGCTGCTCGGAGTTAGTCATGCTTGGGGCAACGGGAGGAAGGATGGACCATTTTATCGGCAATCTCCATCTTCTCTATGCATGTCTGAAAAAAGGCGTAAAAGCCGCCATTGTTGATGAAAAAAACTGGATTACGGTGATCGATAAGGGAAGAACCTTTCATGCTGAAACATTGTGGGGAAAGTATATTTCCTTCCTTCCCCTGTACGGAGAAGTGAAGAAAATCACATTGACCGGATTCAAATATCCTCTTTATGAAAAGGATATTGACTTAGGAACAAGCTTGTGCATCAGCAATGAGCTGACCGGTGTAGAGGGCACAATTGAATTCGCGTCAGGAACCCTGATTTGTATCCAGTCCCATGATTAAACTGGCATGGTTTAATATATCGAAACTGGATATTTATGTCACTCCACTTGCATGCTAAGATAAAGAACAACAGAAGCAGCAAGGGAGGAATTACCAATGAGTAAAACAGACAACAGGATTTATAAAACCGCACTGACAGGACTATTTGCAGCCATGTCCTATATAGTATTTACGTTCCTGCAATTTAAGATCACCCTACCGGGAGGAGATGCCACATCCATTCATCTGGGAAATGCGGTCTGTGTTTTGGGCGCGCTTTTATTAGGTGGACTGTACGGCGGATTAGGCGGCGCCATCGGCATGACCATTGGAGACCTTTTTGACCCGGTTTATGTGGTCTATGCACCAAAGACTTTTGTACTAAAGCTGTGCATTGGTCTTATCACCGGATTCCTGGCTCATAAAATCGGCAGGATTAATGAATCCTCTGATAAAAAGCATATACTTTCCTGGACCATTGCGGCAGTGGCAGGAGGACTTTTGTTCAATGTGATTTTTGATCCCCTGGTGGGTTATTTTTACAAGCTTCTGATCCTGGGAAAACCGGCGGCAGAACTGGCGCTGGCATGGAATATTGCATCTACTTCCATTAATGCAATAACCTCTGCCATTGTTTCCGTCATCATTTATATGCCCCTCCGGAATTCCCTGATCAGGTCCGGTTTATTTACGAAAATTTGTTAGGAAGCACCCTGCGGGTATACCTTTATGCTCAAAAAGCATGAGCAGGAAAGAGGAAATTTTTATGACATCAGAAATACATCAGAAAAAAATTGCTGTCATTCATGATCTGTCAGGATATGGCCGCTGTTCCTTAACAGTGGCCCTTCCCATTCTTTCAGCCTTAAAGGTCCAGTGCTGTCCGGTTCCAACCTCCATCCTATCTAATCATACCGGATTTCCAACCTATTTTTTTGATGATTATACGGAGAAAATGCCTTCATATATTGAACAGTGGAAAAAACTGGATCTGTCCTTTGACGGGATTTACAGCGGATTTTTAGGCTCCGAGGAACAGATTGGAATTGTCATTGACATGATTAAGGATTTTAGAACACCGGATACAAAGGTTTTGGTGGATCCCATTATGGGAGACCATGGGAAAGCCTATCAGACCTATACGGAAAGGATGTGCAGCCGTATGAAGGAACTGGTTGGCTTTGGAGACATTGTAACTCCCAATCTGACAGAGGCCTGTATCCTGACCGGAAGAGAATACCGGCCAGAGGGCTGGAAGCGTGCAGAGCTTCTTGCAATGGCAGCTGAAATATTGGAAATGGGACCTGATTCCGTGGTGATCACAGGCGTAAGGGAAGGCGGCTATGTGACTAATGTAGTAGCGGAGAAGGACCAGGAGCCCCACTTTTTACGTTCTCTTCATGTTGGATGTGAACGGCCGGGAACCGGAGATGTGTTTTCCAGCATCCTTGCAGCCCAGACTGTGAAGGAAATTCCATTGACAGAAACAGTGAAAAAAGCGGCCGGCTTTGTAAAGAACTGTATTATAAAATCCGATGAGCTTCATGTTCCGGTGAAAAACGGAGTTTGCTTTGAAGAAATCCTTTCTTTGCTCATTCGTGGATAAGAATGAGGCAATGGATGGGGAATTTTAGGAAAGGGGCTTTTCTTTGCCCTTTTTTTGTAGTATAATCAACGGCAGACTATCATGCGGGACAACTTTCGCAGAGAATATTGAAGAAAAACCAGGAGGAATACCATGTTAGATTTAAAGTTTGTAAGAGAAAATCCTGAAATTGTAAAGGAAAACATTAAAAATAAATTTCAGGATAACAAGCTGCCTTTAGTTGACGAGGTCATTGAACTTGATGAGCAGAACCGTGCGGCAAAGCAGGAAGGGGATGCCTTAAGAGCTGAGCGCAACAAACTTTCCAAACAGATCGGCGCCTTAATGGGACAGGGAAAAAAGGAAGAAGCAGAGGAAATGAAGAAAAAAGTGACCGATGCTTCCGAAGATCTTGCCCAGTTGGAAGATAAGGAACGTGACCTGGAAGAAAGAATCAAAAAAATCATGATGACCATTCCGAATATCATTGATCCCAGCGTCCCCATCGGTAAGGATGACAGCGAGAACGTAGAGGTAGAGCGTTACGGCGAACCGGTCGTTCCTGAGTTTGAAATTCCTTATCATACGGACATTATGGAAAGCTTTAACGGCATTGACCTTGACAGTGCAAGAAAGGTGGCTGGCAATGGCTTCTATTACCTGATGGGTGATATTGCAAGGCTTCATTCTTCCGTACTTTCCTATGCAAGGGATTTCATGATAAACCGTGGCTTCACCTACTGCATTCCGCCTTTCATGATCCGCAGCGAAGTAGTGACCGGCGTTATGAGTTTTGCGGAAATGGATGCCATGATGTATAAGATCGAAGGAGAGGATTTATATCTGATCGGTACCAGTGAGCATTCCATGATCGGAAAGTTCATTGATACCATCCTTCCGGAAGAAAAGCTTCCAGAGACTCTGACCAGTTATTCTCCCTGCTTCCGTAAGGAGAAAGGCGCTCACGGCTTAGAGGAACGTGGAGTATACCGGATCCACCAGTTTGAGAAACAGGAAATGATCGTTGTCTGCAAACCGGAAGAAAGCATGGATTGGTATGATAAATTATGGCAGAATACAGTTGACTTGTTCCGTTCCCTGGATATCCCTGTAAGAACCCTGGAATGCTGTTCCGGAGATCTGGCAGATTTAAAGGTGAAATCCGTGGATGTGGAGGCATGGTCTCCCAGACAGAAAAAATATTTTGAGGTGGGCAGCTGCTCTAATTTAGGCGATGCCCAGGCAAGAAGACTGAAAATCCGTGTTGCAGGTGAAGACGGAAGAAAATATTTTGCCCATACCTTAAACAATACCGTAGCTGCCCCTCCAAGAATGCTGATCGCTTTCCTGGAAAACAACTTACAGGCAGACGGAACCGTGAAGATTCCGGAGGCTTTACAGCCTTATATGGGAGGCACAAAAGCACTTATGCCGAAAAAATAATAATTTTAAAAAGGTCCGGCTCTTTCCGAAAAGCCGGGCCTTTCTTAAAAAAAGGAATGGACACAACACCTGAATACATGCAGAATGAAAGCCTTTTTATATTTCCTGCAAAAGATATACGGTTGCAGTTGACAAGTGGGATAATAAGTATGGTATGATGGATACGGCAAAAGACAGGTGTGCAGCCGGTAAAAGACAAACTCATCTGGCGAAAAAAAGAAAAGGAGTGACAGCGGCATGATTACATTTAACCATTTTAATTTTAATGTACTTGATCTGGAAAAGAGCTTAAAATTTTATAAAGATGCATTGGGACTTACCCCTGTGCGAGAAAAAACAGCATCGGATGGTTCCTTTAAACTGATATATTTAGGTGATGGGAAAAGTGATTTTACCCTGGAACTGACTTACTTAACAGAGCGGAAAGAGCCTTATAACCTGGGCGAATGTGAATTTCATCTGGCATTCCAAACGGACGAATACGAGAGCTTCTATAAAAAACATAAGGAAATGGGCGTTATCTGTTTTGAAAATCCTGCCATGGGCATTTACTTCATCAGTGATCCGGACGGCTATTGGATCGAGATTGTTCCCGCCAGATAAGGAGAGACCGTGTATATTGAGGTAAACGGAATTACGTTATATTATGAGGTGTCAGGAAGCGGCCCGGCCATCCTTCTTCTCCATGGAAATGGGGAGGATCACAGCATTTTTAATGAGACGGCGGAGCTTTTAAGAAAAGATTATACTGTTTATGCCCTGGATTCCAGGGATCATGGGAAAAGCTCCAGAGTGCAAACACTGAGCTATGACGAAATGGCGGAAGATGTGGCAGAATTTGTCGGAATGCTGAAGCTTGAAAAACCCTGCTGCTGCGGATTCAGCGACGGTGGGATCATAGGGATACTTGCCTCCGTCCGGCATCCTGAGCTTTTTTCAAAGCTGGTGCTTTGCGGTGCCAATGCTTATCCCCAGGGCTTAAAGTGGTACTGGCTTAAATTTTTTACTATGATCGAAGCCTTAAGCCATGACCCAAAGCTTCTGATGATGCTTAGAGAACCCCAGATTACGGCCAAAGAGCTGGAGAGCATTTCTGTTCCAGTGCTTCTTTTGGCAGGAGAACGGGATATGATCCGTGAATCCCATACCCGTTATCTTGCTTCAAAGATAAAAGGCAGCCGTGTTAGAATTCTTCCCGGGGAAGGGCATGGAAGCTACATTATTCACAGCAGAAAACTTTATTATTCCATGAAAAAGTTTCTTAAAAGACCGCTTTCATGAGAAAAATAAATGTCAGGCGGATATTCGCAATCCGCTCTGCTGCTTGATTCGGTTAAAATAAAATATGGGTGTAAAGAAAAAACACTTGACACCTTATAAAAAGTATTGTATGATATCCCAGGTGATGATATGGAAAGGATTGCAAGACAGGGCTTATTATATGATTTCTATGGCGCTCTTTTAACAGAGCATCAGAGGCATATCTATGAAGATGTTGTTTTTTATGACCTTTCTTTAAGTGAGATTGCACAAGAACAGGGAATCAGCCGTCAGGGGGTCCATGACCTCATCAAACGGTGCGATAAAATCCTGGAAGGTTATGAAGAGAAGCTTCATCTGGTAAAAAAATTTGAGCAGACAAAAAAACTGGCCAGAGAGATCCAGAGTTTGACGAAAGAGTTTGCCGACAGGGCAGACATGAATCTGATCCATCGCATTGAGGAGATATCGGGCGAAATCATCGAGCTGGAAGCTCATTAGGAGGGCGTTAGATGGCTTTTGAGAGCTTATCCGATAAATTACAGAATGTATTTAAAAGTTTAAGAGGCAAAGGACGCTTGTCCGAAGCCGATGTAAAGACAGCCCTTAAAGAAGTGAAGATGGCTTTGTTGGAAGCCGATGTAAGCTTTAAGGTTGTTAAGCAGTTTATTAGTGCCGTACAGGAGCGGGCCATTGGACAGGATGTCCAGAACAGTCTGACTCCCGGACAGATGGTTATAAAGATTGTAAATGAAGAGCTGGTAAAGCTGATGGGGTCTGAGACGACTGAGATTCAGTTAAAACCTGCCAGCGATATGACCATCATCATGATGGCCGGTCTTCAGGGTGCCGGTAAGACCACCACCACTGCCAAGATTGCCGGAAAACTCAAGGCAAAAGGCAGGAAACCGCTTCTCGTTGCCTGTGACGTTTACCGTCCGGCTGCTATCAAGCAGCTGCAGATCAATGGAGAAAAGCAGGGCGTTCCCGTATTCTCCATGGGAGAAAACCATAAGCCGGCGGATATTGCAAAAGCTGCGGTTGCCTATGCGGAAAAGAATGACCAGAATGTAATTATTCTGGACACGGCAGGCCGCCTTCACATTGATGAGGACATGATGAACGAGCTGATCGAAATTAAAGATACAGTAGATGTTCATCAGACAATACTGGTAGTAGATGCCATGACAGGACAGGATGCAGTAAATGTAGCAGGAATGTTCAACGATAAAATCGGCATTGACGGCGTTATCATTACCAAGCTGGACGGTGATACCCGGGGCGGTGCTGCCCTTTCAATCCGTGCAGTGACCGGAAAGCCGGTTCTTTACGTAGGTATGGGAGAAAAGCTTTCGGATCTGGAACAGTTTTATCCGGACCGTATGGCTTCCAGAATACTTGGCATGGGCGATATCCTTTCCCTTATTGAAAAGGCTGAAACCCAGGTTGACGAAGAGAAAGCAAAAGAGCTGTCCCAAAAGCTCCGCAAGGCGGAATTTGATTATAACGATTTTTTGGACCAGATGAATCAGGTAAAGAAAATGGGCGGCATGGCAAGTATTTTAAGCATGATGCCAGGCATGGGACAAATGAAGGATATGGATTTTGATGAAAAAGCCATGGACCGGGTAGAAGCGATCATCCTTTCCATGACCAGCAAAGAACGGTTGAATCCGGAGCTTATGAAGAATGCTTCCAGAAAACAGCGTGTGGCTAAAGGCGCAGGCGTGGATATTACCGAGGTAAACCGCATTGTAAAGCAGTTTGACCAGATGAAAAAGATGATGAAACAGCTTCCCGGCATGATGGGCGGCGGTAAGCGTCACGGCGGTTTGTTAGGTAAACTGAAATTACCGTTTTAATTACTCTTTTCCGTTAGCAAAGCAGATTTTCTGCATTCGCTATAAATTAGTTTTAGAATCCAAGATTTAAGGAGGTGAATTTCACAATGGCAGTAAAAATGAGATTAAAAAGAATGGGTCAGAAAAAGGCTCCTTTCTATAGAATTGTAGTTGCAGATTCCAGATCTCCAAGAGATGGCAGATTCATCGAAGAGATTGGTTACTATGATCCTACCACAGAACCAAGCGTAATCAAGTTTAATGAAGAGAATGCTAAGAAGTGGTTAACAGCAGGTGCTCAGCCAACTGAAGTTGTAAGCAAGCTTTTAAAGATCGCCGGTATCCAGTAGTGAGAGGTGAAGCATATGAAGGAATTAGTAGAAGTAATTGCAAGAGCACTGGTTGATAATCCGGATCAGGTTGTTGTTACTGAAACCGTAAAAGAGGATGAGATAATCCTTGAACTTACGGTTGCACCTTCCGACATGGGTAAGGTAATTGGCAAGCAGGGCAGGATCGCAAAAGCTATCCGCTCTGTTGTAAAAGCAGCAGCCTCCAAAGAAGACAAAAAGGTTACTGTAGAGATCCAGTAATCAGAAAAGACCGCCGGCCTGTCGGGACGACGGTCCTTTTGGCATGAATCGAACTTCTTTGTGCAAATACTCAGAATAAGCCGGATAGTAATATCCGGTTTCTTTGACATGAGTTACCGAAAGAAGGCAGGTAAAGGGAATCGGATTTCCTTTGCATGATATGGAGAGACAGATGGAAAATTTGTTAAGAGTTGGCGTAATTTCCTCTACCCATGGGGTGAGGGGAGAAGTAAAGGTTTATCCAACCACAGATGATGTAAATCGCTTTAATAGTTTAAAAAATGTAATCCTGGATACTGGAAAAGAGCATATGGATCTTGAAATCCAGGGAGTAAAGTTTTTTAAGAATATGGTAATCCTTAAGTTTAAAGGATATGATTCCATTGATGATATTGAAAAATACAAAGGAAAAGATTTACTCATAACCAGGGACCAGGCTGTAGAACTGGGACCGGATGAAAATTTCATTGTTGACTTAATCGGGCTTCGTGTAGTCACTGAAGATGGAAAAGAATTTGGAACACTGACCGATGTGATCAAGACCGGAGCCAATGATGTCTATGAAGTAAAAACGGCCGAAGGGAAGGAAGTCCTGCTTCCTGCAATCAAGGAATGCGTGTTAAATGTGGATTTAAGGTCAGGAATTGTTACGGTTCACATCATGGACGGGCTTCTGGATTAAAATAGAGGAGTGGAAATAGATAATGAACTATCACATATTAACCCTGTTTCCTGAAATGGTCCTAAACGGCCTCCACACCAGTATTATCGGAAGAGCGGCAGAAAAGGGCCTGCTTTCCATTGAAGCCATTGATATCCGGGAATATTCAACAGACAAGCACCGCCATGTGGATGATTATCCTTATGGGGGCGGAGCTGGAATGGTCATGCAGCCCATGCCTATCTGTGAAGCCTATGATGACTTGTGTGAGAAAACCGGGAAAAAGCCCCGGGTTATTTACATGACTCCTCAGGGAAGGGTTTTTAACCAGAGAATTGCAGAGGAGCTGGCAAAGGAAGAAGACCTTGTTTTTCTATGCGGGCATTATGAAGGAATTGATGAGAGAGCTTTGGAGCTTGTTGCCACGGATTATCTTTCCATTGGTGACTATGTGCTGACAGGAGGCGAGCTTCCGGCCATGGTCATGATAGACTGCATTTCCCGGCTGATTCCAGGGGTCTTAAACAACGATACCTCTGCAGAATTTGAATCCTTTCACGATAATCTGCTGGAATATCCCCAGTATACCAGGCCGGAAGAGTACAGGGGACTTAAGGTTCCTGACATCCTTTTATCCGGTCATCATAAGAATATCGATACCTGGAGAAGGGAACAATCCATTAAGCGGACCCTGGAACGCAGGCCGGATCTTTTGTCGGATGCCAACCTGTCCAAAAAAGAAGCGGAATATTTAAAAAAGCTTGAAAATGAGCAGGAAAAACGGGAATAATATAACCGAATCAAGCAAGTAGCAACGCGGATTGGGAATATCCGCTTGATGAAAAAGGACTTGCAATCTAAGTTTCTTTATGATAAAATGTAAAACGTTGTGATGAAAAGGCGATGGTCCTCTGTTACGGATTTTAAAATGAAGTATTAAGAACATCAAATAATATCAAGGAGGTTCACACAATGAACGAAATTATTAAGAATATTGAAGCAGCACAGTTAAAGCAGGAAGTTCCACAGTTCAACGTTGGCGATACCGTTAAGGTATACAACAAGATCAAAGAGGGAGCCCGCGAAAGAATCCAGATTTTTGAAGGAACTGTTATCAAAAGACAGAACGGCGGCGCCAGAGAGACATTTACCGTAAGAAAGAATTCTAACGGCATCGGCGTTGAGAAGACCTGGCCATTACATTCCCCTTCCGTAGACAACATTGAAGTTGTAAGAAAGGGTAAAGTAAGAAGAGCAAAGCTGTATTACTTAAGAGACAGAGTTGGTAAAGCTGCCAAGGTTAAAGAATCAGTTAAATAATTCCGGATCAAGGTGAGGGGGACAATGCAAATTGTCCCTTTCTTGGCATAGTTACTTAAGAAAGTTCACTTCACCATGCTCACCAAATGACCAATTATGCCAAGGGAATCGAACTTTCTTATAATAGATGGGGTGTTTCATACATGGATTTTTATCACAGTGAAGATAATAATAGGCTCCGGCAAATAGTCAACTGGGTGGTTGACATTGTAGTAGTGATTGCATTAGCATGGTTTCTGGTCTATGCTTATGGAACACAGATCGCGATTGCAGGGCATTCCATGCTTCCTCTTCTCGCCTCGAATGACGTAGTTTTGATGGACCGGCTGGTTTATGATTTTGGAAACCCGGACCGGTTTGACGTGGTGGTATTTCAAAGAGAAGACCAGAAAATGAATGTAAAGAGGGTCATCGGCCTGCCAGGTGAAACTGTGCAGATAAAAAATGATGAAATCTTTATTGACGGCGAAAAACTAAAAGAACCCTCCGGTTCCGGCAGGATTTCTCTGGCCGGGCTTGCGGAAAAGCCGGTTAAGCTTGAAGATGATGAATATTTCCTGTTGGGTGATAACAGGGACAGCAGCGAGGACAGCCGTTTTGCCAATATCGGAAATGTAAGCAGAGACCAGATCCAGGGAAAGGTATGGTTCCGGATGCTGCCTTTTATAAAAATGGAACTAATTCGTTCAAAGTAGAGGAATGTTATGAATATACAATGGTATCCAGGTCATATGACCAAAGCCAAGAGGGCTATGAAAGAAGATATCAAATTAATTGATTTGATAATAGAACTGGTGGACGCAAGAGTCCCCTTAAGCAGCCGAAACCCTGATATTGATGATTTAGGGGCCGGAAAAGCGCGGATTGTTCTGCTTAATAAATCCGATCTTGCGGATGAACGTTACAACAGCGCCTGGGAGTCTTATTTTATAGCCAAGGGCTGCCACGTTATCAAGGTGAATTCCAAAAGCGGGGCAGGATTAAAGCAGATTAATGGTGTTGTCCAGGAGGCATGTAAGGAGAAAATAGAGCGTGACCGCAGAAGAGGAATTTTAAACCGCCCGGTGAGAGCCATGGTGGTTGGGATCCCCAACGTGGGAAAGTCTACTTTCATCAATTCCTTTGCAGGAAAAGCATGCACAAAAACAGGAAACAGGCCAGGAGTGACCAAAGGGAATCAATGGATCAGGCTGAATAAAAGCCTGGAGCTTCTTGATACTCCCGGCATTTTATGGCCGAAATTTGAAGATCAGCAGGTAGGAATCAAGCTGGCCATCATTGGATCCGTCAATGACGAGATCTTGAATAAGGATGAACTGGCAATGGAACTCATCCGTTTCCTGACAAAAGAATATCCCAAGGTTCTTTCCGAAAGATATGGAATAGAAACAGAAGATTCTCTGGAGGCATTAAGGCAGGTGGCACAGGCAAGGGCCTGTCTTGCAAAGGGCGGAGAGCTGGATCTGGTGAAGGCTTCCAATCTTTTGATTGACGATTTCAGAAGCGGAAAGCTGGGCCGGATGACTCTGGAATTACCTGTGCAGTAGTCGGAATTAAATATTAGGGTTTTGCTTTTTGGAAGAAGAGCAAGACCCTGTTTTTTAATCATAAAATGGGAGCTTAATGAAATGAGAAAATTAACAGAAGAAAAACTTCAGGCAGAACGAGAGCGTCTGGAGAACATGAAAGAGTTTGAATACCAGTATGAGGATCATATACTGGTCTGCGGGATCGATGAGGCAGGACGGGGGCCTCTGGCAGGACCGGTGGTGGCCGGCGCAGTGATCCTTCCCAGGGCCTGCGAGATTCTCTTTTTAAATGATTCAAAAAAGCTGTCAGAGAAACGGCGGGAAGCCCTGTATGAAGAGATCCGGGAAAAAGCCTCCGCTTTTGCGGTGGGAGTAGTGGGGGCAGACAGGATCGATGAAATAAACATCCTGCAGGCTACCTATGAAGCCATGAGGCTTGCCATAAATAAATTGGGAGTGGAGCCGGAAGTTCTTTTAAATGATGCGGTTACGATCCCAGGCATTGCCGTTTCCCAGGTTCCCATTGTCAAAGGAGATTCAAAAAGTGTGTCAATTGCTGCCGCAAGCATTATGGCCAAAGTGACCAGGGATCATATGATGGAAGAATATGATAAAATATTTCCGGAATATGGTTTTGCAAAGCATAAAGGATATGGGACGGCTGTTCATATTAATGCCTTAAAGGAGTTTGGCCCCTGCCCCATTCACAGGCGCAGTTTTATTAAAAATTTTGTGGGAGGTTCTCTTTGAAAAACCATCGGGAGGTTGGACGCGAGTTTGAGGATGCGGCCGCCGCATATCTGGAAAGTAAAGGATATGTAATATTAGAGCGAAATTATGGGGACCGTAAGGGAGAAATTGATATTATCGCAAAGGATGGAAAGGAACTCGTCTTTATCGAGGTAAAGTACCGGCGGAATCTGGAAAAAGGGGATCCTGCGGAAGCAGTCCATTTTTTGAAACAAAGAAAAATCAGGGATGCTGCCAGGAGATATCTGTACCGGCACCATCTGGGAGAGGACATTCCCTGCAGGTTTGACGTGGTGGCGATCCTGGGCCAGGAAATCCGGCTGATAAAAGACGCATTTTAAACAAAGGTGTGATGGAAAATATGTGGAAGCGAAAAGCTAGTGATATGAGATTGGATTATAAAACAATGGAAAAGGTGCCTTATTTGTCTTTTCCGATTTTAGAAAGAACCGGGCTGGTTAAACAAGGTTTTTCAACGAAGCTGGGCGGCGTCAGCCAGGGAAAGTTTGCTACTATGAATTTTACATTTACCCGGGGAGATAATCGGTCACATGTCCTGGAAAACTACAGCCGGATGGCAAAGGCTCTGGGAGTTGATATGGAACGGATGGTTTTGTCCTATCAGACCCATACCACCAATGTCCGGCTGGTGACAGAAGAGGACGCAGGGAAAGGAATTGTAAAGGAACGGGATTATGAAGATGTGGATGGATTGATCACAGATGTTCCTGGAATTACTCTGGTCACTTTTTATGCAGATTGTGTCCCCCTTTATTTTCTGGATCCGATCCACAGAGCTGTTGGGCTCAGCCATTCCGGCTGGAGGGGAACCGTGAAACGCATGGGGGAAGTTACTGTTAAAAAAATGGAGGAAGCCTTTGGAACAAAGGCGGAGGATGTGATCGCCTGCATCGGTCCCAGCATTTGCATGGAATGCTATGAGGTGGGAAGTGAAGTCGCCCAGGAGTTTATGAAAGGGTTTGACAGGAAGCATTGGGGCGAAATATTATGGGAAAAGGAAGATGGGAAATATTTGCTGGACCTTTGGCGGGCAAATGAAATTGTGCTGCTGGAGGCTGGAGTAAAGCAGGAAAATATCCAGGTTACGGATATCTGTACCCATTGCAATTCAGATCTTTTATTTTCCCATCGGACGACCGGAAATGAGAGAGGAAATCTGGCTGCGTTTTTAGGGATCGCAGAAAAAAGATAACCTCTAATGATACAGATGGAGAGATGCTGCTAAGCTGACTTAAATTCGTTTGCAGCATCTCCCTTTTTGTTAAAATAAAAGGAGCATTGCCCCCGGCATGAATTATGATGATTTCATGCCATCGTGCAATACTCCTTTCCGCTTTTACAAAAGTGAGGCATATTCTTATGCCAGATATTTTTTTAACAAATTCTGTATCTTGTCCGTAGATGAAAGAGCAGTACTTATGGGTACGTCATGATTTAAGGAATTCACAACTGCCGCAATGTATTTACTGATGTCTGCTTCCACATACCATTCCCTGTCAAGCAATTCCATTGGACGGTAATTTAAATTTGTTGTAACAACACAGTCTATGTAGCCCCGGCTGTAATACTCGTCAAATTTAGACAGTCCGTTGGTAAACAGGCCAAAGGTACAGCAAACAATAACCTTGTCCGCTTTCCGTTCTTTTAATTCCTTAGCCGTATCCAGCATACTCTCTCCGGAGGAGATCATATCGTCTACGATCAGCACCGTCTTGCCCTCTACGGAAGCACCCAAGAACTCGTGGGCAACAATAGGGTTCCGTCCGTCTATCACTTTGGAGTAATCTCGTCTTTTATAAAACATACCCATGTCCACACTTAAATTGTTTGCCAGGTATACGGCACGGTCCATGGCACCCTCATCCGGACTGATGACCATTAAATGCTCTTTATTAATCTTTAAATGCGGATACTTCCTTAAAACTGCCTTGACAAACTGGTAGGTGGGCATGAAATTGTCAAATCCGTTTAATGGGATGGCATTTTGAACTCTGGGGTCGTGGGCATCAAAGGTAATGATGTTGCTGACTCCCATGTGAACCAGTTCTTCCAATGCCATGGCGCAGTCTAAAGATTCCCTTTTGGTTCTCTTGTGCTGACGGCTTTCATATAAAAACGGCATAATGACGCATACCCTGTGGGCCGTTGCGCTGCAGGCACCAATGATTCTTTTTAAATCCTGAAAATGATCGTCAGGAGACATATGGTTGGTATAACCATTGACCGTATAGGTTATGCTGTAATTGGTGACGTCCGCCATCACGAATACATCCGTACCCCGGACAGATTCCCTGATGATGCCTTTTGCTTCTCCGCTTCCAAAACGTGGGCACTCGCATTTAAGAAGATAGGAGTCCACATCATAACCGCGATAGTGAAGATCAGCTTTACGGCGTATAAGCTCCTGGATATCATTTCTGCGGAAACCTACGATGTGGTCATTTACTTTTCCGGCCAGTTCCCGGCAGCTTTCCAGCGCTGCAATCTTTAAGGGTGCAACAGGTAGCTGGTCGTTAAATACATAATCATTTGCCATGACAAAGATTCCTCCATAATAAATCAACAGCCAGTCGTAAGACTGCCTGCTTTTAATCTTACACCCTTTTATACCATTGATTGACAGAATGCGTCAATAGCCTTGGGCGTATTTCCAGGAAAAAAAACAAAAAAGGCTTCCTTTACAAAGAGTAACAATCTTGTTATGATATATGGGACAGCTACAGAAAGGTAAAATTGAAATGAGCAAAAGAGGACATATCATAAAAGAAGTGGATCCCGGCTCCATTGCAGATCAGTTGGAACTTGAGCCAGGGGATGCGGTCCTGTCCATAGATGGCAATGAACTGGAAGACATTTTTGATTATGAGTATTATATTAACAGCGAGTCCGTTCTCATGACCGTGAAAAAGAAAGACGGGGAAGAGTGGGAACTGGAAATAGAGAACCAATACGAGGACTTAGGTATCACCTTTGAGAACGGACTGATGAGCGAATACAGATCCTGCCGGAACAAATGCATTTTCTGTTTTATTGACCAGATGCCCCCTGGAATGAGAGAGACCCTGTATTTTAAGGATGACGATTCCAGGCTTTCCTTTTTACAGGGGAACTACGTGACGCTGACCAATATGAGCGATCATGACATCGACCGCATCATCAAATTTAAGCTGGCACCTATTAATATTTCCGTCCATACCACCAATCCTGCCTTAAGGTGTGAGATGCTTCACAACCGGTTTGCAGGCAAAGCCCTGGATAAGATCCAAAGGCTGTATGAGGCGGAAATCCCCATGAACGGACAGATCGTGCTGTGCAAGGGCGTCAATGACGGAAAGGAACTGGAGAGGACCATAGGGGATTTATCAAAATTCCTCCCATACATGGAGAGCGTATCCGCAGTCCCTGTGGGAATGTCAAAATACCGGGATGGCCTTTATCCCTTACAGCCCTTTACGGCCGAAGATGCAAAAGAGATCTTAAAAATCATTGAACGGTGGCAGAAAAAGCTTTATAAAACCCATGGGAATCATTTCATTCACGCCAGCGACGAGCTTTATATCCTGGCCGGGCGGCCCTTTCCGGAAGAGAAGCGTTACGACGGATATATTCAGCTGGAAAACGGTGTAGGCATGCTCCGGCTTTTGGATGAGGAAATTAAGGCTGCTCTGGAAACTATGGAGGATGACCATAAGTCCGAAGAAATCTCAATAGCAACAGGAAAGCTGGCTGCCCCTTATATTGAAAAACATGCAAAACTGGTACAGGAAAAATTTCCCGGGCGGATCATTCATGTTTACTCTATTACCAATGTTTTTTTCGGTGAGCAGATCACAGTGGCAGGCTTAATCACCGGGCAGGACCTGATCGGACAACTTAAGGATAAGCCCCTTGGCAGACGGTTATTGCTTCCGGAATGCATGTTCCGAAGCGGAGAAGAGGTATTTCTTGATGACCTGACCCGTCAGGATGTACAAAATGCTTTACAAGTACAGGTAGATATTGTAAAATCAAGCGGTCAGGATTTTGTACAGGCAGTTCTTGAGCCGGTAGAAGAGAGTGAAGCTTCTTATGAAGGATATGAGTTAAACACCCTTGCGGGTATACCTTTGTGCCCGGAAGATCAGGCAGGAAGGGAGAAATACCCTACAGGTATACATTTATGCCCAGAAAACATGGGCGAGGGAGAGAAAGGAAATATTATATGAGTAAACCAGTAGTTGCCATCGTAGGCCGCCCCAATGTGGGAAAGTCTACTTTATTTAATGTTTTGGCCGGTGATACCATTTCTATTGTAAAGGACACGCCGGGCGTTACCAGGGACCGGATCTATGCAGACTGTACCTGGCTGGATATGAATTTTACCCTGATTGATACAGGAGGCATTGAGCCGGACAGCAGTGACATCATCCTGTCCCAGATGCGGGAGCAGGCGGAGATCGCCATTGCCACTGCAGATGTTATCATCTTTATCGTGGATGTCCGTCAGGGACTGGTGGATGCGGATTCCAAGGTCGCTGACATGCTTCGGAAGTCAAAAAAGCCTATCGTCCTTGCGGTCAATAAGGTGGATAGCTTCCAGAAATTTGGAAATGATGTATATGAGTTCTATAACCTGGGAATTGGTGATCCGGTTCCGGTTTCCGCAGCTTCCAGACTGGGTCTTGGAGAGCTTCTTGATGAAGTGGCAAAGCATTTCAGTGCTTTTGATACAGATGAAGAAGAGGATGACAGGCCGAGAATTGCGGTTGTGGGAAAACCAAACGTAGGAAAATCTTCTATTATAAATCAGCTCTTGGGAGAAAACCGGGTTATTGTCTCCAACATTGCAGGCACTACCAGGGATGCGGTGGATACAGAGATCGTCCATAATGGAACGGAATATGTGTTCATTGATACGGCAGGACTGAGACGGAAAAGTAAGATCAAAGAAGAACTGGAGCGCTACAGTATCATCCGTACCGTTACGGCAGTTGAACGGGCCGATGTGGTGGTAGTGGTTATTGATGCTGAGGAAGGCGTAACCGAGCAGGACGCAAAAATTGCGGGTATTGCCCATGAGCGGGGTAAGGGCATCATTGTTGCAGTCAACAAATGGGACGCCATTGAAAAGAATGATAAGACAATCTATGAATATACAAACAAGATCAAAAATACCCTGTCCTTTATGCCTTATGCAGAGTACCTGTTTATTTCAGCAAAGACCGGACAGAGGATGAATAAGCTGTTCGAGGTGATTGATATGGTTCGGGAGAACCAGACCCTTCGGGTGGCTACCGGAGTTCTAAACGAAATCATGACAGAAGCCGTGGCCCTTCAGCAGCCGCCGTCTGACAAGGGCAAGCGGTTAAGGCTCTATTATATCACCCAGGTTGCCGTAAAGCCTCCGACTTTTGTAATCTTTGTAAATGACAAGGAACTGACCCACTTTTCCTATACCAGATATTTAGAAAACAGGATCCGGGAAGCATTCGGTTTCCGGGGAACCTCCCTTAAGTTTATATATAGAGAAAGAAGCGGAAAGGAACAGTAGTATGGAACGAATCATCTGTCTTTTTGCAGGTTATTTATTTGGACTCATACAGTCCGGTTATTTTTACGGAAAGGCCCATAAAATCGATATCCGGAATTACGGAAGCGGTAATTCCGGTACAACCAATGCCTTAAGGGTCATGGGGGCAAAAGCCGGAGCAGTGGTCTTTTTTGGAGATTTTTTAAAGTCATTGCTGCCTTGCCTGATGATCCGGGTCCTGTTCCGGTCCCAGCCGGAGATGATTTATCTTCTGTTATTATATACGGGCTTTGGCGTTATTCTCGGCCATAATTACCCGTTCTACCTTAATTTCAAAGGCGGCAAGGGCATCGCGGCCACTGCCGGGCTGATCGTAGCTGCTGATTTAAGAATGACCCTTTTATGTCTGGCGGCATTTATTTTGATCGTTGCCATTACAAGATATGTTTCTCTGGGCTCTCTGGTGGTTGCAACGATTTTTATTGTATGGATGTGTCTTTTTGGATGGATGGGAGCCTATGGGATTGATCAAAAATTGCTGCCGGAATTCTACATAGTGACGGCGCTCATAAGCGGTCAGGCATTCTGGCGTCACCGGGCAAATATCGGGCGCCTTGTCCGTGGCAGAGAGAATAAAATTTCCTTTCGTTCAGGGGAAAAATAAAATGAGGTGAAGAAAATGGCTAAAATCGGAGTGATCGGATCGGGGAGCTGGGGAATTGCGCTTGCAGTTCTTCTATATAATAACGGACATGAGGTGACCGTCTGGTCGGCTCTCCCTGAGGAAATTTCGGAGATAAAATCGACTCACAGACATCATACCCTTCCGGATCTGGTGCTTCCAGAGGATATGGTCTTTACGGAGAATCTGGAGGAAACCATGACAGGACAGGATCTTCTGGTAACAGCAGTTCCTTCCGTATATGTCCGTTCCACCGCAAGAAAGATGAATCCATTTTGCAGATACGGTCAGGTGATTGTCAACGTTGCAAAAGGGATAGAAGAAGCCTCTCTTATGACCCTTTCCGAAATATTGGAAGAAGAACTTCCCATGGCAGATGTGGCAGTCCTTTCCGGTCCCAGCCATGCGGAAGAGGTGAGCAAGAACCTTCCCACTACCTGCGTTGCAGGTGCCCGTACCAGAAAGACAGCTGAATACATTCAGGGAATTTTCATGAGTGAGGTTTTCCGGGTTTACACAAGCCCCGACATCCAGGGAATCGAACTTGGAGCTTCCCTTAAAAACGTCATTGCCCTTGCTGCCGGAATTGCAGATGGATTGGGCTATGGAGATAACACAAAAGCGGCCCTTATTACAAGAGGGATCGCTGAGGTATCCAGGCTGGGAACGGAAATGGGCGGTAAATTCCAGACCTTTTGCGGTTTGTCCGGAATCGGTGATCTGATCGTGACCTGTGCAAGTATGCACAGCCGGAACAGAAGAGCCGGAATCCTGATCGGCCAGGGAAGGACCATGGAGGAAGCCACAAAGGAAGTGAAGATGGTGGTGGAAGGCATTTATTCTGCCAAAGCCGCTCTGGCCCTGTCGGAAAAGTATGATGTTTCCATGCCTATTGTGGAGCAGGTAAATGCAGTTTTATTTGATAATAAACCAGCCTCTGAGGCTGTCAAGGAACTGATGCTTCGGGATAAGACCATTGAAAGTTCTGATCTGCCATGGGATAAATGATGCCCTCTCTTTAAGGACAGGCTGGAAAAAAGAAACATGTCGATTTTTTCATAATTAAACTAAAATCAGTTGACATTTTTTAAAAGCCATTTTATTATAAAGACTATGTATACGTAAACGGCGTTCGATCTTTATGCCAAAGCTACTGTATATATAGAACGTTTTATGAGGAGGAACGGATTATGAAAAAATCTATGAAGAAGTTACTGAGCCTTACCATGGCAGTTGCTTTGGCAGCATCTTTAACTGCCTGCGGAAGCGGCAAAACTTCAGAAACCACCGCGGCATCAGGAGAATCCACGGAAGCAGCAAAGGCTTCTGGAGAAGGATCTTTTAAAATCGGTGGTATCGGACCAATTACCGGAAGTACAGCGATTTACGGACAGGCTGTTATGCGCGGTGCTGAACTTGCCATTGACGAAATCAATGCAAGCGGCGGAATAGGCGGCACTCAGATTGAGTACAACTTCCAGGATGATGAAAACGATACGGAAAAGGCAGTCAATGCCTACAATACCTTAAAGGATTGGGGTATGCAGATGTTAGTCGGTACCGTTACCTCCGCTCCCTGTATCGCAGTAGGTGCGGAATCCAGTAACGACAATATATTCCAGCTCACTCCTTCCGGCTCTGCAGTAGACTGTGCAAAGTTTGAAAACCAGTTCCGTGTATGCTTCTCCGATCCAAACCAGGGAGCAGCTTCCGCACAGTACATTGGTGAGAACAAGCTGGCTACTAAGGTTGCCATTATTTATGACAGTTCCGATGTTTATTCATCCGGTATCCATGATAAATTCTTTTCTGAAGCAGCAAATCAGGGAATTGAAATTGTGTCTGATGAGGCCTTTACCGCAGACAACAATACCAACTTCTCCGTACAGCTTCAAAAGGCACAGGATTCAGGCGCTGAGCTTGTATTCCTTCCGATTTACTATTCCCAGGCTGCCCTGATCCTTGCACAGGCAAAGCAGATGGGATATGAGCCCCAGTTCTTTGGCTGCGACGGACTTGACGGACTTTTAACCGTAGAAAACTTTGACACTGCATTGGCTGAAAATGTAATGCTTCTGACACCATTTGCTGCAGATGCAAAGGATGAACTGACACAGAAGTTTGTTACAACATTCAAAGAAAGGTACGGTGAGACACCGAACCAGTTTGCTGCTGACGGCTATGATGCGGTTTACGCCATCAAGGCTGCCGCTGAAAAGGCCGGACTTACAGCAGATATGGATGCTTCTGCAATCTGCGATGCTTTAAAGACAGCTATGACAGAAATTTCCGTAAACGGTTTAACAGGCGAGAACATGAAGTGGTCAGAGAACGGAGAACCTGATAAGGCTCCAAAAGCAGTTAAGATCGTAAACGGTGTTTACACAGCGATGTAATTACCGAGGCATAATTCGCTAAATGACCCAATGGAGGGTCGTCCAGAGGACGACTCTCTTCTTTTAAAATAAACAACGAATGAGGTGCGATGGTATGATGAGTTTCATATCCTATTTTATTAATGGTCTAAGCCTGGGCAGTGTTTATGCAATCATTGCCCTGGGATATACCATGGTATATGGCATTGCCAAGATGCTTAACTTTGCTCATGGCGATGTAATTATGATTGGAGGATACGTAGTGTTCACAGTCGTCAGCACAATGGGCCTTGGCCCGGTTGCCGGCATACTCCTTGCAGTGATCCTATGCACGGTACTTGGCGTTGTCATTGAGGGCGTTGCTTATCGTCCCCTCCGTATGGCAAGTCCTCTTGCAGTTCTGATCACGGCAATCGGTGTGAGCTACTTACTCCAAAACATCGCACTGCTCGTTTTTGGTTCTAATCCGAAATCCTTTACTTCTGTCGTAACAATTCCGGCTCTTAAGCTTTCACAGGGAAAGCTTACCATTTCCGGTGAGACCATTGTTACCATCGTCAGCTGCGTTATCATTATGATCGGTCTGACCATGTTTATCAAAAAGACAAGAGCAGGGCAGGCCATGCTTGCCGTATCGGAAGATAAGGGAGCTGCTCAGCTCATGGGGATTAATGTAGATGGAACCATTGCCCTTACTTTTGCCATTGGCTCTGCTCTGGCTGCTGTTGCCGGCGCGCTTCTTTGTTCCGCTTATCCGACTCTTACCCCCTATACCGGTTCCATGCCAGGCATCAAGGCATTCGTAGCTGCCGTATTTGGCGGAATCGGATCCATTCCGGGAGCATTGATCGGCGGACTTTTACTGGGTGTGATTGAAAACTTAAGCAAAGCTTACATCTCTTCCCAGCTTTCCGATGCCATCGTATTTGCAGTCCTTATTGTCGTTCTTCTGGTAAAGCCTACAGGAATCCTGGGTAAGAAGATTAACGAGAAAGTATAGGTGGACGACATGGAAAAAAGTATGAAAATGAAATTCTGTCTGAATAAGACTTTAAAAAGCAACATGATAACCTTTGGGCTGGTGATCGCCGCATTTATCATTGTACAGCTTCTTGTAAATGCAGGCCAGGTAAGCAGCCTGATGAAGGGCCTTTTGGTGCCTATCTGCATCTATACCATTATGGCAATATCCTTAAACTTAACGGTAGGCATCCTTGGAGAACTGAGCCTGGGACATGCCGGCTTCATGTGTATGGGAGCCTTTTCCAGTTCCCTGTTTTCCATTTCCATGCTGGAAGCCATTCCAAATCCGGGAATCCGTTTCTTTTTCGCTATTTTGATCGGAGCTTTTTTCGCGGCTTTGGCCGGCATTGTGGTGGGGATTCCGGTTTTAAGACTCCGGGGCGATTATTTAGCCATTGTGACCCTGGCATTTGGAGAAATTATTAAAAACGTAATGAACGTGATCTACATTGGAAAGGATGCTGACGGGCTTCATTTTTCCACGAAAAATGCAATGGCACTCAATATGGCAGAAGAAGGAAAGGTGATCATAAACGGCGCCCAGGGCATTACCGGAACGCCTAAAAATTCCACCTTTGCGATTGGTGTCATCCTTATTTTGATCACTCTGGTAATTGTTCTGAATTTGATTAATTCCAGATCCGGACGGGCAATCATGTCTGTAAGAGATAACCGCATTGCCGCAGAATCCATTGGCATCAACATTACAAAATACAAATTAATGGCCTTTACCATTTCTGCCTCCCTGGCAGGCGTGGCAGGTGTGCTGTATTCCCATAACCTTTCTGCCCTTACTGCAACACAGAAGAATTTTGGATATAATCAGTCCATCATGATTCTTGTATTTGTGGTTCTCGGCGGAATCGGAAATATCCGGGGTTCCATGATCGCTGCAGTTATCCTGACTCTGCTTCCGGAGCTTCTTAGAGGTTTAAATACCTACCGGATGCTGATTTACGCCATCATCCTGATCGTCATGATGATTTTCAACTGGAGTCCGAAGCTGATTGATTTCAGGAAACGGTATTTTCATAAGAACAGGGCATAGAAGGAGAGGGTATAACCATGGCTTTACTGGAAATCAAGAATCTTGGAATTTCCTTTGGCGGACTGCGCGCCGTAGATAATTTCAGCATTACCATAGAAAAAGGACAGCTTTACGGTCTTATCGGCCCTAATGGAGCAGGTAAAACTACCATCTTTAATCTTTTGACCGGTGTATATAAACCCAATACAGGCACTATTTTGCTGGACGGAGAGAACATGACCGGGAAAAAAACAGTGGATATTAACAGGGCCGGAATCGCCAGGACCTTTCAGAATATCCGTCTGTTTAAGGATTTAACTGTTCTTGATAATGTTAAGACCGGTCTTCATAACAGTTATTCCTATTCAACCGTCGCGGGGATTCTTCGTCTGCCAAAGTATTTTAAGGTGGAAAAGGAGATGGACGAACAGGCCATAGAGCTTTTGAAAGTATTTGGCCTTGATGAAGAAAAGGATGTCCTTGCGTCCAATCTTCCATACGGAAAGCAGAGGAAACTGGAGATTGCCCGTGCTCTTGCCACTGGTCCCAAGCTTTTGCTTCTGGACGAACCGGCAGCCGGTATGAATCCCAACGAAACTACAGAGCTTATGGATACCATACGCTTTGTACGGGATAATTTTGATATGACCATTCTGTTAATTGAACACGATATGAAGCTTGTTTCCGGGATCTGTGAAAAACTGACCGTACTGAATTTCGGTCAGGTGCTTACCCAGGGAAAAACAGCGGATGTGCTCAATGATCCGGAAGTTATCAAGGCATATCTGGGAGAATAAGGAGGCTTAAGGCATGGCATTACTTGAAGTAAAAGATCTGGAAGTATATTATGGCGTCATCAAGGCGCTTAAGAGTATTTCCTTTGAAGTAAACGAGGGTGAGATCGTGGCCCTGATCGGCGCTAACGGCGCTGGAAAAACCACGACCCTTCATACCATAACCGGCCTTTTAAAGGCGGCTTCCGGAACAATTCAGTTTGACGGCCGCGATATCACAAGAATTCGGGGCGATAAAATTGTGAGCATGGGTATGGCTCATGTACCGGAAGGGCGGCGGGTTTTCGCAGCTTTAAGCGTTTATGAAAATTTAAAGCTGGGCGCTTATACAAGGCGGGATAAAAACGAGATAGAAGAAACCCTGCAGATGATCTATAAACGTTTCCCAAGGCTTCAGGAGAGAAAGAACCAGCCTGCGGGAACCTTAAGCGGCGGAGAGCAGCAGATGTTAGCTATGGGGCGGGCACTGATGAGCCATCCAAAGGTGATCGTACTGGATGAGCCGTCTATGGGGCTTTCTCCCATATATGTAAACGAGATTTTTGATATCATCCAGGAGATCAATAAATCAGGAACCACGGTTTTGCTGGTTGAGCAGAATGCCAAAAAAGCTTTGTCCATTGCAAACCGCGCTTATGTTCTGGAAACAGGGGCTATTGTTTTAAGCGGCGATGCCCACGAACTGATGAATAATGATTCGGTAAAGAAAGCATATCTAAGCGAATGATCATACGGATTTTTTTGTGCCAGATTTAAGAATCCCCATAATCTCATGTATAAAATATGCATGAAATTATGGGGATTTCCCCTTTTTATCTGTTTTACGATTCATGATCCGGCATTGCGGCAGGCTTTTGTCCTGGGATTACCTGGCGGCAGAACATATAACCGGATTTGACGATGGAAAACTCAGGGAAGCTGCGTGAAAATAAAAGGGAATAATCCTTTCTCCCATGCATATAGTATAACAGCACAGAAGGGGGAATCTTTATGGACAATTATAACGTATACAATGATATCAAAGCCCGAACCAACGGAGAAATTTACATTGGAGTTGTGGGGCCGGTAAGAACAGGAAAGTCGACTTTTATTAAGCGTTTTATGGAATTAATGGTTCTGCCGGGCATGGAGGATGAACACCAGAAAACTCAGACAAGGGACGAACTGCCCCAGAGTGCGGCAGGAAAAACCATCATGACCACGGAACCCAAATTCATCCCCAAAGAAGCTGCCATCATCCGTCTGGGAGATGAAATTGAAACAAAAGTCCGCTTGATCGACTGTGTAGGCTTTATGGTAGACGGTGCTGCCGGCCACATTGAAAATGATGAAGAGCGGCTTGTGAAGACGCCCTGGTTTGATTATGAGATACCTTTTACAAAAGCGGCGGAAATCGGAACCAGAAAGGTCATCAATGATCATTCTACCATTGGCGTAGTCATCACCACAGACGGTTCTATCGGTGAACTGAAGCGTCCTAATTACATAGCTGCAGAAGAGCGCACCGTACAGGAATTAAAAGCTCTTGGGAAACCCTTTATTATCCTGCTTAATTCCGCAAAACCATATTCAGACGAAACGACGGCCCTTTCAAAGGATATGAGCCAGAAATATGGGGTAACGGTCATGCCCATTAACTGTGAACAGTTAAAAAAGGATGACGTAAACAACATCCTTGAACGGGTATTAAAGGAATTCCCTGTGACGGAAATGGATTTTTTCATTCCAAAATGGCTTGAGATCCTCCCTGCCACCCATTGGTTAAAAGCCCAGGTCATCCAGGCTGCAAAGGATATGGTGAAAAAGGTATCCCATATGAAGGACGTATCCTCAGACTTATTTGACGGTTCTGCGGAAAGTGTCCGGTCCATTAAGATCCAGAACATGAATATGGCTGACGGCAGCGTTTCTGTTGCCATGGATGTAGATGACAGTTATTACTATCAGATTTTAAGCGATTACGTAGGGCTTCCGATTGAGGGAGAATACCAGTTGATGCAGACCTTAAGCGAGCTTGCAAAAATGAAGTCGGAATACGAAAAAGTCAACCAGGCCATGAGCCAGGTTCGTTTCAAAGGTTATGGAATCGTGACCCCGGAACGGTCCGAGATTATACTGGATGAACCGGAAGTCATCAAACACGGAAATAAATACGGAGTAAAAATGCGGGCAGAAGCACCTTCCATCAATTTAATCAAGGCTCATATCCAGACGGAGATCGCCCCTATTGTCGGAAGCGAACAGCAGGCAGAAGATTTAATCGCCTACATCAAAGAAAATGCAAGAGAAAGCGAAGAGGGAATATGGAACACCAATATCTTTGGAAAATCCATTGAACAGATCGTGGAAGACGGCATTCAGCAAAAGGTTTCCCAGCTTACGGAAGACTGTCAAATAAAACTTCAGGACACCCTCCAAAAAATAATTAATGATAGTAATGGCGGTATGATTTGCATTATTATCTAAATTAATGGTATAATACAAAAAA
Source organism: Lacrimispora sp. BS-2 (assembly GCF_040207125.1). Classification (NCBI taxonomy): domain Bacteria; kingdom Bacillati; phylum Bacillota; class Clostridia; order Lachnospirales; family Lachnospiraceae; genus Lacrimispora; species Lacrimispora cavernae. The sequence continues at coordinate 1,368,941 of NZ_CP157940.1, forward strand.
CAGGTACAAAAGGAGGGCTTATATGAAATTAATGTTCATCGGCGCAGCCCGCGAGGTAACCGGGAGCTGTCATTATCTGGAAGCTGCCGGTTTTAAAATCCTTGTGGACTGCGGTATGGAGCAGGGGATTGATAAATTTGTAAATGTGGATCTGCCGGTCAGTTACGCAGAGATTGATTATGTTCTTTTGACCCATGCCCATATCGATCACGCAGGGATGCTTCCTTTCATCTATGCCAGAGGCTTCCGGGGACAGGTGATCTCCACTGTGGCAACTGCTGACCTTTGCGGCATTATGCTGAAGGACAGCGCCCATATACAGGAGTCCGAAACAGAATGGAAGAACAGAAAAGCCAGGCGGGCAGGGTTTCCGGAAGAGGAACCTCTGTACGGAGTCAATGACGCCATAGGGGTAATGGAGCTGTTTCATTCCTACAATTACAATGAAAAGGTGGAACTGGAGGATGGCTTTACAATACGCTTTATCGATGTAGGCCATCTTCTTGGTTCCGCTTCTATTGAAATCTGGATTACAGAAGGCGGAACCTCCAGAAAAATCGTATTCTCCGGTGATATCGGCAACAAGAACAAGCCCTTAATCCGCGATCCTCACTACATAAAAGAGGCAGATTATGTGGTTATGGAATGTACCTACGGAGACCGGCTTCACGGTGTGATACCGGACCATGTTTCCGTTCTTGCAGGCATTGTCCAGAAGACCCTGGACAGAAAAGGAAACGTGGTGATACCCGCTTTTGCAGTAGGAAGGACCCAGGAACTCCTTTATATGTTCCGCCGTATCAAGGCGGAAAAGCTGGTCACCGGACACGACGGATTTGAGGTTTATGTCGACAGTCCTCTTGCAGTGGAAGCGACCCAGATTTTTAAAAATAATCTGGTTGACTGCTATGATGAGGAAACAAAGGAACTGGTAATGAAAGGCATCAATCCCATATCCTTTCCAGGCCTAAAGCTGTCAGTTACCAGCGAAGAATCCAAGAACATTAATTTTAATTCAAAACCAAAAGTGATCATATCAGCGGCAGGCATGTGTGATGCAGGCCGTATCCGCCATCACTTAAAGCATAATTTATGGAGGCCGGAATGCACCATAGTTTTCACCGGATACCAGTCCATAGGAACCTTGGGGAGAAGCCTGATCGAAGGGTGCAGTGAGGTTAGGCTATTTGGCGAAACCATTCAGGTGGAAGCCCATATAGAACAGATGGATGGGATGAGTTCCCACGCAGATATGGAAGGATTGATTGCCTGGTTGAACGCATTTGAAGAAAAACCACGACAAGTATTTCTGGTACACGGTGATGATCTGGTCTGCAGCTCCTTTGAACAGCTCCTTGAGAAGGATTACGGATACAGGGTAAATGCCCCTCACTCCGGTTCTGTTTATGATCTTTCCCTGGGAAGATGGCTGAATGAAACAGAGGGTATTGCAGTAGTCAAATCACCGGAAATCTCAAAAAAACCAGCGGGAGTTTATGGAAGGCTTTTTGCTGCAGGCGAAAGGCTTTTGCAGGTTATCCGTCATAACGAAGGCGGAGCCAATAAAGATCTTGCCAAATTTGCGGATCAGATTAATTCTTTATGTGATAAATGGGATAGATAAGGAGAACAACAGAAAGTGACGAGAGTACAATTATTTACCGACGGAGCTGCCAGAGGAAACCCCGACGGGCCGGGAGGCTATGGTGCGGTTTTACAGTTTATGGATTCCAAAGGGCAGCTCCACGAAAAAACCATGGCAGCCGGATATGTAAAGACTACCAATAACCGTATGGAACTGATGGCGGCCATTGCAGGTCTGGAGGCACTTACCAGGCCCTGCCAGGTGGAACTATACTCTGATTCCAAATACGTAACAGATGCATTTAATCAGCATTGGATTGACAACTGGATAAAAAACAACTGGAAGAGAGGCAAAAGCGGCCCTGTAAAGAACATTGATCTATGGGAAAGGCTGTTAAAAGCCATGGAACCTCATCAGGTGACTTTTAACTGGGTAAAGGGACATGCCGGCCACCCCCAGAACGAACGGTGCGACATGCTGGCCACAAGCGCTGCAGATGGAGACGATCTGCTGGTGGACGAAGGGATATGACATGGCAGCCATTGGAAAATGCCAAAAACTTACATATCTCTTACAATGTCTTACTAATTGCGGATTCCTATTTTCTTTCTTTTTTATTTGTGATATGTTAATTCCATCAAAGCAGGTTAGGATGATATTTCATGAATAAAAATAGAGGAATTTGGATTGTGATCGGAAGCATTTTGGTCATTGGTATCCTCATAACCCTTGCCACATCCAGTTTTGTGAAAAGCAAGGAAAACGTTTCGGATCCCATGGGAATTACCGGGCTTTCAAACTCCGAAGTTCCTGAAGCTTATGCGGACGCAAAAGGCTATGGCGGAACGCCGGAATTGTTTTCAGCGGATGCGCCGGCTCCTAAAGAAGCACCGGCTTCAGCAGAGGAACCAAAGCAGAGGAAAGCCGGGCCGGTTGCTGCCCCAAAGACCGAAACCGTCCCGGACAATAGTGCGCAGCCGGCAGAAGCCGGACTTCGGATGAAAATTGCTATAGTTTCCGATGAGGCGGAGCCGGCTCCCCAGGCAGCGGAAAGCTCTAACGAGGCTTCCATTGAGGAAACCGTGATCTCTCCCATCAGTCCGGATTCGAAAAGCAGGCCGGTTAACTCTGCCGGTTCTTCAGAAGGAGCAGCCTATTATCAAAAGCATTTGTTTGATCTGGATGCCCAGATCAAAAAGATGCGGCAGGAGTCGGGAGATTCCAATACTTATTCCATGAAGGCTCTGGCAGATAAAGAACTAAAGCTGTGGAACAGGGAACTGAATGCAATTTATGCTGCGATTTTAGAGGAACTGAACGACGAAGATATAAAGTCCCTTGAGACTTCTCAGCAGGCATGGATCAAAAGCAGGGATGCCAAGGCAGAGGAAGCCGCAAAAAAATACAGCGGCGGAAGCTTGGAAGAGGTTGAATACACCGCCTCCCTGGCAGAATCCACGAGGGCAAGGGCCTATGATCTGGTAGAAGAATATATGGATGTTCTCTCTTTAAAGGAGGAACAGTAAAAAGTACGGTATTTGCCGTACTTTTTTATTTCTGCAAGCAAAGAGAGACAAGCCAGAAATTACTCCGTTTTGGCAGCCCAATGAAAAAAATCCGTTGCAACATCTTGATAAATGAAATTCCATATGATAGGATAGTAAAATGAGTGATACTATATGAATTTTCGGGAGGAAAAAATATGATGGCAATATTTGCAAGTTTACTGGAGACCGCAATCAAATTCCTGTTTTTCTTGTTTCTTGCATGGGGCGGAATCATGTGCGGCAAGAAATACAGAGATCATAAGGATGCCGTGAACAGCGGAGATGCGACGAAAGAGACAAAATAGCAAACGGAGGACAGTAACGTGAAGAACTACGGTGTGAATGAACTAAGGAGAATGTTCCTTGAATTTTTTGAAAGCAAGGGACATCTGGCGATGAAAAGCTTCTCCCTGGTTCCGCATAATGATAACAGCTTGTTGTTGATCAACTCGGGTATGGCTCCCCTTAAGCCATATTTTACAGGCCAGGAAATCCCACCAAGAAAAAGGGTTACTACCTGTCAGAAGTGTATCCGGACAGGAGATATTGAGAACGTTGGCAAGACAGCCCGCCACGGCACATTCTTTGAGATGCTGGGAAACTTTTCCTTTGGGGACTATTTTAAGGATGAGGCGATTCACTGGTCATGGGAATTTTTGACCCAGGTTGTCGGACTTGACCCGGACAGGCTGTATCCCTCCATATATCTGGAAGATGATGAAGCCTTCGAAATCTGGAATAAGAAAATCGGTATTGCTCCGGAACGTATTTTCCGTTTTGGTAAGGAGGATAATTTCTGGGAGCACGGCGCAGGCCCCTGCGGCCCCTGTTCTGAGATTTACTATGACAGGGGAGAAAAGTATGGCTGCGGCAAGCCGGATTGTACCGTTGGCTGCGAATGCGACCGCTATATGGAAGTGTGGAATAATGTATTCACACAGTTTGAGAATGACGGCCATGGAAACTATGAGGAATTAAAGCAAAAGAACATTGATACCGGTATGGGACTTGAACGTCTGGCCGTAGTTGTTCAGGATGTGGATTCCATTTTTGATGTAGATACCATAAAAGCCCTTTTAAACCGTGTAGCTGAACTGGCCCGGACAGAATACAAGAAGGATTGCGATGTGGATGTATCCCTTCGTCTGATCACGGACCACATCCGTTCCTGTACCTTTATGATATCCGACGGCATCATGCCATCCAACGAAGGAAGAGGCTACGTTCTCCGCCGCCTCTTAAGAAGAGCTGCCCGTCATGGAAGACTTCTGGGCATCGGAGAAAAGTTTCTTGCAGACTTATCCACCACTGTGATCGATTTATCAAAGGATGGGTATCCGGAGCTGGAAGAAAAGAAGGCCATGATTTTAAAAGTTCTGACTCAGGAAGAGGACAAGTTCAATAAGACCATTGACCAGGGCCTTGCCATTCTTGGGGAGCTGGAAGAGGAGATGGTGAAAAAGAGTGAGACCATCCTTTCCGGTGAAGATGCTTTCAAATTATATGATACCTACGGATTCCCCCTGGATCTGACTCTGGAGATTCTGGAAGAAAAGAATTTCGGAGTAGACGAAGAAGGCTTTAAAGCTGCCATGCAGAAACAGCGGGAAACTGCCAGAAATGCCAGAAAGACAACCAATTACATGGGTGCTGACGTCACCGTTTATCAATCCATTGATCCTGCTATTACAACAGAGTTCATCGGCTATGATAAACTGGTTTGTGACTCCAAAATCCTTGTTCTCACCACAGAAACAGACTTGGCAGAGGCACTTACCGACGGAGAAACCGGAACCATTGTGACGGAACAGACCGTATTTTACGGTACCATGGGCGGCCAGCAGGGCGATGTGGGCAGGATCGTAAGTGATATGGGTGAATTTAAGGTGGAAGATACCATCCATTTACAGGGTGGAAAAGTGGGCCATGTGGGCAGGATGATAAAGGGAATGCTGCAGACCGGAGATGTGGTCACCTTAAAGGTTTGTGAGAACAACCGTCAGAATACGGGTAAGAACCACAGTGCGACCCATCTTCTCCAGAAGGCCTTAAGAGCGGTTCTGGGCGAACATGTAGAGCAGGCCGGTTCCTTTGTTGACGGAGACAGGCTGCGTTTCGACTTTACCCATTTCTCAGCTATGACGCCTGAGGAAATCGAGCAGGTGGAAATTCTTGTAAATGAGAAAATCAAGGAATCTCTTCCTGTAAAAACGGAAATCATGTCTTTAGAGGAAGCCAAGAAATCCGGTGCAATGGCACTGTTTGGGGAAAAATACGGAGATTCGGTCCGCGTAGTAAAAATGGGAGACTTTTCCACGGAGCTTTGCGGCGGTACCCATATTAATAATACAGGAGTCATCGGCTCCTTTAAGATCCTGTCAGAAACGGGTATCGCAGCCGGAGTCCGGAGAATCGAAGCCCTGACCGGAGACGGTCTGATGAATTATTATCAGGAAACAGAAAAAGAGCTTCATGAAGCGGCAAAGGCTGCCAAGACAACTCCTTTAGCCCTGACAGCAAAGATTGAGTCCCTTTTAGAAGAAATAAAAGCTCTGCATTCTGAAAATGAGAAGTTAAAGAGCAGGCTTGCAAAGGACTCTCTTGGAAATGTAATGGATCAGGTGAAGGAAGTAAAGGGAGTAAAGGTTCTTGCCACAAAGGTAGTTGATGTGGATATGAACGGACTCCGTAATCTGGGCGACCAGATGAAAGATAAATTAGGCGATGGGGTCATTGTAATCGCCTCTGTTCAGGATGGCAAAGTAAATCTGATGGCTACTGTAACGGATGAAGCGCAGAAAAAGGGAGCTCATGCGGGCAACTTAATCAAAGCCATTGCTTCCTTAGTCGGCGGCGGCGGCGGCGGACGTCCGAATATGGCTCAGGCAGGCGGAAAGAATCCGGCAGGAGTGGATGCGTGCCTTGAAAAAGTCATGGAAGTTGTTGCAGAACAGCTGAAATAATAAGTAAACAATTAAGAAAAATATAAAATTTTTCTTGACGAATGGCAAAATTATGCTATAATCATATCAGTGCTATAAAATACCCAAACAGTTGTATTATGCACAAGTACACAACTGGAGGGAGGTTAGGTGTGAGCTATGTCAAATGTTATCGTTAAAGACAACGAGACCTTAGATAGTGCTTTACGCAGATTCAAAAGAAACTGTGCAAAAGCAGGTATCCAACAGGAAATTCGTAAGAGAGAACATTACGAAAAACCAAGCGTAAGACGTAAGAAAAAGTCTGAAGCTGCAAGAAAACGTAAATATAACTAATAGTTAAAAGATGAGCCCCTGGTCCTATTTCCGTGTGACCAGGGGTTTTTTCGACCTTTTAAAGCCATAAAGAAGTTATAAAAACAAGTTCTTCACGCCAAATTAAGTATGGCATGCGGCAGCACTGTAACGAATTTCCCGCTTCCTGTTTGCATATAGTATAAAGGGGCCGAAAACCCCAACGCAAGTTCATTGCTTGCAGAAATAAAAAGAAAGGGGCAGAAAAGGGATTATGTTTGAGGAATCAAAGGAAAAAGCAGCTTCCGCCTTAAAACTCCCCAAGGACGTGGTTCTGGGAGAGGTGCTTGTATCTTTTCTTGGTCGTCATAGCGTTGTGATAGAAAATTACCGAAGCATTATCCTGTACACTGACTCTTCCATCAAACTTCAGGCAAAAAACTGTCGTGTGATCATCGGAGGAAGCAGACTGATGATTGAATATTACACCAATGAGGAGATGAAGATCAACGGTTATATAAAATCCCTGGAATTTGAATAAAAAGGGAAACTGGAGGTGTTGTAAAATGCTTGCATGGCTGAAGCATTACTTATTCGGTTATCTTTCCATAGAAATGACCGGTTTTTCTCCGGAACGTTTTCTTAATATGTGCAGTGTTCATGAAATTGAATTATGGAAAGTCGTAAATTACGGACATTCCTATCAGCTTTTTATGACTGTACAAGGGTTCCGCAAGGTAAAGCCCCTTGTCCGTAAATCGAAGGTCAGACTTAGGATTTTAAAAAAGTTTGGACTTCCTTTTTTTTTACACCAGAACAAAAAAAGAAAATTATATGCTGCCGGGTTTGTAAGCTTTTTTTTGATCCTATATTCCCTTTCCCTGTTTATCTGGGATATTGAATTCGACGGGAACCAGATGTATACATACGACACACTTTTAAAATTCTGTGAATCGGAAGAAATCCGGTATGGCATGAAAAAATCAAAAATTGACTGCGATGTCCTGGAAGAAGCCTTTCGTTCAAAGTTTCCTGAAATAACCTGGGTATCGGCAAGGGTATCAGGAACACGTCTTTTGGTTAAGATAAAAGAGAATGAAGTGCTGTCTGAGATTCCTGTAAAGGATAATACACCCTGTGATATCATAGCGGAAAAAGACGGTGTGATCACCTCCATGATCGTTCGAAGCGGTGTTCCAATGGTGGCTATAGGCGATACCATAGAACAGGGCCAGACGCTGGTCAGCGGCACCCTTCCCATCATTGGGGACAGCGAAGAAGTGATAAATACCCACTATGTGCGCTCCGATGCGGATATAACGGCCAGAACGGAATATCATTTTACCAGGCAGATTCCCCTTTTCCGGAAAATCGATGTAGAAACAGGAAAAGTCAGGAAGGGATATTATATGAAGGCATTCCGCTTTTCCTTTCTGCTTATCCGGCCCCGGCCGGAGGGAACCTCCTGGAAACGGACCATGGAAGAAGAGCAGCTTCATTTATTCCAGAATTTTTATCTTCCCATTTACATTGGAAAAATAACTGGGAAAGAGTATATATCCTACGAGCGGCCCTATACGGAAGAAGAGAAAAAACAGCTGTCCGAGGATATAAACGAGAGGTACAAAAAAAATTTAATAGAAAAAGGGGTACAAATTCTGGAAAATCATGTTAAAATACTAGATAATGAATCTTTATGCCAGATTGCCATAGATTTCGTGGCAGAGGAGCCTGTAGGCAGGCAGGAGGCGTTTGAGATACAAAGAACAGAGGAACCGGAGGAGACAATTCATTCAAATGAGCGTAATTGAGACAATCATAGACATTCCAGCTGAACACGAAAAAAATGTATGCGGACAGTTTGACAGCTATCTAAAGAAAATAGAACGTACCCTGCATGTTACCATGATTGGACGGGATGGCGCCCTTAAGATCATAGGATCGGAACAGATGGTGCAGAAAGCAAAGAGTGTATTTAATAACCTGATTGAGCTTTCCAAGCGGGGGAATGCCATTACAGAGCAAAATGTAGATTATGCCCTCTCTCTGTCATTTTCTGAAAGCGACAGTCAGATCTTGGAAATCGATAAGGACATTATCTGCAGAACCATTGCGGGAAAACCGGTAAAACCCAAGACCCTTGGGCAAAAGCAGTATGTGGACCAGATCAGGAAGAAGATGATCGTATTCGGCATCGGACCTGCAGGAACCGGAAAAACCTATCTTGCCATGGCAATGGCCATCCAGGCTTTTAAAAACGGAGAAGTGAGCCGGATCATCCTGACCAGGCCCGCCATTGAGGCAGGAGAGAAGCTGGGCTTTCTTCCGGGAGATCTGCAAAGTAAAATTGATCCTTACTTAAGGCCCTTATATGATGCACTCTATCAGATCATGGGAGCGGAGAGCTATCTTCATAATGCGGAAAAAGGCTTAATTGAGGTGGCTCCCCTGGCTTACATGAGAGGCCGTACCTTGGACAATGCCTATATTATTCTTGATGAAGCACAGAATACCACTCCGGCCCAGATGAAGATGTTCCTGACAAGAATCGGCTTTGGATCAAAGGTGATTGTTACCGGCGACTTAACACAAAAGGATCTGCCTTCCGGAAGTATATCAGGGCTTGACACGGCCATGAAAATATTAAAGAGAATTGACGACATCGGCTTCTGCCACTTAACCAGCAGCGACGTGGTTCGTCATCCTCTTGTGCAGAAGATTGTACAGGCTTACGACGATTATGAGTCAAAGAAAAAGCCGGTTGAGCGAAAGACAAAAGCCAGTGGCGGAAGAAAGGCACGTTATGACGATTAATGTTGAATATGAGGCCGAAAAAAAACTGGACCTCCCATATGAAGATATTATTACAAAGGTAGTAGAAGAATCACTGGATTATGAAGGCTGCCCTTATGAGGCAGAGGTGAATATCCTCATTACCGGCAATGAAGATATCCGCCAGATCAATAAGGAATTCCGGAATATAGACAACCCTACGGATGTTCTTTCCTTTCCCATGATCGAATACGAGAAACCTTCGGATTTTGAACGTCTGGAAGAGACGGCAGATGACTGCTTTCATCCGGAAACAGGAGAACTTTTGCTGGGGGATATTGTGATATCCGTAGATAAGGTAGAAGAACAGGCGGAAAAATACGGCCATTCCAGGACAAGGGAGCTTGCTTTTTTAGTTGCCCACAGCATGCTTCATCTATGCGGCTATGATCACATGGAAGAGGAAGAGCGGGAGATCATGGAAAAGAAGCAGGAGGAAATCTTAAGCCGGGGAGGATTTACAAGATGATGAAAAAGGTATGGTTTGGATTCGCCGGCGTCCTTCTGTCTGCCGCCTTTTTATCCGGCTGCAGTAGAAAATATGAAAAGGTATGGATTCCGGATCAAACTCTGGAAACCGACCAGGCTACGGAAACAAAAGAGATCAAAATCAGCAGCAGTGAGTCAGCAGACGATGGAACAGTGGCGAATTCCGGTGAGTACTATACCTTTGAAGAACGTACCGAAAAAGATGGAATGATACGCAGCTATCTTACGGGGGAGATGGTGAATTCTGCCATCGGGAACCGGAGGCCGGTGGCAGTGATGATGAGCAATGACAAAGAAGCTCTTCCCCAATATGGAATCAACCGTGCCGGAGTAGTTTATGAGGCGCCGGCAGAAGGGGGAATGAACCGTTACATGGCTATTCTGGAAAATTATGATGATCTGGACCGGATAGGCTCTGTCAGAAGCTGCCGCACCTATTATACATATTTTGCCCGTGAATTTGATGCCATTTACGCCCATTACGGACAGAGCACCTTTGCAAGGCCTTATCTTGCCAATGTGGATAACATCAACGGGCTGGATGGCATCGGCACGGTGGCATATTTTCGTTCCAAAGACCGAAAATCCCCCCACAACGCATATACCAGCGGGGAGCGGTTGAGTAAATCTATCCTTCAGCTGGGATATTCAGAAAGCTACGCCCCAGCCTACCGGGGCCACTACCGCTTTGCAAAAGATGGCCGTAAGGTGACCCTTGAAGGAGTAAATGGAGTCAGCGATGCCTATAAGGTCTATCCAGGCTATGTTCTCAATAAGCCGTGGTTTGAATACCATGAGGAGGACGGGCTTTATTACCGGTACCAGTATGGGGCTCCCCACAAGGGAAATGAAGGCCAGATCAAGGTTAAGAATATCATTCTTCAGTACTGTCCTTCCGCCCATTATGCAACGACAGATTATTTAAACATCAACGTACAGGATGACTCTTATGGCTGTTACGTGACGGAAGGACGTTCCATCCCCATAAAATGGGCCAAGGATGGAGAATTCGGCCCAACACATTATTACGACATGGAGAATAACGAGATTATCCTGAACCAGGGAAAAACCTGGGTATGCATTATTTCCGCACAGGATTCTCCCAATGTAAAGTTAAATGGAAAAGAATAAGACAAGCAGAAAACAGGCAAAAAGGGGATCCTCTAATTTCCTGATCCAGGGAGCCATCCTTGCGGTGGCAGGTATTATCGTCCGGGTCATTGGAATGTTTTACCGCATCCCTTTGGCGGATATTTTAGGGAATGAAGGAAATGGCTATTATAGCTCTGCCTATTCCATTTATTCCCTCCTTTTGATTGTATCATCTTACAGCCTGCCTACGGCAGTATCCAAGATGATTGCCACCAGGCTGGCGAGAAAAGAGTACTGCAATTCCATAAGGGTATTAAAGGTTTCCCTGTTTTACGGTACAGTTGTAGGAGGGCTGGGGGCTGCTGTGCTTTGGTTTGGAGCGGACCTGTTTGCCAGCCGTTTTTTAAAGATGCCTTACACCTTCTATGCCTTAAAGACACTGGCCCCCACCATTTGGGTGATTGCCTATCTCGGCGTATTCCGGGGCTATTTCCAGGGTATTGGGACCATGCTTCCAACAGCCATATCCCAGGTGCTTGAACAGATCGTCAATGCAATCATCAGCGTATACGCGGCTTCCAGGCTGTTCCAGGCAGGGCTTCGGTCCAATCTGGTTCATGGATCAACGGAATACTCCTTTGCCTTTGGAGCGGCCGGAGGAACCATTGGAACGGGAGCAGGGGCTGTGGCTGCCCTGCTGTTTCTCCTGTTTATTTTATTCAGCTACAAGCCAATCATGAGAAAACAGGCGAGAAGGGACCGGACAAGACGGCGGGAGTCCTATGGAGAGCTTTCCGGCGTTCTTTTCATGACAGTCTTTCCTATTGTATTAAGCAGCGTGGCCTATAACATCAGCACAGTGATAGATAACAGCATCTATGGAAACGGCATGGCAGCCATGGGCATGGGCGCATCGGAGATTGCTTCCAACTGGGGCGTAATCGGGAAATACCAGCTTCTTTTTAACATTCCGGTGGCAATTGCCAATTCCCTGTCCTCCGCCCTCATCCCCTCCCTGTCAAGGGCGATGGCGGAAGGTCAGAAAGGACAGTTAAAAAGCAAAGTTTCTATGGTGATCCGTTTTTCCATGCTCATAGCCATACCGGCCACGGTCGGCCTTACTGTACTGGCAGGGCCTATCTGCAATATGCTATTTAGCCGGAATGACAATTCGGCCCTTATTAAGATGGTGATGTACGGATCTGTGGCCGTGGTGTTTTTCTCCCTTTCCACAGTAACTAACGGAGTATTGCAGGGTATCAACCGGATGCAGACCCCCTTAAAGAATGCTATCATTTCTTTAATACTCCATGTCATCATCCTGTGTGTCATGCTTTTTGGATTCCGGTTGGGAATCTACAGCGTGGTATACTCCAATATCCTGTTTGCTTTTACGATGTGTATTTTAAACGGGGCCGCAATCGGTCGGTTTTTAAATTACAGGCAGGAATATAAAAAGACCTTTATCCTTCCCCTTCTGGCATCAGGAGTCATGGGAGCGGCTGCGTACGGCACCTATTTCCTGGTGCATCTGACCTTAAAGCGCAATGTATTTGGTGTTCTTGCCGCCATAGCTGTTGCTGTGGTAGTTTATGGAATTATTCTTTTAAAACTGCGCTGCGTGGATGAATCGGAGCTTTTAAATGTTCCGGGAGGGAAAAAGCTGGTGGGCATTGCAAGAAAATTCCATCTTATGTGATTAAAACCAGGGAAGAAGGCAGATACTATACTTACATGAAGGAGGTATCATCTCATGAAGAAGTATATGTTCTGCTTTCTTTTGTTCGTAGCGGCATCCGCCATTTGCTTAGGAATTGGGTTTGCCATTACAAAGGACAGCGTAAGGCCTGAGGAGGCCCTGCCGGGGGCAACCATAGAAACAGAAACTGTGACGGAAGCGCAGATTGTAATAAACCAGGAAGAGGTTGAACCCGTAAATGCAAAGGGCAAAGAAAAATATTATCTTGTCTCAGAGGACGGATATCTTCTCGTCCTCTATCAGGATAAAACCACCATCTGCCTTTATACCCATATGCCGGTCACTGATTTCCCCGAGGAAGAACGGGGGAAATTAATGGAGGGCATATGGTTTTCTTCCATGATCGAGGTATTTAATTACCTGGAATCCTATACAAGCTAAAGAAGCACTTGAAATGAAGGGGCAAACTGGATACAATAGGTCTGTCTGAGGATACAGGAGGATTTTATGAAACAACAGGTAATCATCGTAGGGGCAGGAGCTTCCGGTCTGGCAGCAGCCATCCAGGCAGCCAGGCAGGGCGCTTCTGTTACCGTTTTAGAACATACAGCCAGACCGGGAAAAAAACTTCTTTCCACTGGAAACGGAAAATGCAATTTAACTAATTTAATAACCCCTGATGGAGCTTACCGGGGAAGCCAGCCGGAATTTATAAAAAAGGTGCTGGATCGCATTACGGTAGAACAGACTCTGGAGTTTTTCCGGGACCTTGGCCTTGTACTTTCAGACCGGAACGGATATGTCTATCCAAACACCGGACAGGCCGCCTCTGTACTGGAGGCCCTTCTTTTTGAACTGGACCATCTGGGCGTTTCCATTGTTACCGACTGTCAGGTAGAGGAGATAAGGAAGGATCTGTCCTTAATGACTTCCATGGGGAAGAAAAAAGCGGATGCCATCATTTTAGCAGCAGGTTCCATGGCGGCTCCAAAAACAGGTTCCGATGGAAGCGGTTATCAGCTTGCAAGGGCATTGGGGCACCGCATCCTTAAGCCGCTGCCTGCTCTGGTTCAGCTTAGATGCAGGGAAAAATGGTACAAACAGGCTGCCGGTGTCAGGACAGAAGCCACCGTGACTCTTAAAATAGACGGAAAAACGGCAAAAGCCGACCTCGGGGAGCTTCAGTTCACGGATTATGGAATCTCCGGCATTCCGGTTTTCCAGGTCAGCCGTTTCGCTGCCAGAGAGCTGGATGCAGGCCGTAATGTAACAGCAGAGCTGGATCTATTCCCTTCCATGGATTTTGAAAGTACCAGGCAGCTTCTTTCGGAAAGAGTAAAACGCTTCGGCTACCGGCCGGCAGAAGAATTCTTAAACGGCGTATTAAACCATAAGCTGGCCCGGATTCTTTTAAAGGAAGCCGGGATTCCAAATGAAGGCATTGTTAAAAATATCACGGCTGCCCAGATAAAAAAACTGGCCTCCGTATTAAAGGGGCTGAAAACAGAAATCCTTGCCGCCAATTCCTTTGATCAGGCTCAGGTGTGCAGCGGAGGAATTGATACCAGGGATGTAGATCCAAATACCATGGAGTCAAAGCTTATTAAAGGGCTTTACCTGACCGGAGAAATTCTTGACGTGGACGGTATCTGCGGAGGCTATAACCTGCAGTGGGCATGGTCCTGCGGCATACTGGCAGGTATTTATGCAGGAAGGAAACGCCCAGAAAGCACGGGCAGGAATGAGGAAAACGAGGAAAACAATGATAAGAATTAATCAGTTAAAGATGCCGGTGGATCATACAGAAGAGGCCTTATGGGCAAAGGCAGCGAAGACATTAAAAATACCGGTAAAGGAAATCCGTTCCCTGCAAATAATTAAACAATCGATTGATGCCAGAAAAAAAGAGGAAATCCATTTTACTTACTGCATCGATGTGGAGACCGCAAAAGAAGAGTCTGTGATACATAAAGCCAGAAACGGAAACCTTGGATTATCAGAGAAAAAAGAATATTTCTTTCCAAAGCCGGGAACTGAAAAGATGGCCGGCCGGCCGGTGATCATCGGCGCCGGACCTGCCGGGCTTTTTTGCGGGCTTATGCTGGCTAGACACGGATACCGTCCCCTTCTTCTGGAGCGGGGAGATGCCGTGGAAAAGCGCAGGGAGGCCGTGGATTCATTCTGGAACGGCGGAATATTAAGGCCGGATTGCAATGTGCAGTTTGGAGAGGGCGGAGCAGGTACCTTTTCCGATGGAAAGCTGAATACCCTTCTTAAGGATCCCCTTATGAGGAACAGGAAGGTGTTGGAGCTTTTTGTGGAATTTGGAGCCGATCCCTCTATTCTCTATGTAAATAAGCCTCATATCGGCACCGATGTTTTAAGCGGCATTGTCAAGGGGATGAGGGATGAGATCATAAGCCTTGGAGGAGAGGTCCGCTTTAACAGCCGCGTGACCGATTTTACCGTAAAAGGCGGCAGGGTGCAGGGAGTGATGGTCGATGAAAAAGAAGAAATCCCGGCAGAAATTCTTGTGCTGGCCATCGGCCACAGCGCCAGGGACACCTTTGAAACCCTTAACAAAAGAGGGATTCCAATGGAAGCAAAGGCTTTTGCGGTGGGCTTAAGAATCCAGCATCCACAGGAAAGCATAAACCGTTCTCAGTATGGTACCGGAAACCATCCCATCCTGGGCCCGGCTGATTATAAGCTGACCCATCAGTGCACAAACGGAAGAGGAGTTTATACTTTCTGTATGTGTCCCGGAGGATATGTTGTCAATGCCTCCTCCGAAGAAAAAAGGCTTGCAGTAAACGGAATGAGCTATCACAAGAGAGATGGCGTAAATGCAAACAGCGCCCTGATCGTTACCGTGACACCGGAGGATTTTGGCGGCACGGCTCCTCTTGCCGGAATCGCTTATCAAAGACGGCTGGAGGAAGCTGCCTTCTTAAGCGGCAGCGGGAAAATGCCGGTCCAGCTTTATGGGGATTTTAAAAAGAATCAGCCGTCAAAGGCATTTGGCGATGTAGAGCCGGCCTTTAAGGGCTTATATGGTTTTGCCAATATAAGAGAATTTCTTCCTGAATACTTATCAGAATCCCTGATCCAGGGAGTGGAAGCCTTTGACCGCCGGATTCACGGATTTTCCAGACCGGATGCCATCTTTGCGGGCGTGGAAAGCAGAACCTCTTCACCGGTGCGCATTCCCAGAGGCGAAGCCTTTGAATGCAGCATAAAAGGAATCTATCCCTGCGGAGAAGGTGCCGGATACGCAGGAGGGATCACCTCTGCGGCAATGGATGGCTTAAAAGTGGCAGAAGCCATTGCCTCCAGATTTGAAAGGTTTTCTTTATAAATTGACGAAACAGCAAAAATGATGTAAGATATGAAACAAAAAGATTTCCAGAAAGCAGATGATAATGAAGATGAACGACAGGTCACGAGAAGAACTAAAGGATAAAAAAAGGATTGTAATAAAAATCGGTTCCTCATCCTTAACTCATGCATATACCGGGGATTTGAATCTGATGAAAATTGAAAAACTGGTCCGGGTAATCAGCGATTTAAAGGGACAGGGAAAACAGGTAGTCTTAGTTTCCTCCGGTGCGATCGCTGCAGGGCGTCAGGCTCTGGGGCACCATACCAGACCTGTTACCATATCGGAAAAGCAGGCATTCGCTGCCGTAGGCCAGGCCAGGCTTATGATGGTGTACCAGAAGCTTTTTGCAGAATATAATCAAATAGCTGCACAGGTTCTTTTGACCAAAAATACTATGGTTAATGACAGCAGCCGTTATAATGCACAGAATACCTTTGATGAGCTTTTAAAGCTTGGGACCATCCCAATTGTCAATGAAAACGATACCGTATCCACCTCCGAAATCCCTCTGGTGGATAATTTCGGTGATAATGACCGTCTTTCCGCCATTGTTGCCGCATTGATCGGAGCAGACTTATTAATCTTATTATCGGATATTGACGGCCTGTATTCCGATGATCCCAGACAAAACCCAAAAGCAGAATTTATCGGTTTGGTAAAGGAAATCACACCAAAGCTTATGGAAATGGGAAAATCCACCTCAGGAAGCGATGTAGGTACCGGAGGCATGGCTGCAAAGCTTGCTGCCGCACGTATTGCTACGGACGGCGGTTCCGATATGGTCATTGCCAACGGAGACCAGGTGGAGGTTATCGAACAGATCGTATTGGGCGAAGAAAAAGGAACCCTGTTCCTGGCCCATCCAAACCATGATTTTGACTTAATGGACTATATCAATCACGAGTATTAAGGAGAACCCTATGAATCAGGATAAGATCGACAGGATCAATACACTTTATCATAAATCAAAAGCAACAGGATTATCACCAGAAGAGCAGGCGGAGCAGGCCGCTTTGCGGAAGGAGTATATCGAATCCATCCGCAACAGTTTACGGGGAAATCTAAACAACATTTCCATTCAGGAAAAAGACGGTACCGTAACAGATTTGGGTAAAAAATATGGAAAAGTCGGAGAAGAATGATATCAGGCTGATTATAAAGGAACAGCGAAAGACCTTGGAGACAGCCACTGAGAACGCATGGAACCATGCTATCTGTGAGAAGCTTTTGAACCTTGATGATATCCATAGGGCTTTTTGTGTTTACTGCTATGCATCCTTTCACCGGGAGGCAGGTACCTGGAAATTCATGGAGGCATTATTAAGGCAGGGGAAATGCGTGGCTGTACCAAAGGTCGTCGGAAAGGAACTGGAGTTTTATTCCATATCCGGGAAAGCAGATTTAGAGGAAGGCATCATGGGTATTATGGAACCAAAGCCATCCTGCTTAAAAATCCATGACCCGGAAGCCCCTGTGATTGTTCCGGGACTTGCTTTTGACAAATCGGGAAACCGGCTGGGATACGGCGGCGGATATTATGACCGGCTTTTTGAAAAGGAACCAGACCATCCCCGCATTGCAATAGCCTACGGATTTCAGATATTTGACCACATTCCAACGGAACCTCATGACAAGCGTGTGGACCGGATTATCACTCCTTAAGGAAATAAGATTGGAGGACTCATTTATGACCATTATTGAGATCGGAAAAAAAGCAAAAGAAACAGCCGGAATTATCGGGATACTGGGTTCCGCAAAAAAGAATGAAGGCTTAAAGGCAGCGGCAGCAGCCCTGCTGGAAGGCGAAGCAGAAATCCTTGCAGCAAACCAGGAGGATGTTATAAAAGCAGTGGCCTCCGGAATGAGCGCCGGGCTGATTGACCGCCTGGAACTGACTCCCGGGAGAATCGAAGCCATGGCTGAAGGACTTTTGTCCGTGGCTGCGTTAGATGACCCGGTGGGAGAAGTGCTTTCCATGAAGGTCCGTCCCAATGGCCTTACCATTGGCCAGAAGCGGGTTCCTCTGGGCGTTGTAGGTATTATATACGAAGCCAGGCCCAATGTGACCGCCGATGCCTTCGGTCTTTGCTTCAAATCAGGAAATGCTGTAATCTTAAAGGGTGGAAGTGATGCACTGGAATCCAATATTGCTATTGTAAAATGGCTCCGAATCGGCCTTGGGAATGCGGGCCTGCCGGAGGATGCCATACAGCTCATCACTGATACTGACCGGGAAGTGACAAAGGAATTCATGCGTCTCAGGGAATATGTGGATGTATTGATCCCAAGAGGAGGCGCAGGATTAATAAAAACCGTTGTGGATAACAGCACCATTCCGGTCATTGAAACCGGAACTGGAAACTGCCACATTTTTGTAGACGAATCCGCTGACTTTGATATGGCCTTAAATATCATATTCAACGCAAAGACCCAGAGGATCGGGGTGTGCAACGCCTGCGAATCCCTGGTCATTCACAGAGCAATTGCCCCTCAGTTCCTCCCCTTATTAAAAGAGCGTCTTTCTCGGAAATCTGTTGAAATTCGGGCGGATGAGGAAGCCTGTACCATGGCAGAGGGATTTGTCCCTGCCGCCGGGGAAGATTGGGGCCGTGAATACCTGGACTATATTTTGTCCTTAAAGATTGTTGGTTCTGTGGAGGAAGCTATTTCCCACATTAACCGTTATAACACCAAGCATTCCGAATCTATTATTACATCAGATTATAACAATGCCCAGAAGTTTTTAAATGAAATCGATGCGGCAGCTGTTTATGTCAACGCATCCACCCGATTTACTGACGGATATGAATTCGGCTTTGGCGCTGAGATCGGAATCAGCACCCAGAAGCTTCATGCAAGAGGCCCCATGGGGCTTAAGGAACTGACGACCACCAAATATATCATATATGGTGATGGCCAGGTACGTCCATAGTTTTGCAAAAGGACGGAGGGATATTGTTTGACAATTTTATATATTTATGATAGACTACGGGCATATAAAACGAAATGAGGTGAAAGGATGATTTAATAATTCTTGCTTAAGTAACTGCATGATAAGAAGGAAAGGACATTGTCTTTTTTTGTCATGCCTGTTTTTGCAAGAATATTATTTCATTCTCATACCCTTTTTATGTCATAATAAGACATGGATAAAGCAGAAATTTTGCCCATTGGGCTTGTTTTGATGCGAACGGCTGTGAGAAAAAGGATTCTTGCAGTCGTTTTTTTGTGGGGAAATTTAATTTCCTGCCTGAATGGAGGAATATCTATGTCATTAATACAGGTCACTGATTTGTCATTCACCTATGAAGGAAGCCCAAACCCAGTCTTTAAGCACGCTTCCTTTCAAATTGATACAGATTGGAAGCTGGGCTTTACAGGAAGAAACGGAAGAGGAAAGACTACATTTTTAAATCTTCTGATGAACCGGTATCAATACACGGGAACCATTGTTTCCAATGTCCTGTTTGATTACTTCCCATTTCCTGTACCGGATGAGGAGCTGAACACTTTGGAAATTCTGGACTCTCTCCTTGGGGATTATGCATTTTGGGAGCTAAAAAAAGAATTATCCAGGCTGAAAGTTTCCGAGGATGCGCTATACCGCCCGTTTTACACGCTTTCAAACGGGGAGAGGACCAAGATTCTATTAGCAGCCCTGTTCTTAAAGGAAGGCCATTTTCTGCTGATCGATGAGCCGACCAATCATCTGGACCGGGAGGCCAGAGAACTGGTAAGCCAGTATTTAAACAGCAAAAAGGGATTTATCCTGGTATCCCATGACCGGAAATTCCTTGATGCATCCGTGGACCATATCTTGTCCATAAACAAAACCAACATTGAGGTGCAAAAGGGTAATTTCTCCTCCTGGTACGAGAATAAGCAGATGCAGGATCAGTACGAACGGTCCGAAAATGAACGTTTGAAAAAGGACATCAGGCATCTGGAGGCTGCTGCAAGACAATCCGGGGAATGGGCGGATCAAGTGGAATCGACAAAAATCGGAAAAAAATCCATGATACACGAAAAATCCATTGATACGCGGGCCTATGTCGGCGAAAAATCCAGGCGGATGCAAATGCGGAGAAAGAATCTGGAACGCAGGCAGGACCGTGTCATTGATGATAAAAAAGGCCTGCTTAAAAACATTGAAGATGTGGAAGATCTTAAGCTTTATCCTTTAAAATACCGCACCTCAAGGATTCTCACCTTGAAAAATGTGGTTCCATACTATGGGATGCCTGTCTGTGAGCCGGTCAGCTTCACCCTGGAACAGGGACAGCGCATATCCTTGCAGGGGAAAAACGGCTGCGGAAAATCCAGCATACTAAAGCTGATCCTGGGCGAAAACGTTACAGGTGAAAGTATCTCCTATGAGGGGGATAAGGAAACAGCCAGCGGCCTTAAAATTTCCTATGTATCCCAGGATACTTCATTTTTAAAAGGGAGCCTGACAGAATACTCCCGGGAAAGCGGTATCGAAGATTCCTTGTTTAAAGCGCTTCTGCGCAAGCTGGACTTTTCCAGAGAACAATTGGAAAAACCCATGGAATCCTATAGCGAAGGACAGAAGAAAAAAGTTCTTATCGCCCGCAGTCTCTGTGAGCAGGCCCATCTGTATATATGGGATGAACCTCTTAACTTCATTGACGTATATTCCAGGATTCAGATCGAAGATCTGATCCTTAAATTCCAGCCTACCATGCTGCTTGTGGAGCATGACGATGCATTTACCGGGAAAGTGGCAAGTGAAGTGGTGGAGATCCATGATCATAGGGAATAAAAGCTGTTTTATCCGGTATATTATCATGATTCCTTTGAATGGTTTAAAGGGGTAATTGAAACAAACAGAGAAAATTTCACCTGATTTTTCATAAAAGGGGCGTTGTAAATAGGAACGTAATCATCTATGTACAGCGGCTCTTTTCCATTGGAAATAATAGACTCAAAAGGCAGTTTTGGTTCAGGGTATATTGCGCAAGCCGATAAAAAAATATTTTACTTAAATACAGCCATATGATAAGCTTAATATGCATTAAAATACTTAAGAGAAAGGATATAAAAAATGGGTACTATATGGTATGTAAAAGTTTATGAAAAGGAGTATACGATTAAACTGAAATCAAGCGAGATTTTTGTTAATGATGAAGCGAAAAAGAAAATAAGGCGGGGGATAACTATATGAATGTATTCAAGGAACTTATATTGTCGGTTTATGATTTTAAAAGTTATAAGGAATTTTTGAAAAACAAACGCCGCAAGGTTTTTTTAGCAGGAATAATTCTTACAGTTTTATATTTTGCTCTAACAATGATTGTTCCTTTTATTAAATTTCAGGTCAAAACAGGCGGTTTTGTAAAGATTATAAATGATTATATTCCTGATTTTGAGCTAAGTGACGGAGAATTCTGGATTGAAAATCCTATTGAATATGAGGCAGATGGTACATATATTAATATCAATACTGATCCGGATAATATTTTTTATGATGCAGATGAGATCGGAGAGTATCTGTCAGATTATTACCAAGTATTCCTGATAGATTCAGAAAAAGTTATTGTGAAAAACAAAGGTCAAATTCAGGGACAATATTTTTCAGATCTCGATATAGAATTCAGCAGGGATAAACTTATGGAGTTCGTTCCGCAGGCTTATCTGATCGTAGCAGGTATTATGGTTGCGGCCTTTATATTCATGGCAGCCTTCTTTTTCTTTGGGGTACTAATTGTTGCTCTTCTTGGTATGATAGCCGCCTCCTGTATGAAGTATAAACTAACTTTCGGGCAGCTTTATCAAATGGGAGTCTATGCAAGGACATTACCTTTATTGCTGAAAGCAATTCTATCCTTTCTTCCGTTTTCCATACCCATGTTCGGTATCATCAATTTCGGCCTTTCGGTGCTGTATATTGTACTTGCTATTCAGAAGATGAAGGAGTTTGATTTACAACAGCCCATAGAAGTTGTTTCGGAACAGGATAATTATTTTAGATAGAAGCAAGACGCAGGCTGCTATGGGAATTTTTTTTGGTATTTGCAATAAAAAGGATTTATGATATACTGTTCACTGCGGATATATGCTATAATGAAAAAATTAAGAGGTTATGTAAATGAATGATATAAATATGACTTACGAAGAAGCCCTCAGCCATGCCCCCCAGGAGGAGCCTGCAAGACAATACTTTTTTATAGAACGCTGCCAGGATATTCTGGAAAAATTAAAGGAAGTCTCAGGAAAGGAGCAGCTTACCTTTCACATCGCCACCTTCGGCTGTCAGATGAATTCCAGAGATTCCGAAAAGCTTCAAGGTATCTTAGAAGCTATCGGGTTTGTGGAACATGACACGGAAGAGGCTGACTTTGTTCTTTATAACACTTGTACCGTCAGGGAAAATGCCAATGACAGAGTCTATGGACGTCTTGGTTATTTAAACAGCTTAAAAAAGAAAAATCCCCATATGATGATCGCTCTTTGCGGCTGCATGATGCAGGAAGAAAAAGTAGTTACAAAGATTAAAAAGAGCTACCGCTTTGTGGATATTATTTTTGGCACTCATAACATTTTTAAACTGGCAGAACTTATGTATGAACGCCTGGAAGAAAAAAAGATGGTTGTAGACATCTGGGAGGGAACGGACCGGATTGTGGAGGATCTCCCCACGGAACGGAAGTTCCCCTTTAAATCCGGCGTTAATATTATGTTTGGATGCAACAATTTCTGCAGCTACTGCATCGTTCCCTATGTGCGGGGCAGGGAACGGAGCCGCAGCCCCAAAGACATTCTGGAAGAGGTAAAGCAGCTGGTAAATGACGGAGTTGTGGAAATCATGCTTTTAGGGCAGAATGTCAACTCATACGGAAAGACCCTGGAAACACCCGTAAGCTTTGCAGAGCTTCTGACACAGATCGACCAGGTGGAAGGCCTGGAGCGGATTCGCTTTATGACTTCTCATCCAAAGGATTTGTCAGACGAACTGATTGAAGCCATGAAAAATTCAAAAAAGGTGTGCAATCATCTTCACCTGCCTCTTCAGTCAGGCAGCAGCCGGATTTTAAAGGTCATGAACCGGAAATACACCAAGGAACAGTACCTGGAGCTTGTGGAAAAAATCCGGACAGCCATGCCGGATATTTCCCTGACCACAGATATCATTGTAGGATTCCCCGGAGAGACAGAAGAGGATTTTAACGAAACTCTTGAAGTGGTGAGAAAGGTACGCTTTGACAGCGCCTTTACCTTTATCTACTCCAAACGCACCGGAACACCGGCAGCAAAGATGGAGGAGCAGGTTTCTGAAGAAGTAATAAAGAACCGTTTTGACCGTCTGCTGGGTGAAGTCCAGAAAATCTCCTCCGAGGTCTGCGGAAGAGAGGAACACACCGTTCAGAAGGTACTTGCAGAAGAAGTGAATGATCATGAGAAGGGCCTTTTAACCGGCCGCTTAAGTAATAACACTACCGTTCACTTTAAGGGAGATTCTTCTCTCATAGGAAAAATCGTGGACGTATATCTGGATGAATCCAGAGGATTTTACTACATGGGAACTTTAAGACCATAATACGGAAGAATACAGAAGAAACGCCCTGCGGGCATACCATTACACCCGGTAAAGCGGTGGGCTCTGCCAAAAGACATGGGCGGTATACAGAAAAGAGGAAGTAAAAGAGCATGGCTGGATTGTCACCAATGATGACTCATTACGTGGAAACAAAGAAGGAATACCCGGACTGTATCCTGTTTTACAGGCTGGGAGACTTTTATGAAATGTTTTTTGATGATGCGGTTACCGTATCAAAAGAGTTGGAAATTACCTTAACCGGGAAAGAATGCGGGCTGGAGGAACGGGCGCCTATGTGCGGCGTTCCTTACCATGCCGTTGATACATATTTAAACCGTCTTGTCCAGAAGGGCTATAAAGTTGCTATAGCCGAGCAGATGGAGGACCCCAGGCTTGCCAAGGGACTGGTAAAGCGGGAGGTCATCCGTGTGGTAACGCCTGGAACCATCACAAGCGCCCAGGCTCTTGATGAGACAAAAAATAATTACCTGATGGGAATCGTCTACATCGGCGAAACCTTTGGGATCGCAGTTGCGGATATCAGCACCGGTGATTTTCTTGTAACAGAAGTAGAGTCGGAGCGGGAGCTGATCGATGAGATCAATAAGTTTACCCCCTCCGAAATCATCTGCAACGAAGCGTTTTATGTTTCGGGCGTAGATGTTGAAGAAATAAAGAACCGTCACCATGCGGTTATTTCATCTCTGGATCATCATTTCTTTTCCGATGAAGTCTGCCGGAAAATTCTAAAAGAACACTTCAAGGTAGGCGTACTCACAGGGCTTGGACTGGAAGATTATGACACCGGAGTCATAGCTGCCGGGGCAGTTATGGAATACATGTACGAGACCCAGAAAAACAGCCTCTCCCATATAACCACCATTACCCCTTATTCCACCGGGCAATTCATGATTATTGATACTTCTACCAGGCGGAATCTGGAACTTTTGGAGACCTTAAGGGAAAAGCAGAAGCGCGGAAGCCTTCTCTGGGTCCTGGACCGGACAAAGACAGCCATGGGCGCCAGAATGCTGCGCACCTACATTGAGCAGCCCCTGATCCATAAGTCAGAGATCATAAAACGCCAGAACGCCATTGAAGAGCTGAATATGAATTTCATATCAAGGGAAGAAATCTGTGAATATTTAAACCCTATTTATGACCTGGAACGTCTGATCGGACGGATCAGCTATAAAACAGCCAATCCCAGAGACATAATCGCATTTAAAAGCTCCCTGGAAATGCTTCCCCATATCAAGAATCTTTTAAAAGAATTCACCAGTGACATGCTGAAGGACTTATGGGGGGAGTTAGATCCCTTAGAGGATGTCAGGGACTTAATTGACCGCGCCATTATTGACGACCCGCCGGTTACCTTAAGAGACGGAGGGATTATTAAGGATGGGTTCCATGAGGAAGCCGATAAGCTGAGAAGCGCCAAAACAGAGGGCAAGAACTGGCTGGCTGATTTGGAAGCGCGGGAAAAAGAAAAAACCGGGATCAAAAACCTGAAAGTAAAATTCAATAAAGTATTCGGTTATTATTTTGAAGTAACCAATTCCTTTAAGGATCTTGTACCCGATTACTTTATCCGTAAACAGACTCTTGCCAATGCGGAGCGTTACACCACCGATGAACTGAAGGAACTTGAAAATGTAATACTGGGCGCTGAGGACAAGCTGTTTTCCCTGGAATACAGTTTATTCTGCCAGGTCCGGGATTCGGTGGCAGACCAGGTTCTCCGGATCCAAAAGACTGCAAGGGCCATAGCAGGAGTTGATGTTCTGGCCTCCTTATCCTCTGTTGCCACAAGGAACAATTATGTCAAGCCCCAGATCAATGAAAAGGGACTGATCGACATTAAAAACGGACGCCATCCGGTGGTGGAAAAAATGATGCGGGATGATCTGTTCGTTTCCAATGATACCTATCTGGACAACGGGAAAAACCGGGTCTCCATCATCACCGGTCCCAACATGGCAGGAAAGTCTACCTACATGCGCCAGACTGCCTTGATTGTCCTTATGGCCCAGATCGGAAGCTTTGTTCCTGCAGAGGAGGCAAGCATTGGAATCTGCGACCGGATTTTTACCCGGGTAGGCGCATCCGATGATCTGGCTTCCGGCCAGAGTACATTTATGGTGGAGATGACGGAGGTAGCAAATATCCTCCGGAACGCCACAAAAAACAGCCTGATCGTCTTAGATGAAATAGGCCGCGGAACAAGCACCTTTGACGGGCTCAGCATTGCCTGGGCCGTGGTGGAGCACATCAGCAATCCGAAAATCCTGGGAGCAAAGACCCTGTTTGCCACCCACTATCATGAGCTGACCGAGCTGGAAGGAACCATGAGCGGGGTAAATAATTACTGCATCGCAGTAAAGGAACAGGGCGATGACATTGTTTTCTTAAGAAAAATCATAAAGGGCGGAGCCGATAAAAGCTACGGCGTACAGGTAGCAAAGCTGGCCGGCGTACCAGATACCGTCATTGTAAGGGCCAAGGAGCTGCTGTTAGAATTAAGCGATGCGGACATCACAGCTAAGGCCAGGGAAATTGCCGGGATCAACGCCAATATTACCCAGAGAAAAGCAGTTCCCAAGCCGGACGAAGTGGATTTGCAGCAGATGTCCATCTTTGATACCGTAAAGGATGATGACATCATCAAGGAATTAGGAGATTTAGAACTGGGTAACATGACGCCCATTGACGCACTTAATACTTTGTACTGTCTGCAGACAAAGCTGAAGAACCGCTGGCAGTAAGGCGTATCTGCTAATCCCGGAAAAAACTGACACGCCCTGGAGAAAGGAGACGTACCATGCCGAATATAACCGTACTGGACCAAAGCACCATTAACAAAATAGCGGCAGGAGAGGTCATTGAACGTCCGGCCTCCGTTGTAAAGGAGCTTTTGGAAAACGCCATTGACGCCAAATCTACCGCAGTTACCGTGGAGATCAAAGAAGGAGGAACCTCCTTTATCCGGGTGACCGACAATGGATGCGGAATCCCAAAAGAGGAAGTCTCTCTGGCTTTTTTGCGCCATTCTACAAGTAAAATTAAATCGGTAGAGGATCTGTTCACCATTTCCTCTCTTGGATTCCGGGGAGAGGCTCTTGCAAGCATTGCTGCAGTCTCCCAGGTGGAGCTTATTACCAAGACCAGTGCAGGGCTTACCGGAACCAGATATCAGATTGACGGAGGCGAAGAACGGTCCGTGGAAGAAATCGGAGCACCGGAAGGGACTACCTTTATTGCCAGGAACCTGTTTTATAACACTCCGGCCAGGAAAAAGTTTCTAAAGACTCCTGCAACGGAAGGCGCCCATGTGGCAGAACTGGTGGAAAAGCTGGCCCTGTCTCATCCGGAAGTATCCATCCGCTTTATCCAGAACAATCAGAACAAGCTGCACACTTCCGGAAACCACAACTTAAAGGATATTGTATACACAGTCTTTGGACGGGAAATCGCATCAAACCTTTTGGAGGTTTCGGTGAGCAAGCCCCAGGTTTCCATTCATGGCTACATCGGAAAACCGGTGATCGCCAGAGGCAACCGTAATTACGAAAACTATTTCATTAATGGCAGGTACATAAAAAGCAGCATCATTTCCAGAGCAATTGAAGAAGCTTACCGGCCATTTATGATGCAGCATAAATATCCCTTCACCATGCTTCATTTCTCCATTGACCAGGAAATCCTTGATGTGAATGTCCACCCCACCAAGATGGAACTTCGGTTCCGGGATGGGGAAATGATCTATCATATGGTACATCAAGTGATATCAAGCGCTTTGGCCCACAAAGAGCTGATCCCGGAGGTGGAATTAGAGAAAAAGGCGGAGGAAAAGCCAGGCTTTGCCGGCAAAAAACACGGGCCAAGCCCGGAGCCTTTTGAAAAGCAGCGGCTTATGGCCATGGAGCAGCAGGCTGCCGCGGAAGAGAAGAAGGAAACGGTAAGCCTCTTTCCTAAAAGGTTAACCCCGCCCCAGCCTTCCTTTGTAAAGGAAGGGGAGGAACTGTCGGACAACTGGTTAAAACCACAGGCCCCTCCCATTGATAAGCCGGCAGAGGTTCCAGCCAGGGAAGCGGCTCCCAAAAGAGAAAAGGAGCCGGAACAACTGGATCTGTTCGATGGAAAGCTTCTGGAACCAAAGGCCCGGTCCATGCACAAGCTCATCGGGCAGCTGTTCGATACCTACTGGCTGGTGGAATTTAATGAACAGCTTTTTATTATTGACCAGCATGCTGCCCATGAAAAGGTTTTATATGAAAAAACCATGGGAACACTTAAGAATATGGAATGCATTTCCCAGTTGGTAAGCCCCCCTATCATCCTGACCTTAAACCAGAATGAAGAAGTTTTATTAAAACGCCATTTAAAATATTTTACGGATATGGGCTTTGAGATCGAGCCCTTTGGCGGCAGGGAATATGCGGTCAGAGGGGTTCCGGCCAACCTGTTTTCCATCGCAAAAAAGGAGCTTCTGATTGAGATGATTGATGGATTGTCCGAGGATGGCTGATCCCATAACCCGGATATCATTTATGAGCGGGTCGCCTCCTTATCCTGCAAGGCAGCAGTAAAAGGAGGGCACAGCTTATCTGCAGCGGAAGCCAACCAGCTTATCGACCAGCTTTTAAGCCTGGAAAATCCCTATGCCTGCCCTCACGGAAGGCCAACGATCATTTCCATGAGCAGATATGAGTTAGAGAAGAAATTTAAGAGGATCGTATGATGAGACCGCTGATTATTTTAACCGGGCCGACGGCAGTGGGAAAGACCGCTCTGTCGGTCCGTCTTGCAAAGGCAATCGGAGGAGAAATTATAAGTGCTGATTCCATGCAGGTATACCGCCATATGGACATCGGTTCCGCAAAGATCACAAAAGAAGAAATGGAAGGCGTTCCTCATTACCTGATCGATGTCCTTGATCCGGAAGAGGAATTTAATGTAACAGTCTTTCAAAAAATGGCCAAGGAGGCCGTGGAAGAAATTTATTCTCACGGTCATATTCCAATTGTGGCCGGAGGAACCGGTTTTTATATCCAGGCCCTTCTTTATGATATTGATTTTACGGAAAATGGAGAAGATGTCTCCATACGCACGGAACTGGAAAAGCTGGGGCAGGAGAGGGGAGCAGCGTTTCTCCATAACCTTCTTCGGGACATTGACCCGGATTCCGCAGATGAGATCCATGAGAATAATATAAAACGGGTAATCCGGGCAATTGAATATTACCGGCAGACCGGGGAGAGGATCTCAGAGCATAACAAACGGGAAAGGCAGAAAAAGTCTCCTTATGATTTCCTCTATTATGTGGTAAATACAGATCGGGCCTACCTCTATGAACGGATAGACCGGCGCGTGGATCTCATGCTTGAGCAGGGTCTTGTGAAAGAGGTAATGCATTTAAAGGACATGGGCTTAACCAGGGACTTAGTTTCCATGCAGGGCCTTGGCTATAAAGAAATCCTGGATTATTTACAGGGGATATATACACTGGAAGAGGCCATTTATGTCCTGAAACGGGACACCAGGCATTTTGCAAAGCGCCAGATCACCTGGTTTAAACGGGAAAAGGATGTAAGATGGCTGAATCTTCCTGATTTTGACAATGACCTGGATCAAGTACTTTTGAAAATTTCACAGGACATAAATGAGACGTACGGATTGGAGAAAAATAAACAATGGACATAAATGAAATGTATGAAAACCTGGGAATCAGCCGTCAGGTAATGGATTTTGGGAAAGAAATTGAAGAAGCGTTAAGAGAACGTTTTAAAGAAATCGATGAAACGGCTGAATACAATCAGATGAAGGTCATTAAGGCCATGCAGGAGAACCGGGTCAGTGACATCCATTTTGCGGCAACCACAGGCTATGGCTACAACGATCTGGGCCGTGACACGTTAGAAGCAGTTTATGCCAGCGTATTCCATACAGAAAGCGCTCTCGTAAGGCCGAACCTGATCAGCGGAACCCATGCCCTGACCGTTGCCCTTTCCGGAAATCTCCGCCCCGGGGATGAACTTCTCTCACCTGTGGGAAAGCCTTATGATACCCTGGAGGAAGTGATCGGCATCAGGGACAGTGTGGGTTCCTTAAAAGAGTATGGAGTGGTATACCGGCAGGTAGACCTTTTGTCCGATGGAACCTTTGACTACGAATCCATAGAAAAAGCGGTAAACGAAAAAACAAAGCTGGTCACCATTCAGCGTTCCAAAGGCTACGATACCCGTCCTACCTTCTCGGTTTCCCATATCGGTGAGCTGATTTCCTTCGTGAAAAAACTGAAACCGGATGTGATCTGTATGGTCGACAACTGCTACGGGGAATTTGTTGAACGGATGGAGCCGTCTGACGTAGGGGCCGATATGGTGGTTGGCTCACTCATAAAGAATCCAGGGGGAGGCATTGCTCCCATCGGCGGCTACATCGCTGGAAGAACCGATTGCATTGAACGGGCAGCCTACCGTCTGACAGCACCTGGCCTTGGAAAGGAAGTAGGAGCTACTCTGGGCCTTAACCAGTCCTTTTTTCAGGGATTATTCTTATCGCCTACCGTAGTGGCAGGAGCCTTAAAGGGCGCTGTTTTCGCCGCCAATGTCTATGAAAAGCTGGGCTTTGCGGTGGTCCCTGACGGTTCCCAGTCCCGCCATGACATTATCCAGGCCGTTACCTTTGGAAAGCCGGAAGGAGTGATTGCTTTCTGTCAGGGAATTCAGGCAGCAGCCCCTGTTGACAGCTTTGTCACCCCGGAACCATGGGATATGCCTGGCTATGACGCCCCTGTCATCATGGCAGCCGGTGCTTTTGTACAAGGTTCATCCATTGAGCTGAGTGCCGACGGTCCTATCAAACCGCCTTATGCGGTTTATTTCCAGGGAGGTCTTACCTGGTACCACGCAAAGCTTGGAATTTTAATGTCAGTGCAAAAGCTTTTGGATGCTGGCCTGATCCGATTGTAAAAATAAATTTTTCACAAACAAGTCCCAGTACTTGTCCCTTAGAGGCAAATTATAAAAAAACGGTATACACAACTGCAAAACTATGTTAAAATGATTTGATAGGTATGGACAATCCTGTCATAAAACCAAAAGGGGTAGCAAAGCAGATGAAATACAAAAACTGCTGGGTACTGCTTCTTCTTATGCTGGCCGGCGTAGTGCTCGGAGGCTTTGTCGGAGATCTGACCCGGGGAATTTCCTGGCTGTCCTGGTTAAACGCAGGACAATCCTTTGGATTTGACACCCCTCTGACCGTCAATCTCGGCATTCTGGTAATTACCTTTGGCATTAACATTAAAATTACCATGGCCGGCATTATAGGAGTGGCGGCAGCCCTCATTACATATCGGTTAATTTGAACGCCTGCGTTCATAAGCAAGTATCGAAGCGGATTGTGAACAGCCGCTTTGTCTACATATGTCCTTTTTTAACGTGCCTGGAGAGTAACGGTCAGGAGGCATATGAAACGAATAACGATGAAAGACATTCCTGCGGATGAACGGCCCTATGAAAAGTGTTTAAAGGAAGGGCCGGAAGGGTTAAGCGATGCAGAGCTTTTATCTATCATCATCCGCACAGGTTCCAGGGAGAGCAATTCCGTGGCGCTGGCACAGAAGATACTGGCCTTAAATTATCCCAAAGAGGGTATTTTAGGGCTTTTGCATCTTTCAATGCCTGAACTTATGTCGGTTAAGGGAATCGGAGCTGTCAAAGGTGCCCAGCTTTTATGCGTGGGAGAACTTTCCAGACGGATCTGGAAAAGAGCTGCCCGCTCCGATGGGGATTTATTCCATAATCCCCTTGATATTGTAAATTACTTTATGGAGGATATGCGCCATAAAGAACAGGAGATGGTTTATATCATGCTCCTGAATACAAAAGGAGCCCTGATAAGGGACATTATGATCTCTCAGGGAACGGTGAATGCTTCCGCGGTTTCTCCCAGGGAGATTTTCATTGAGGCTATGAAATATCATGCAGTAAGCCTGGTACTGGTCCATAACCATCCAAGCGGAGATCCGTCCCCCAGCAGGGAAGATGTAAGCTTCACCCGCAGGGTAAAGGAGGCAGGGGATCTGGTTGGCATCCGGCTGTTGGACCACATTATCATAGGAGATAATTCCTATATCAGTTTGAAGGAACGGGGAATCTTATAGATGGAATCAAAACGCAGCAAATATGTTCTTATTGCCTTAACGGTATTTTGTGTCCTGTTGATCGGGCTGACCTCTATTCGTGACGAATGGCTGACGCCCCTTAGGACCGGGGTGGGGTATTTCCTGATCCCGGTGCAATCTGGCGTCAATGCGGTTGGCTCGGCCATTTATGATGAAATTATCGATTATACAAAGCTTCATGACGCACTGAAGGAAAATAAAGAGATGAGGGATATCATCACACAGCTGACAGAAGAAAACACCAGGCTTCAGGCGGAAGAATTTGAATTAAAACGGCTTCGCCAGCTTTACAGCCTGGATCAGGAGTATGCCCAATATACAAAGGTGGGAGCCAGGGTCATTGCCAATGACTCAAGCAACTGGTTCCAGATATTCCGCATAGACAAAGGCTCAAAGGATGGCATTGCCCCGGATATGAATGTTGTGGCCGGTGGCGGCCTGGTTGGCATTGTTACGGATGTGGGAGCCAATTATGCAACCGTCCGTTCCATTATTGATGACTCCAGCCGTGTGAGCGGCATGGCCATGCAGTCTGGTAACAGCTGCATCGTTGCCGGTGACTTAACCCTGTTTAAGGAAGGGAGGCTCCGGATCACCAACGTATTAAAGGAAAGTGATGTAAAAGACGGAGATAAGATCGTAACCTCCAACATCAGTTCCGTATTCCTGCCCGGCATCCTGGTTGGTTATGCCTCTGACATTACCAATGATACCAATAACGTCACCAAGTCAGGGTACTTAATTCCGGCTGCAAATTTTGACAGCCTGCAGGAGGTTCTGGTTATTACGAAACTGAAATCTGACATGATGAAGGAAGAAGCTGCTTCAGAGGAAACAGCTCCCCAGGAACCGGCTTCCTCTGAAGCAGAAACAACAGAGAGCAATTCTCAATAAAGGAGTGACATGAGACGGATAATTTTTAATGTGCTGATGATAATTCTGGCATTTACCATTCAAAACTGCCTATTTCCGTTGCTTCCGTTTTTATCGGCCTCACCTAACCTGCTCTTAATCCTTACCTTTTCCTTTGGCTTCATGCATGGAAAAGAAGCCGGGATGTATTACGGGCTTTTGGCCGGGCTTCTAATGGACTTATTTTACAGCGGGCCTTTTGGCTTTTACACCCTGATTTTTATCTACATTGGCTAT
The DNA here is from genome assembly GCF_040207125.1 of Lacrimispora sp. BS-2. Taxonomy (NCBI): domain Bacteria; kingdom Bacillati; phylum Bacillota; class Clostridia; order Lachnospirales; family Lachnospiraceae; genus Lacrimispora; species Lacrimispora cavernae. The sequence goes on from NZ_CP157940.1 coordinate 1,401,701, forward strand.
ATTAATGGAATTTGTACGAAATATTATTATGAAGATTACATTACGCTTCCCTTGATTCTAAGCGTACTGAACGAATTGGCTTACAACCTGTATATTTATGTTTTCCGGTTCCTCATCCGACAGAAAGTAAGGGTTGGTTATTATTTTATCAATCTGATGCTTCCGGAAATCATTTTTACCGTTGTAACGACCCTGCTTCTTTATCGGGCATTCCTGATTTTGAACCGGCACTTGGAAAAGATAGGAAAAAGAGGTGATTCGGCAATTGTTTAGTGATTTGTTAGACATTATAAAGGAATTTTTTAAAAAAGCAGTATCTTCACGGCTTTTTATTCTTGGAATCATCGCCTTTTTCATGTATGCAGGATTAATAAATAAACTTTTTAACATGCAGATCATCAATGGAGAAGAGGCCCTTAACGAATACCTGCAGCTTACGGAACAGACCATTACCACTGCCGGAACAAGGGGCAATATCTATGACCGGAACGGAAAAGTCCTGGCTTATAATAAGCTGGCTTATTCCGTCACTGTACAGGATACCGGAGCTTATAAGAATTCAGCAGCCAAAAATAACATGTACTTAATACTGGTGCAGATCCTTGAAAAGCACGGGGAAACCATACAGGGGAAATTCGAAATCGCTATTGATCCCAACGGCGACATGGTCTATACTTCTTCCTCTGAGCCTTCCAGAAAGCGCTTTCTACGAGACTATTACGGTCTGAAAAAGGTGGAAGAATTAGATAATGAAAAAGGCGATTATCCCTCTAATTTAAGCGCAAGAGAGCTGTTTGAGAAGGCATGCAAGGACAATGGCCTTACAGACATGAAAGACCAGGCTGGAAAGTCCTTGACCCTGACAGACCAGGAGGCACTGGATATCATCAATATCAAATACGCCCTTCGCCTCATGTCTTACCGCAAATATGAAGCCACTACGGTTGCTACCCAGGTATCCGATGAAACCGTGGCGGATATTCTGGAACATATCGGGGACATGCAGGGAGTGAATGTGGAGGAAACCACGATCCGCGCCTATAACGACAGCATCCCCTTTGCTCCTGTCATCGGTTATACCGGAAAGGTCCCGGAGGACCAGCTGGAGGGCCTTCAGAAGAAAAAGGACGATTACGACATCAATGACATCGTAGGGCGGGCCGGAATTGAATATACCATGGAGCATGATCTTCAGGGTACAAAAGGGAAAAAAACAATTTACAAAGACAGCGTAGGACGGATACGTGAAACAAAGGATGAAACTGATGCTTCTGCAGGAAACGATGTGTATCTGACTCTGGATGCAGATCTTCAGAAAGGCATTTACCACTTAATCGAACAGTCTTTAGCCGGAGTTCTCATTAAGACCATTGTAAATAGTGATTACCGTTCAGGCTCCACCACCGATGGTTCCAATATGAAGATACCTGTTAAGGATGCCTACTACCAGCTGATCAACAACAATGTCCTTTCCTTAAAGGAAATGGAAGGAGAGGACGCTTCTGAAACTGAAAAAAACATATACCGGAAATATATGTCTTCCCAGCAGCAGATTTTTACCAATCTGAACAATGAACTGATGAGCACTCATGCCACACCAATGAAAGATCTTTCGGAAGACATGAAAGCCTATATGTTTTATATATATACCTATCTTTCCAGTCCCACGGAGGGAATCATCAGGGAAGATGTCATTGATACCTCCAGCGGGGAATATCAGGCATGGAAAGCAGATGAAATCAGCTTAAGGAACTATTTGTATTATGGAATAGCCAGCGGCTGGGTAGACACCACCAAACTGGGGACCGGCAGCAAATATTCAAGCGCGGATGACACCTTTGAAGCCCTTGTGGCTTATGCACTGGACAAGTTAAAGGACGACCGGAACTTTACAAAGAGAATATACCGGTATCTGATCAATGACGATGTCATTACAGGGCAGGAGCTGTGCCTTGCCTTATACGATCAGGGAGTTTTAACAGACAGCGGTCAGGATGCCGCAGAACTGAGAGCTACAGGCGATGCTTACGCCTTCCTGATCAAAAAGCTGTCCACCCTGGAAATTACGCCTGCACAACTGGCATTATCTCCATGTAATGCGGGTGTAGTGGTTACAAACGACAAAACAGGAGAAGTGCTTGCCCTGGTATCCTATCCGGGATATGATAACAACCGGATCGGCGATGGCAGCTATTTCAGCCAGCTGCAAGCGGACTTGTCCCTTCCGTTATACAACAATGCGACCCAGACAAGAAAAGCACCTGGTTCTACCTTTAAACCCATTACCGCGGTAGCCGCTCTGGAAGAGCATGTCGTCACAACGGATGAAACCATTGCCTGTACCGGCATTTATACGGATGTGGAACCGCCTATTAAGTGCTGGATTTATCCCGGCCAGCATGGTCCTCTGAACATTGTAGGAGGAATCGGGAATTCCTGTAACTATTTCTTTGCTGATCTGGGGCACCGTTTATCAATGGACGCAAACGGAGTATATTCTCCTGACCAGGGACTTGAAGTCTTACGGAAATATGCATCCATGTTTGGGCTGGATCACAAGTCCGGGGTAGAGATTGCAGAGCTTGATCCTCAGATTTCAAAAGAAGCACCGGAGCGTTCTACCATGGGACAGGGAAGCCATGCTTACACCAATGTCCAGCTTTCCAGATATGTGGCTGCCATCGCAAACCGGGGAACCGTATTTGAACTCAGTTTATTGGACAAGACTACGGATTCTGAAGGCAATCTGATACAAGATTATACCCCTGAGATTTCTTCTCATATTGACGCGGCGGCTTCAACGTGGGATACTGTACAACAAGGAATGAGAGAAGTGATTGCAAACGGTTCAAGTAAAAGGCTGTTTACCGACCTTGAAGTGGAAATTGCCGGTAAAACCGGCACTGCCCAGGAGGCCCGTAACAAGCCCAATCACGCATTCTTTATTTCTTATGCGCCATATGACAATCCGGAAATCTGTGTTACCGTGAATATTCCGTATGGCTATTCATCATCCAACGCCGCCAATATTGCGAAGAACGTCTATAAGTATTATTACGGCTATACGGACTTAGAATCCATTGTAAATGCCGGCGCCCTGGATGCAGCGAAGGTCAACATTCGCGATTAACTAGGATAAGAGGTGATATGATGCATAGTACCGTAGTAATTAAAAGCAACAGAGCAGGTATGACTGTCATCCTGGACCCAGATATCCCCTTCCCTCAGCTTCTTTCTGATATCGGGAAAAAATTCGGGGATCATGCAAAATTCTGGGGATCCGTACAAATGACTCTGACCCTGGAGGGTCGGGAACTGACTCCCGAGGAAGAGTTCGCAATTATTAACCAGATCACGGAAAACTCCAATGTGGAGATCATCTGTCTGGTTGATACGGATATAAACCGTATGGAGCGCTGCGAAAAAGCACTGAATGAGAAACTCATGGAGCTGTCCTGCCAGACAGGACAATTCTTTAAAGGCAATCTACAAAACGGAGAGACTTTGGAATCTGAAGCCAGTATCGTCATCATCGGTGATGTAGGCAAGGGGGCAAAGGTTTTGGCAAAGGGCAACGTAATCGTTCTTGGAAAGCTTTCCGGAACGGTATGTGCAGGTGTGGCAGGCAACCGGGGAGCGCTCATTACAGCCCTGGAAATGGCTCCGACCCAGCTGCGCATTGCAGATTGCACCTCAGGTCTGGACGGAAGAGGCAAGCGTCTGGGACGGGGTCCTATGAAGGCTTTTATGGAAAATAACAAAGTCTTAATAAAACCAATGAAAAAAAGTGTGGAAATATTCCAAAAACTAAGGTAGAATAGAAAAAGGAAGTTCGATTCGCCTTTGGCCCATCGAACGGATAATTTACTTGCCTTCGCTAAGTAAATTATACCTTAAAATCAGGAGGATATGGTATGAGCGAAATTATCGTAATCACTTCTGGAAAAGGCGGGGTAGGCAAGACAACAACCTCTGCCAATGTTGGTACCGGACTGGCGATTCTGGGTAAAAAAGTAGTCCTGATCGATACGGATATAGGGCTTCGGAACCTGGACGTTGTTATGGGTCTGGAAAACCGCATTGTCTACAATTTAGTAGACGTGGTAGAGGGCAACTGCCGTATGAAGCAGGCCCTGATAAAAGACAAAAGATATCCGAACTTATTTTTACTTCCCTCCGCGCAGACCAGGGACAAGACGGCAGTCACTCCCGAGCAGATGGTGAAGCTGGTTGATGATTTAAGGGAAGAGTTTGATTATATCCTGCTGGATTGTCCCGCAGGCATTGAACAAGGCTTTCAAAACGCCATTGCAGGTGCTGACAGAGCTATTGTTGTTACCACTCCGGAGGTTTCCGCGATCCGGGATGCCGACCGGATCATCGGGCTTTTAGATGCCGCTGACATGGGAGCCATTGAACTCATCGTAAACCGGATCCGTGCGGATATGGTGAAAAGAGGAGACATGATGTCTCTTGACGATGTCATGGACATCCTTGCCGTTGATATTATCGGTGCCGTGCCGGATGACGAGGATATCGTCATTTCCACAAACCAGGGAGAACCTCTCGTTGGCATGGGAACCCCGGCCGGACAGGCCTATATGGACGTCTGCAGGCGGATTACCGGGGAAAACGTACCGCTTCAAAATCCGGCTGTGCGTGAAAGCCTGTTCTTTAGACTCTCCCATCTCCTAAAGAGAGCATAGGAGGGTGCGATATGAGACTGTTTCCTGTATTCAGCAAAAAGAATTCAGGAGAAATTGCAAGAAATCGTCTGAAACTTTTGCTGGTTGCGGACAAGGCTGATTGTTCTCCTGAGATCATGCAGATGATAAAAGACGATATGGTCCGTGTTGTTTCAAGATACATGGATATAGATTCCGACAGAATAGAGATACAGATGAAAAAGCTGAAGCAACCGGATTGCGAACGTTTTATACCGGTTCTTTATGCAAACATCCCTATTCGCGACGTACCTGATAAGGGGATATACTAATTATGTTTTCTGACTACAATTTTAAATACTATAATTACCGGTTAGTTTTGTACATGCTGTCGCTGTCCGTTATTGGGATTCTTGTGGTGGCCAGCGCCTCCAACCAGGATTCAAACACAGTGACAAAACAGATTATCGGCGTAATGGTGGGATTTGCCCTGGCTATCGGGCTTTCCATTATAGACTATCATAAAATCATCAAGCTTTATGCTTTGGATTATGCGGCTTGCATCCTTTTGCTGGGTGCTGTTCTGGTTATGGGACATACGGCTGGAGGAGCCACCAGATGGATCAACCTTCCTGGTATCGGGCGGATTCAGCCGTCTGAGTTCGTTAAAATCGGATTAATCGTGTTCTTTTCCTGGTATTGGAACAAATACCAGGAAAGGCTGAACACGCCGGTTATGATAGGGCTGGCCGCTTTGCTTGCGGCCATTCCCATCGGCCTTATTTTTGCAGAGCCGAATTTATCCACCAGCCTAGTGGTTTCTATCATTATCCTGTGTATGGTATTTTCCGCAGGAATCAGTTACCGCTGGATCGGGGGCGTCCTTGCCGTAGCAATACCGGCAGGAGCGCTTTTCATATTTCTGCTGACCAAAGGGTTGATCCCTTTTATCCACGATTATCAGGCACGGCGTATCCTTGCATGGATTTATCCTCATGCAGAGCAGTATGCAGAAAATCTGTACCAACAAAAAAATTCAATTATGGCAATCAGTTCCGGACAGCTTCAAGGGAAAGGACTTTTTAATACAACCATTGCATCGGTGAAAGATGGAAACTTCTTATCAGCCGGGGAAACCGACTTTATTTTCGCCATTATCGGCGAAGAGATGGGATTTCGAGGCAGCGTTATCGTCATTGTTCTTATTGGTTTGGTTGTATTTGAATGCCTTTATTTGGCATCCAAATCCAAGGATATGTCAGGAAGACTGATTTGTACCGGCATGGCGGCCCTGATTGGCTTCCAGGCCTTTGCCAATATCGCCGTAGCAACGCAGATATTTCCCAATACAGGCCTCCCGCTCCCCTTTATCAGTTCGGGAGTCAGTTCGCTCATCAGCATCTTTATGGGTATGGGACTGGTGCTGAATGTTGGACTGCAGCGCAAAATCGGCAATTAAAAATCGGTAATTAATAAGGAGGTATATCGTCATGAATATAGGACTAGTTGCACACGATTCAAAGAAAAAACTTATGCAGAACTTCTGCATTGCCTACAGGGGCATTTTAAGTAAACACATGTTATATGCTACCGGAACCACCGGACGCCTGATTGAAGAGGTCACAAACTTAAATGTTCATAAGTATCTGGCCGGACATCTGGGCGGAGAGCAGCAGCTTGGATCCCAGATTGAACATAATGAGATCGATCTGGTAATCTTTTTAAGGGATCCCCTTACACCCAAGTCCCATGAACCGGATATCGTAAATATCATGAGTACCTGTGATATGCACAACATTCCTCTTGCTACCAATCTGGCTACTGCAGAGCTTTTAATCAAGTCCCTGGAGCGCGGTGATATGGAATGGCGTGAGATGTACAAATAACAGAGGTAGATTCCGTGAAGAAAAGAGTTTTTGTAAAATCAGGCTGCATTGCCTTATGTACCGTATTCCTGACAGGCTGCGCCGGTTTAAAGGGCCTTGATAATCCTTATGTATATTCAGAAAGGACCGCCCTTTACCAGTCCAGTGCAGTGTCTGGCAGAGCAGAACCCTTTGCTCATGATCTCTGCATCGTTTCAGAGGATACTTCCAGCCAGGACAATGCGGTTACTGCCGAAGCTGCCGCTGTCTTTGACTTAACGGATAAGAAAGTCCTGTTTGCCAAGAATCCTTTTGAGCGTTTGTATCCTGCAAGCATCACGAAAACCATGACAGCTCTTATTGCTTTGAAATACGGAAATTTATCAGATGAGGTCACGGTGACCAGGGATGCTGTCATTACGGAAACCGGGGCCACTTTATGTGGGATAAAGCCAGGGGACAAGCTGACTATGGAACAGCTTTTATATGGTCTCATGATCCCTTCCGGCAATGATGCCGGGGCTGCCATTGCAACCCATATGGCCGGTGGAAACGACCAGTTCGCTCAAATGATGAATGATGAGGCGTTGAAGATCGGAGCTACAGGCACTCATTTCCTTAATCCACACGGATTGAGTGATGAAGATCATTATACCACAGCTTATGACCTGTATTTAATCTTTCATGAAGCTTTAAAGTATCCCGAATTTCGCAAGATAATCGGTACAACCGAGTACACCACCACCTATCAAGATGGAGCTGGAAAGCCGGTAAACGCAACCTGGAAAGGTACCAACTGGTATATGACAGGAGAGCGCCAGATGCCGGATGACCTTACCATCCTGGGCGGAAAAACTGGTACCACAAAGGCGGCCGGAAGCTGCCTTATTATGGGAAGCTCGGACTCCTCTAAGCGGGAATATGTTACCGTAGTTTTGAAAGCGCCGAATCATGCAGGCCTCTACGATAATATGACAAATATATTAAATAAAATTGTAGAATAGTCATTGCCTTTCTTATTGATTTGTACTATAATTATATTAATCCGAATAGACTTTTTATACAAATTATATAACGCAAGGAGGAGATTGCTATGGTGCAGATAATAGCAGGAAAAAAGGGTAAGGGGAAAACAAAACATCTGTTAGACAGAGCTAATTCCATCGTAAAAGAATCAACAGGTTCTATTGCCTACCTGGACAAAAGTTCCAAGCACATGTACGAATTAAGCAACAAGATCCGCCTCATTAATGTCAATGAGTATCCGATTACATCAAGCGAAGGATTTATAGGTTTTATCTGTGGTATAATATCTCAGGATCATGATTTAGAAATGATGTTCTTTGACAGCTTTTTAAAGCTGGCCTGCCTTGAAGGGGAAGACATATCTGAGACCATTGCAACTTTGGAAAAAATCGGTGAAAAGTATCACGTAACCTTTGTTCTCAGCGTTTCTTTAGATGCGGAGAATATGCCTGAGAATGCCAGGGCTAATGTGGTTGTTTCATTATAATCATACATAAAGATAAGGGGGCTGCACAGCAGTCCCCTTTGTTTTGCTTGAATTTTTTGGATTTTCCTTTTATAATACTAAAAGGATCGCCCTTCAGGTTATACCTCTATGCCCAGAATACATGGGCAGGAATAAGGAAACACCCTTCGGGTATACCTCTATGCCCAGAATACATGGGCAGGAATAAGGAAACACCCTTCGGGTATACCTCTATGCCCAGAATACATGGGCAGGAATAAGGAAAGGAGGCGTCAGGATGGCAAAACAAAAGGCACCGCAGCCATTAAAACGGGCTGCCCGCCCAAAGAAGAATAAAAAAATCATCCGGTACCGGCGGCCTCTGAATATTAATGTTGGCATGATCATCTTTGCGTTGATCTTTGTTTATATGGTGTTCAGTGTATCTGCCTATATCCGCAGAGATAAGGTACAGTTTTATGAAGTACAGGAAGGCAGCATCGTCAATAACAAGAATTACACGGGAATTATCCTCCGGCAGGAAGAAGTGAAGAATGCAGACCGTTCCGGCTATATCAATTACTATGTAAGGGAAGGGAAACGGGCTTCTAACGGCACCCGGGTCTATTCCATTGATGAGACTGGGAATCTGACTTCATTTCTGGCTGAAAATTCAGAGGATAAGGTCACACTGACCCCGGAAAATCTTGGCGGGCTGAAAAAACAGCTGACCGCATTCAGCCTTACTTATGACAACGACCAGTTTCATTCTGTCTATGATACCAAATACGCTTTGGATGCAGAAGTCATGGAATACATGAATTTTAACGCATTGGACAACCTTGGCGGCCTGATGGATCAGGCAGGCATTAACTTTGAGCAGGTGAAAGCGGACCAGGCAGGCATCGTCTCCTATGGAGTGGATTCCTATGAAGGATTTCAGCCATCGGAGGTCTCAGAAGCCGCATTTGACCGCAGTACCTATACAAAGACCATCACTAAATCAGGGAATCTTATAGAAAAGGGCACTCCGGTTTATAAGATCATCACTTCTGATTTATGGTCAATTGTGTTTCCAATGACGGAAGAAGATGGGAAAGCTTATGGTGACAAGACAAATCTCACCGTAGAATTTGCCGGGCGGGATTTGAAAGCTTCCGGAAGCTTTTCCCTGCTTAACGGAACAGATGGAAAAGCCTTTGGAAAATTGGATTTTGATAAATACATGGTTCAATTCGCTTCCGACCGGTACGTTGATTTTGAAATCGTTTCGGACCGGGTAGATGGATTAAAGATTCCTGTAACATCTGTTACGAAAAAAGATTTTTATCTGGTACCCATGGACTACGTCACTCAGGGCGGTGACAGCCAATCCACCGGCTTCAACAAAGAGGTGTATTCCGGGTCCGGGACCTCAGTTATCTTCGTCCCTACCGAAATTTACTATTCCGAAGGGAATAATTACTATATTGATATGGGTACGGAGGATGGCTTTAAGGCCGGAGACTATATTGTAAAACCTAATTCAACAGAGCGCTATCAGATTGGGACAAGTGCTTTTCTTCAGGGTGTTTATAATATAAACAAAGGGTATGCTGTCTTTAAACAGATTGACGTGCTGGCTTCCAATGATGAATATTACACAGTGAAAAAGAACATGGCCTATGGACTGGCAGTATACGATCATATTGTTCTCAATGCAGAAACTGTCAATGAAGGGGAATTAATTTATAAATAAGAGGTGATTGATTTGGTTAAGGAAAATCTGGAAGAAGTTAATAACCGGATCTTAGCCGCCTGTAAAAGGGCGGGAAGAAATCCGGAAGAAGTAATCCTGATAGCGGTAAGCAAGACAAAGCCGGCTGTCATGATATCAGAAGCATACTCTGCCGGTGTCCGGGATTTTGGAGAAAATAAAGTGCAGGAACTCTGTGAAAAATACCTTGCACTTCCGGAAGATATCCGCTGGCACATGATTGGGCATCTGCAGCGAAATAAAGTGAAACAGGTCATTGATAAAGCTGTGCTGATCCACAGTGTAGATTCTATCCGCCTGGCGGAGCAGATCGAAGAGGATGCAGCCAGAAAAAACCTGATTGTGGACATCCTTTTGGAAGTGAATGTGGCCGAAGAGGAAAGCAAATTTGGGTTTAAACTGGAGGAGACGGAAAGCGCTATCCGTAAAATCGCCAGCCTTCCCCATGTAAGGATAAAAGGTCTCATGACTATTGCGCCTTTTGTAGAAAATTCTGAGGAAAATCGTCCAGTTTTTAAAAAATTAAGACAATTTTATGTTGACATGCAAAGCAAAAACATTGATAATGTTAGTATGAATATGCTCTCAATGGGTATGACCGGAGACTATGAGATTGCCATAGAAGAAGGTGCTACTTTGGTAAGAGTGGGTACCGGAATTTTTGGTACAAGATATTATGGGAAGTAAAAAGCACTTCCCATAATCGGATGGACGGGGCAAAGAACGCCCCTTTTATCCCCACTTGCTTTGCAAGTTCGGATAAGTTGTATTATATGAACACTTAATGAATGCAGGAAAAGCGAAGCAGAGCCTGCCGCGCATGATCGGGCATGATTTTGGTGAGAATATTTGCCTGGTCCTGGGAAGATCTTTTCTGCCTTAGGAACCATGGCGTAAGATTGGAGAGAATGAAGTATGAGCATTTTAGGCAAACTGATGGATAGCATGCGCTTAAATGATACAGAAGATGACGATTACTATTTAGATGACGACTACGAGGATGAAAACGATAAACCTGCCAAAAGAACCCTTTTCTCAAAAAAGAATGAAGAGGATTACTATGATGATGAGGAGGATTATGATCAGAAGCCTCGTTTTCTGTCCCGCTCCCCTAAAGTAGTGCCCATGAAGCAGTCGCGTTCCATGGAGGTATCCATGATAAAACCCACCTCCATTGAAGATGCAAAGGAAATTTGCGATCACATGCTGGCTGGAAAGGCAGTTGTCCTTAACATGGAGGGAATCCATACGGAAGTCGCTCAGAGAATCATCGACTTTACCTCAGGCGCCACTTATTCCATGAATGGTAATTTACAGAAAATATCAAATTACATATTCATAGCGACCCCGGAATCCGTTGAACTCTCCGGTGATTTTCAGGACCTGCTAAATAACGGAAGCCTGGATATGGGCGGAATGAATTTACGCCTTTAACAGATTTTCCCCACAAGACATCATATATTTCTTTAAATGGTACAAGCAGACGATTTTCCACATCACCCGCTTCTTTAAATCGTTGCAGCATTGCAATGCAGGAAGCGGAGAGGAAGATTGTTTGCTTTCTTCCATGATATAGGAATATAAAAATACAGTAAAAGAACGCCCCGGGGGCATACCTGAATGTCCAAAAGCATGGACAAGAAAGAGGAACATACCATGGGATATAGAATTCCGGTACACATGAACGGTACCTTCATTTATGAGATTGTCATGGAAACTGGGTTTGACGGGCTAAAGGAAGAACTGAAAAAGCTGAACCTGGGAGACCGCAAGGTCTGTATTGTCACGGATTCCAATGTGGCCCCTCTTTACCTTGAGGAAGTAGAAACAATTGTTTCTGCCTGCTGTAAAAGAGCAGAGCATTTTATCTTTCCTGCCGGAGAAGAAAATAAAAATCTGGATACCGTCAGAAGCTTATATGAAACTCTTATCTTAAAACAGTTTGACCGCCATGACTGTCTGCTCGCTTTGGGCGGGGGAGTTGTGGGAGATTTATGCGGCTATGGTGCGGCCACCTATCTGCGGGGAATATCCTTTATCCAGGTGCCTACGACCCTGCTGTCCCAGGTCGACTCCAGCATCGGAGGAAAAACCGGCGTTGATTTTGACTCCTACAAAAATATGGTAGGAGCCTTCCATATGCCAAAGCTGGTATATTCCAATATTGCGGCCTTAAAAACTCTTTCAGAAGAACAGTTTTCATCAGGAATGGGAGAGATTATCAAGCATGGGCTGATCAAAGACGCCTCCTATTACCAATGGCTTATGGACCATGCCTCTGAAATCCGGAACAGGGATTTAACAGTATTAAGCCAGATGGTGCTTGTAAGCAACCAGATCAAGCGGGATGTGGTAGAAAAGGATCCAACGGAACAGGGAGAACGGGCTCTATTAAATCTGGGACATACCCTGGGCCATGCCATTGAAAAGCTTTCAGACTTCAGGCTGGTACACGGTCACTGTGTAGGACTGGGCTGCATCGCTGCCATGGCAATTTCCGTAAATAGAGGAATGGTCCGGGAGGAAGAGCTTCCAAGGCTTTTAACGGTAATGAAGCAGTTTGGTATGCCTGTTACGGTGAGCGGTCTTTCTCCGGAAAATATAGTTCTTACTACAAGAAGTGATAAAAAAATGGATTCCGGCACCATCCGGTTTATCCTGTTAGAACAGATTGGCAATGCCTGCACCTGCAAGACCGTCACCGAAACGGAAATGGCAGAAGGGCTCCGCCAAATCTTAGCTTAAGGAGATTTACATGAATCAAAAAATAAAACTGATCATTGGAATGATCATCGGCTTCTTTCTTTCCATTGGCCTGGATCAATGGACAAAGCTACTCGCGGTTAAGCATCTGATGAACCGGCCTCCTTTTGTTATCTGGGATGGGGTATTTGAATTTTATTATTCCGAAAACCGGGGGGCAGCATTTGGAATGCTCCAGGGAAAACAGACGTTTTTTCTGCTGGTTGCTTTGGCAGTGCTTACAGCAGCGGCTTTTGCTGTCAGCCGCATGCCTGCCGACAAAAAATACCTGCCTCTGCACCTTATTGCCATGTTTCTTTCAGCAGGAGCAGTGGGAAACATGATCGACCGCTTTGTCAGAGGTTATGTAGTAGACTTTTTGTATTTTAAGCTGATCGATTTCCCGATTTTTAATGTTGCAGATTGCTACGTTACGGTTTCCATGTTCGTTTTCATGCTTTTGTTTCTGTTTTATTATAAGGAGGAGGACTTATCCTGTCTTTCCATTCATAAAAAGGAGGACCAGGGTTGAGTCAAGAATTTGTAGTTGCTCCTGAGGAAGCCGGAGTCCGGATCGACCGGTATTTATCCGGCCAATGCCAGGACATTTCCCGTTCTTACCTTCAGAAGCTTTTAAAAGAACAATCCGTGCTGGTTGAAGAAAAACCGGTAAAAAGCAATTATAAAGTAAACGCAGGGGACCGGATATCCCTGACCCTTCCTGAAATAAGGGAACCGGAAATCCTGCCGGAGGATATCCCTCTTGATGTTATCTACGAGGACAAGGATATCATTCTCATTAACAAACCAAAGGGGATGGTAGTCCATCCCGCCGCAGGCCATTACACCGGAACCCTGGTCAATGGACTGATGTCCCATTGCCGCAGTGAATTATCTGGAATAAACGGAGTTATGCGCCCTGGAATCGTCCATCGGATTGATATGGATACTACCGGGGTTCTTATTGTGTGTAAAAATGACATGGCCCACAATTCCATTTCTGAGCAGCTGAAGGAACATTCCATTACCAGAAAATATGCTGCAATCGTACACGGCGTCTTAAAGGAATACGAGGGAACCATCAATGCTCCCATTGGCCGTCATCCTGTGGACCGGAAGAAAATGAGCATCAATGAAAAGAACGGAAGAGAAGCAGTGACCCATTACCGGGTTCTGGAGCGTTTTAAGCAGTATACCTATATAGAATGTCAGCTTGAAACGGGACGGACCCATCAGATCCGCGTCCATATGGCAAGCATAAACCATCCTCTATTAGGGGATTTAGTCTATGGCCCTGCAAAGTGCCCTTTCCGCCTCAACGGCCAGACGCTTCACGCCGGTGTGCTGGGAATCATCCATCCCAGAACTGGAGAATACATGGAATTTACAGCTCCTCTTCCTGACTATTTTGAAGAATTGTTGAGGAAATTAAGAACAACTTAACAGGCTATCCAAAAGACTCCTTCTCAAAATACAGTTAAATCAAAATAAAAACCTAGATTTTTCAGAAATTTTAAGGTATACTATACATGAAAGCAATGAGCAGTGCGAAATAATCCATGGAAAGATTTTCGTTGTGCTTGCACATAAGAAAATGTTTTCCTCCTATTACAAAATAACTGGAAGGAGCCTGCCTATATGAGTGGAAATTTAGTGATTGCAATCGGAAGACAATGCGGAAGTTCTGGAAAAATCATCGGACAGAAATTGGCAGAAGAACTGGGAATTAAGTGCTATGACAAGGAGCTCTTGGCGCTTGCAGCAAAAAACAGCGGATTATGTGAAGAATTATTCCATACCCACGATGAAAAGCCAACCAACAGTTTTCTCTATTCACTTGTGATGGATACATATTCCATGGGATTCACCACCTCTGGTTACATGGATATGCCAATTAACCATAAGATCTTTTTAGCACAGTTTGATACCATCAAACAGCTGGCGGATGAAGAATCCTGTGTAATCGTAGGAAGATGTGCCGATTATGCTCTGGCGGATTATCCGAACCTTGTTTCCGTATTCATTTCTGCCGATGAAGAAGACAAGATAAAATCCTTAAAAGAGCTTTATCACATTGATGATACAAAGGCAAAGGACATCATGGTCAAAACGGATAAAAAGCGTTCCAGCTACTATAACTACTATTCCAATAAAAAATGGGGAGATGTAAGAAGCTACGATTTATGCATTAATCGAAGCTCCATAGGTGTGGACGGAACCGTTAAGCTGATCCGCAATTTTGTTGAAACAAAGATGGAATGGAATAAAGCGAACCGCTAAAAGATAAATTTCCTTTGGGAACCGATATTGTTTTTATTGAATCGTATAAAGACGGACATTTCTGTAATACAACAGAGATATCCGTCTTTTTGTTTGGAAATTTGTACTTTCTGTGCAAAAAATAAAAATATATACCATAATATTGTTGACATTGCACATGTCATATGGTATTATTCTAATATACAAAATAATGTAAATTGGTAAAAGCGAGTGATCTCATGAAAAATAAATGTTTAGAAGCAGGAAACCTATATCAAAAAACAGGCCTGGTAAAAAATATGCTGGCGCTGGATTTAATGTCCAGGAATACCGGGGACCGGATTCTGCCTATCTCAGAGTACCAGGATAAGTTCGGGGTATCCAGGGGGACCATTCAGAACGCATTTACCTGTTTAAAAGAGTGCAACGCTGTGACACTGGAAAATCATGGACACCAGGGAACTTATATCAAAGAGATTGATTATAAGAAGCTGCAGGAAAACTGCATGCGCAAAGAAATCCTTGGAATCATGCCCCTTCCCTATTCTGTGACTTATGAGGGTCTTGCAACAGCCATGTATACCCAGTTCGCGCCACTTAACTTTAATATGGCTTACGCCAGAGGTGCGGTAGGACGTATTGAACTGGTGGAATCAGGAACCTATCAATTTGCGGTCTGCTCCCAGTATGCGGCGGAGCAATCCATAAGAGAAGGAAAACAGATTGAGGCAGCAATTAATTTTGGGCCGGGCAGCTTCCTTTCCAGGCACGTGCTTCTTCTGGCGGATTCCGGATATGACAGCATTCAGGATGGCATGAGAGTCGCATATGACAGCAGCTCCATTGACCAGAGCTGCATTACCAGAAATATTATCCACGGCAAAAAGGTTACCCTGGTTCCAATCCGGACCCAGCAGACCGTTAACGCCTTGATGGATGGTATCATAGATGCCGGCGTATGGAACTATGACGATATCCAGGAACATAAGCATGAACAATTAAACGTAGCATTTTTAGACGAATCAGATTATAACAATCTGTTTTCAACGGCTGTTATGGTGATCAGAAAAGAGGATGAGTATCTGAAAGCACTGCTGGAAAAGTATGTGAGCGTATCCAAAGTCGTTGAGATCATCCGGGAGGTAAGGGAGAAAAAAAGAGAGCCTTATTTTTAAAAGGCCATCTTTTTGAGGCAAAGTACAAAATAATGTATATTGTCAAAAGTGAAAAGCACTTTCAACAATCACATGGACGGGTTTAATAAACAGCCCCTTTATTATCACCAACAAGCCAAGTGACAATAAGCCATATTGAGACAGGGAGGAAATCCAATGGAATTAAAAGGTATTTTAAACCAGCGTCTGGACATTCTGGAAGAGAATCATGTGATCTGCAAAAAAGTTGCAGATTATTCCAGAAAAGCAGTGGAACGGATCCTGGAAGAAAATCCTGATGCACAGGAGGATAAGGCAGCAATGTTCATCACCCATCTGGCCATGGCTGGACAGAGGGTCTTAGACGGGGTCGTGGAGCACCCTCTGGATAACACGCTCCTTGATGGAGTTAAACAAGAACCTGTTTACCAGAGAGCAGAAGTGTTAAAAGAGGAGCTGTTAAAGGAAACGGATATCCAGTTCCCGGAAGCAGAGCGGGATTTTCTGACCGTTCATCTATGCAATCTGCTTTCATAATAAGGTATCAGGGCCAATGGCCTTTATAAGAAATGATACAAATAAAGAGGAGGATAGAAGCAATGAAGATTGTGGTCGGTGGTCAGATTGACAAGGAAGAAATTGCCAGACTGGTGGCGGAACAGATGAATGGCCGGGCAGAAATCGAGATCAAGGGGGATCTGGATGCTGCATTGGGTGTAAAAAACGGAAAGTATGATTATTATGTGGGTGCCTGCAATACTGGCGGCGGCGGAGCGCTGGCTATGGCTATGGCCATGTTAGGTTCCGGGCTCTGCTCTACGATTTCCATGCCAGGAAATGTAAAGAGCGGGGATTTTATCAGGGAAGAGGTTCAAAAGGGGAAAAAAGCATTCGGATTTACAGCACAGCACAAAGAAGAAGTCCTTCCTGTTCTGCTGCAGGCAATCATGGAAAAAGAGGAGGTTTAATAGGTATGAAATACATTGTTATTGCTTTAATCGGGGCGTTGGCTTCCGTTTTATCCAATCAGGGGATTGCAGTATTTAATGACGGGTTCCGGCCAATTGTGGGGCAGTATTTTAATGGAGAGATCAACCGGAAAGAACTGGCAGCCATGAGCTTTGCCATCAGCTTTGGCCTGGTCATCGGTTTTGGTATACCCACCTCCATTGCAGCAAGCATTATTTTGATCCACTGCCTGCTGCTGACTACGGATATCATCGGATCCTTCTGTAATAACAGCAAAAACGGGATGATCCTTTCCGCTGTTATCGGAGCCGCATATGGTTTAGCGATCCTCGCTGGTCTTGAGTTTGTTGTGAAACTTTTCAGCTATATGCCATATAACTTTACCAGTGACTTGGGAAGCGTTTCCGGCTATATAACGGTTGCATTTGCCGTGTTCCCGGCAGTGGGCATTGCTTACCAGCATGGTTTTAAAAAAGGCATGACCACTGGAATCGTAACCGTACTTGTTTATTTTCTTGTTAAAAAATTTGGTACTTTTACCATTGGAGCAGGCAAGGTTTCTTTAAATGCGGAAGGCATGGCAATGCTTGCAGGCATGATTATGATGATTCTTTATGCTGCCAAACAGAAAGGAACAGAACATGCCAATGAAATGCTGACCCAGGGCTTTGAGGGCAATATTTTACGCATCCGTAAAAACTGGCTGCTGCTTGCTGTTATGGGCGGTCTGATCGCGGCCGGAACCAGCCTTTCCATTATTGCCGGCGATCCCGCCTCCCTGGCTCTTTTAGCCAGCCAGGAATACAGCAACGCCGCATTAACTGCACTGGCAAGAGCCATTGGTTTCATACCTTTAGTATTTACTACAGCCATTGTTACAGGCGTTTACGGCGTAGCCGGCTGCACCTTTGTGTTTGTGGTGGGATTGTTCCTTCATGGAAACCCGCTCTTTGCCTTTGTGATCGGATTTGCAGTCATGGTGGCAGAAATTTTCCTGATCAACATTTTTGCAAAATACATGGATAAATTCCCTGGAGTCAAGGATATGGGAGAGTATGTGAGAACATCCATGAACAAGGTCCTGGAAATCTCTTTGCTGGCAGGCGGTATTGTTGCGGCAGAAAAAATGGCAGCTTCCTCTTCCGGATACACCGGCATCGGAGCACTGTTTGTAATCGGGGCCTTCCTGTTAAATAAGAAAGCGAAAAAGCCGATTGTGGATCTGGCTGTTGGTCCTGTGGCATGTATCGTTTTCGGAGTGCTTTTAAACCTGTTTCTCATAATCGGACTCATTGCGATCCCGACAGCAAAGTAGTCTGGAAATTGATATGGAAAAACTTGAAACATATGCAAAGAAAACATTTCTGGCACTTAAGAATCCCTGCTGCACCGTAAAT
The DNA here is from genome assembly GCF_040207125.1 of Lacrimispora sp. BS-2. NCBI lineage: Bacteria > Bacillati > Bacillota > Clostridia > Lachnospirales > Lachnospiraceae > Lacrimispora > Lacrimispora cavernae. Next base: position 1,419,978 of record NZ_CP157940.1, read on the forward strand.
AAGGTAAATCCCCGGGTTATTGATCTGGTTGCTTCATCGCATCAGAAACATGGGTTTGCCTGGTATACCGGAATCAAGGATACTCCGGTCATTCCCGAAGAACTAAAAGATCGTCTTAATGAATGCGGATTTTTACTTCATACTGCCGATAGAATGGCCTTGGGCGGAAGAGCGGTGGATTTACAGCTCATTAATCCCATAACCGGTAAATGGATGACCGGCTCCAGCAGCGGCACAGCCCTTAATGTGTTCTATGGAATCAATGATGCAGGAATCGGAACAGACGGAGGCGGCAGCGTTCTGGCACCTGCCGCTGCGCTCAATCTTTATGGATTCATCTCCCCGTTAATAGAGCAGGAGCATATGAGGCGGCATTCAAAAACCTCCACTGACGGTATCCTGTTTTCTCCCAGTCTGGGCGCCATTACCAGAGATTTAAAGACTCTGGAACAGATTTTAAATCCATTGCTTGGAATGAGCCTGGCAGAGGAATCCATGAATTGGGATTCCGGCTGGGAATGGAAAGAGGTTCCAAAGGTCAGCCAGCCTGATATCTATGGACGCCGGGAACCATTGATCCAATACTTAAACGGGATCATAAGCCCGGGGACCATCCTGATCTCAAGGGAAGGACCTGTGGATGTAAACGCCATGGGAGACAGCATTTACGGTCATTTTGATATGGAAACAGAACGTAGTCAGGCTCGTTCAGGAAAAGGGCTGATGCGGGTGGTCAATATGTGCGGTAAATCCGCACTGACCATTCCTTCCAGTGAGCTGGGATGCTGTACCGTTCTGATCTGTGAAAGTAAGAAAGAGGACATTGAAGCCATGTTCCGAAAGGCCAGATTGCTTGCCTGCAAAAGATCCCGGCTGATCGAGCGGTACTTTATGAATTTTGATATGTATTTTTAGAAATATTTTTCAACCTTGAGTTTGTGAACAGTGCGCCCCGCCTCATGGGGCGTCAACTGGATATACAAGCATATACGCTTGATTCATTAGGAGACAAAATATGGAAAAAGGTTATACTTTGATGCATGAACACATTACCATAGACTTATCCGGGGTAAAAAAAGACCCGGATTGCCGTCTGGACTGCTTTGAGGAAACGAAAAGTGAGCTTCGCGCTCTGTATCAGCTTGGTGTCAGGCGGATTCTGGATGTAACCAACATGGGTATGGGAAGGAATCCGGAATACGTAAGCAATATGGAAAAAGCCACCGGCATCCAGATCCTGCAGTCCACCGGCTTTTATAAAGAGCCGTTTCTTCCGGATTTTGTGTATTCCATGTCTGAAACGGAGCTGGCAGAACTGGCCGAAAAGGAATTAACGGAAGGAATTGGGGATTCCGGCATCAAAGCAAGAGTCATAGGTGAGTTCGGAACCAGTAAAAACACCATGACAGATATGGAAAAAAAGGTGTTTCACTCCATGGCTCTGGCAGCGGTTCGTACCGGAGCCCTGGTTACCACACATACCACCCTTGGAACCATGGCTCTGGAACAGGCCGTATATTTAATAAATGCCGGGATAAAGCCGGAGAAGATCATCATCGGTCATTTAGACCTTTCCCAGGACCCGGATTATATTCTTTCAGTTCTTAAGGAAGGCGTCAACATCGGGTTTGATACTGTGGGTAAAAATAATTACTGCCCTGACCGGCTCCGTGCAAAAACGTTGAAGCGGATCGCGGAAGAAGGATTCCTTGGGCAGGTGGTATTATCTATGGATATTACCAGAAAATCTCATTTAAAAAAATGGGGAGGTCCGGGTTATGCATATCTGTTTGAAACCTTTCTTCCCTTGCTTCGGGAATACGGTTTATCTGAGGAACAAATCGATATGCTGCTGATTGATAATCCAGACCGGATTCTGAAATAAGGAGGAAGAGAAAATGCTGACTTATCCGTTATCCAGTATCTCTGTGGAGGAGGCCGCCAGGCTGCAGTTCAAGGTGATTGATTGTATCACAAAAGCATTCAGCGGCCGTGAGATTTTAAACCGGGGAGACCTGGGGGTTGTTCCAGGACTTAATAAGCCCTTAACCACAAAAAAGGCAGAGCAGGTTATTGCAGACCTGTTTGATGGGGAAGCCTGTATCCTGGTAAGAGGAGCCGGAAGCGGAGCAATACGATCCGGACTCCACAGCATGCTAAAACCGGCTGAAAAAATCCTGGTACACAAGGCGCCCGTTTACAGCACCACTGCCACATCTCTTGAAATGTTAAACATACCGGCCATAGAGGCTGATTACAATGATCTGGACGATATACGCCGGGTAATGAAAGAAAACAATGATATTAAGGGGGCGATCATCCAATACACAAGGCAAAAACCGGATGACCGCTACGACATGTCCCAGGTAATAAAGACCATTAAGGAATGCAGCCATATTCCCATATTGACCGATGACAACTATGCCGCCATGAAAGTGAGCCGGATTGGTATCCAGTGCGGGGCAGACCTTTCCTGTTTTTCCTCATTTAAGCTGTTGGGGCCGGAAGGCGTAGGCGTTATCGTGGGAAAGGCATGCTACATTGAAAAGCTAGTGAAAGAATGTTATTCCGGAGGTATGCAGGTTCAGGGCCATGAAGCCCTGGATGTACTCCGCGGCCTTGTCTATGCGCCTGTGGCCCTGGCCATCCAGGCCCAGGTAAATGAAGAATGTGTAAAGCGGCTGAACACAGGTGAGATTCCTCATGTGAAACAGGCATTTCTGGCAAATGCCCAGTCAAAGGTGCTTTTGGTTGAGTTTTATGAGAACATTGCAGAAAAAGTCCTTAAGGAAGCCGAAAAGCTGGGAGCAGCACCGAATCCGGTGGGAGCGGAATCAAAATACGAATTGGTTCCCATGTTTTACCGGGTATCCGGCACCTTCCGGAATGCGGATCCTACACTGGAAAGCCGTATGATCCGGATTAACCCCATGCGTTCCGGGGCGGATACTATTTTACGCATTATAAAAGAAGCCGTAGAAAGAGTGATGTAAATGTTTTTAGAGCAGACCATAAAACGAAACCCGGAACTGATCAAAGCATCCTTTGAGCTTCATCAGAGCGGGCAGATTGGGCCGGATTCTTATGTGATAGACGTGGATACTTTTCTGGAAAATGCATCTTTCATGTTAAAAGAAGCAAAAGAAAAAAAAATCCGGCTGTTCTTCATGCTGAAACAGGCCGGGAGAAATCCCTATCTGGCAGGGAAGCTGATGGAACTGGGCTATGAAGGAGCAGTTGTGGTGGATTATAAGGAAGCCAGAGTCATGATGGATCACCGGATCCCCATTGCAAATGCAGGACATCTGGTACAGATTCCTACTGCCCAGGTAGAAGAGATGGTAGCATACCGCCCTCAGATGATCACCGTTTATTCCGAAGAAAAAATCAGCCAAATCCATCATGCAGCAAAGAAACTGGGACTTTTACAGGATATCATTCTCCGTGTTACCAGTGATTCGGATGTAATCTACTCCGGACAGACAGCAGGGTTCCCCCTTGATACATTAAAAGATCTGGCAGAACGGGTCAAAACCCAGTATCCCAGTGTAAGGATTGCAGGCGTTACATCTTTCCCCTGTTTTTTATATGAAGAAAACGCCCATGACCTGATCCCTACCGTGAATATGGATACCGTAAAACAGGCGGCTGTCATTTTAAAGGAGAGCGGATTACCTGTAACCGTTTTAAACACGCCTTCTGCTTCCTGTACCTACACCTTAAAAAAGATCAAAGAGCTGGGTGGAAACTGTGCTGAGCCGGGACATGGCCTGACCGGAACCACTCCAATGCATGCGGACCATATGCTTAAGGAAGTCCCGTGTGTTACTTATGTAAGTGAAATATCCCACAATTTTAAAGGGCAGGCTTATTGCTATGGCGGCGGATATTACAGACGCTCCCACGTAAAGTCAGCCCTGGTTGGAACCGCTTTTGATAATTACACAGAAATGGGCGTTATTCCGCCTTCCAATGAAAGCATTGATTATCATTTCGGCCTGACAAAAGAAGGGACGGTAGGAGATACTGTGGTAATGGCATTCCGTTACCAGATCTTCGTTACCCGGTCGGATGTGGTTTTGGTGGAAGGATTAAAAAAGAAAAAGCCGCAAATTGTTGGAATATATGACAGCATGGGGAAAAAGAGTGAAAGATAATTGTTTCACCTTTGATTTTGTGAAAAGCGTGTCCCGCTTCATCGGAAGTCAACTGGATATGTAAGCATATCTGCTTGATTCATTAGGAGACAAAATATGAAGAAAAGATTTATTGTCATTGTTTTGGATGGATTCGGCATCGGAGCCATGGAAGATGCCCGTATTGTCAGGCCGGGAGATGAAAAAGCCAATACCTTAAGAAGTATTCTAAAGGATTATCCCGATTTAAAGCTGCCGGCACTGGAGAAGCTGGGCCTTATGAATGCCTATGGGGAGGAAAGCGCCTCCATGAAATTTTCACCTGAAGCTAATTTCGGAAGCTGCGGACTCATGCATTTTGGGGCAGATACGTTTATGGGCCATCAGGAGATCATGGGAACCCTTCCCAAAAAACCGGAAGTCCATCCCTTTCAGGAAAAGGCAGACCCAGTAAAAGCCCATCTGGAGGCAAATGGACACCAGGTACAGGTCATAGAGCGGCAGGGGCTGCGCTATCTGCTGGTGGACCAATATGTAACCGTAGCAGATAATCTGGAAGCTGATTTAGGGATGTGCTACAACGTAACGGCTCCTTTGGATCTGATCTCCTTTGAAGAGGAATATGCCATTGCCAGAAAAGTAAGGGAAGTAGTGACCGTAGGCCGGGTGATTGTGTTTGGCGGAACCGGAAATACCATGGAAGACCTCTGGAACGCCGAAGAAGTGAAGCAAGGCCGCTTCATCGGCATTGCGTCTGCAAAATCCAAGTCCTACGATCATGGCTACCAGTGCAGACACTTAGGTTATGGAGTGGATCAGAATGTACAGGCTCCCACAATTCTCACAAAAGCAGGCTTTGACTGTACCCTGATTGGAAAAGTAGCTGACATTGTGTCCAATGACAGGGGACTGAGCATTTCCTGTGTACCCACACAGGAAGTAATGGACCTTACGTTTCGGGAAACAGAAGCCATGAATCAGGGCTTTTTGTGTACCAATGTTCAGGAAACCGACTTAGCCGGGCATTCCCAGTCCACCATGACTTATAAAAAAATCCTGGAAATCGCAGACCAGGGAATCAGCAGGCTTTTGCCGGAACTGACTTTCCAGGACATTCTGGTGATCATGGCTGACCACGGAAATGATCCTGCTATCGGTCACAGTAAGCATACCAGGGAACGTGTTCCCCTTCTTGTATATAAAAAGGGAATAACAGGAAAAATCCTTGGAAGGAGAACAACCCTGTCTGACATAGGCGCGACCGTATGTAATTATTTTGGCACAGACGATCCGCAAAACGGAGAATCCTTCTTGCAGGTTCTAAAAAATTGAAGTTAAGGAATTTAGCCATAAAAGAATCATGAGAGAAACGGCCAGGGCCGCACCCTCATGATTCTTTCTTTTCCTATGAGATTACTCAACTGTCACAGACTTCGCCAGATTCCTTGGCTGATCCACATCCAGATCCTTACCCACAGAAGCATAATATGCAATAAGCTGAAGCACAACCGCTATTGGAAATACGGTAAACCGGTCGCCGATCTCCGGAATATTAATCTGAACATCAGCAATTCCAGGCTCAACCTTTGATTTCTCCTTTGTCAATAAAATAACAAATGCTCCTCTTGCCTTTACTTCCCTGATATTGGAGATGGTCTTTGAAAAAATCTTTTCCTGTGTTGCAATGGCAATAACTGGAACCTGATCTGTTATAAGAGCAATTGTCCCGTGTTTCAATTCCCCTGCAGCATAAGCTTCCGCATGAATATAGGAGATTTCTTTTAATTTCAAAGCTCCTTCCAGGGAAAAAGCGTAATCAAGGCCACGCCCGATAAAAAATGCATCCGGCTTATTGATCAGGTGTGTTACCAAAGCTTTTACTTCATCCTTTTTTTCAATCATGGCCTCCATGGCCGGTATGGCATCAAGCAGCTTTTTAATAAAATCCTCGGCTTCCTCATGGTCATAATTTCCCCGGACAAAGGCCATCCGGCAGCAAACCATATAAAGAGCCGCCAGCTGGACAGAATATGCTTTGGTGCTGGCGACCGCAATTTCCGGGCCTGCATGAGTGAAAAGAACGTAATCACTCTCTCTGGCAATGGTAGAACCTTTTACATTGACCACGGAGAGGGTAGCAGCGCCGCAGGCTTTTGCCAGCCGCAAGGCCGCCAGGGTATCAATGGTCTCCCCTGACTGGGATATGATGATGACCAGGGTGTTACGATCAATGAGGGGATCCTCATAACGGAATTCAGAAGCAATGGAAACCGTAACAGGGATCCGAAGGAGCGGCTCCATAAGAGCCCTTGCCACCATCCCTGCATGCATGGCAGTACCGCAGGCCACAATATGAACCTGGCTGCACTGTTCTAACACGGTATCCGGTATGCCGTCATCGCCAAAGTCCGGAAGCCCCTTTACCAGGCGCGGTAATATGGTATTTTTAAGGGCATCCGGCTGTTCGTGGATTTCCTTCAGCATGAAATGGGGGAAACCATTCTTCATGGCTGCATCCATGTTCCAGTTTACCTCCATAAGCTCCGGAACTTCTTCCTCCTGCTTAAGATTGTAAAGATGTACCTTATAGGAGGTGAGTTTTACAATATGATCCTCCGGAACCACAAAATACTGCCTGGTATATGGAATGAGGGCAGTCAGGTCTGAAGCTACAAAAGAACCGGAACGGGTATAGGCCACTACCAAAGGGCTGACATTACGGATTGCATAAATTTCACCGGGATGATCCTCAAACATCACACAAAAGCTGTAGGAACCCTTTAAATAGGCGGTAAATTTTGAAATAGCTTCCACAGGATCTCCCTGATAAATGCTTTCCAATACCCAGGCAGCCACCTCGCTGTCTGTTTCAGAGCGAAGCTTGCCCTCCAGATGAAAATCCAGGGTAAGCTGATGATAATTTTCTATAATGCCATTATGAACCAGGGTGATCCGTCCGGCCTGATGGGGATGGGTATTCTGGGTCGTCACACCTCCATGGGTCGCCCACCTGGTATGTCCAAGACCACAATGTGACACCTCTGTGATTCCTTTGCATTCTGCCTTTAAATTAGATACTTTTCCTGTATGTCTGATCAGACGGGTATGGGAATTCTCCATAAAAAGAGCAATGCCTGCGCTGTCATATCCCCGGTATTCCAGCTGGGATAATCCCTCCAGTAATATTCTTTTAGAGTCCAATGGTCCTGTATATCCAATAATTCCGCACATAATTTTGCAATCTCCTTAAATTTTCATTTTATATCTGCACTTATTCTTAAAAATGGCAAACAAAAAACAAGCTGTCTGGCTCCAAATTTTAAAAACGGCAGCTTTTATCACATTCTGTTATATCTCCGGTTCCAACGCGTTTGTTTTGCAGTTACCCGCATATTTCACGTAGGATACACGCCCGGAGGGGCATGGAAGGGCATCCGCCGAAAATTCGATAACCCTTCACCTCGTCAACCCTTGATACCATTTTCCTGGGAAAAATGTTCACGATCGTATCAACAGGTACATGGCGCTTAGCTTTGCTATTGTTATTTATGCCTCCTTCATAAATCTAGTTTATTATAGCCTTTGATCGTTTGTGCGTCAATACCATGATTTACATTCATTTTACGAAAAGTACCTTTTTCATTTTACATCAATTCTATAAAATGAATTTATGATATGCAGAAAGGTTATGATTCCACACCTCAGTCCGCAGGAGCTCTTCTCAGCGTATTCCCTGAAGCAAGGCAGATCGTGGAAACAGAGTTCGAAAACATGAGCATCAATAAGTCCATTGAAGACTATAATCTTATTAACGGCTGGATTTATTTCGAAAGGATATTGACAGATGAGAACAAAAGTTTGGGCTCACAGAGGCGCTTCCGCTTATGCGCCGGAAAATACGCTGGAGGCTTTTGAACTGGCCATCAGGCAGAAAGCAGACGGAATAGAACTGGACATACAAATGACAAAAGATGGGAAGCTGGCTGTCATACACGATGAGACCATTGACCGCACCTGCGACGGCACCGGTTATGTAAAAGACTTCACCATGGAAGAACTGAAAAGGTTTCATTGCAGCAAAATCCGGCCGGAATTTGGCAGCTCAGCCATTCCAGAACTGACAGAAGTATTGGAGCTTGTAAAGCCTTTTGATCTTACTGTTAATATCGAACTGAAAACAGGGAACTTCCGTTACAGAGGAATTGAGAAGGAAGTATTAAAGCAGGTTAAAAATGCCGGGTTAGAGGAACGGGTCATCTATTCCTCCTTCCATCCCCCCAGCATTGTGAAGGTAAAGAAACTAAATCCCAATGCATTAACCGGCCTTCTTATTTCAGACGGTTTTATTAACGTTACCGGATACGCAAAATTACTGGGGGCAGATGCACTTCATCCGTCTCTCAACCTCCTCCGGTCTAAAAAACTGATCAAGAGCGCAAAAAAAAGAAAGCTTCTGCTCCATGTCTGGACCGTGGATGACAAAAACATGATGAAATACCTTGCAGAGCAGGAGATTGATGCCATAATTACCAATTATCCTGATATTGCAAAAGAAATTATAGATAAGAAAGGAAGATCATATGATACGATTAGTCGCATCTGACATGGATGGAACTCTTCTAAACCGGTATGGAAAGATTTCCGCCTTAAATATTGCCGCCATTGAGGCTCTCAGGCGGAAAAACATCGGTTTTGTAGTCTGCACAGGCAGAAACTTTGAGGATGCTTTTTCCCCCTTAAAAGAAGCCGGAATTTCCTGTGATATCATTTGCATGAACGGCGCTGCCGTTTTTAACAGCTTTGGAATACAACTGAGAAAGCAGCCGCTGTTAAAAAAACAGGTAAACCGTATTCTCAACATTTGCCGCCCGTTTTCCGTTCTTTATGACTTTATGACAGAAGAGGGAAGTTACACCACCTCCACCACGGAAGACTTTCGGAAAAGCTTTGAGGATAAGATTTTTCTTCCTATGGTTTCCGATGAGCATACCTACGAGACCATTGCAGCGCGGTTTCGCTTTACAACAGAAGAAGTGCTTCTTAGATCCTCCTGGGAGATTTATAAAATGTCTGTTGTCCATGAAAACCCGGAAGTCTTAAAGCAGATTCGCTGTGCTCTGGAAAAAGAAGAAGGAATTTCAATTGCTTCATCGGCCCCCTCCAATCTGGAACTGACTCACATAAGGGCGCAAAAGGGATCAGTCCTTATGGATTATGCGGCAAGCGCCAACATCCGTCCCAGGGAAATCCTTGCCATTGGAGACAGTGAAAACGACTTATCCATGCTCACCCTTCCGTTAGGGTATACCATTGCCATGGGCAATGCCTCGGAAATAATAAAACGCAGAGCACGCCTCATAACCAGAAATAACGATGAGGATGGAGTTGCTGCTGCCATTGATGCCTTAATTCTTTCTGATGCAGCCACAGTCTATTGACCCTTTCACCAATCTTAATAAACTATTAAATCTTTTTTTCTGTATTTTGGTCTCGGACTATGCTATAGTTCTATTCTAGAAAAAAATTACGGGAACGATAGCAGATGAATTTGAAAAAAACGGTCAAAGTACAGATATCAGCCGCCATGTTTATGGCTCTTATGAGTGTGTGCCTTTGCACATATTCCCAATCTTATACTTCACCCTACGATAGACTTAATATCATACCGGCAGCAGAAACCACCTTTCTGGCAAAAGCCGAAGTAAAAGAGGAAATCCCCGAGGAAGCAGCAGAGGAACCTGCTCCTTTTGTTCCTTCCCTTTCCACATTTAATCTTGCATTTATTTATGGAGAAGGCGACAGCCAGGAAAAAAGCCTGGGAGCAGAAGCAGCGGAAGCCCTTTCCCGCAAGGATTCGGATTGGCTGGCTTCCATTTACCAGCTGGCCAGTAAAAGCCCTGAACAGGCCGCATCAAGCCTTGGAATTCCAACAGCTCCATTAAAAGGGCTTTCCTTCAATAAGATTGATATTGCCTTTTATGATGAAAAAGGGAACATGATCTCCCCTCAGTCCAATATCCAGGAAATCATGGCAATGGCCAATACATATTTTTATTATAGTGCACCGGAGGATTACGATGCTTTTTTAAGTTATGCCCTTAAGCTGTGGGAAAGCTCTCACAGCTTCCAGTATTCCATCAGTGAGGTCTATGATTGCGGCGGTACCCTGGAAGGGAAAGCAGCCGTCCCCCAGCTGGAACGGACAGCCACACCGGCCCAGGCAGAAACGGCGGTTGTTCCGGAATCTTCTGCCGCCGGAGAAAGTGCCACAGGCAATGCGGAGGCTCTCCTTCCTTCAAAGGAAATCGGACCTGGTATCGCACTTAGGGAAGCCGCAGCGGCAGCAGCACAACCAGAAACGGAAGCTCCGGCAGAAACAGAAGCAGCTTTGCCTTCCGTCTGTCCCGGACACGTGGATCTTCACGTGAAAGCGGTGATTGCAGGACTTTCAGACCCAAAGAAGGGCTTATTTGCCCTTGATGCCGTTGGAAATGAGCCAAAAGAAGAGGGCCTCTGGCAGGGTTGGACGGAGGAGAACAAAACCTATGCCTCTGATCTGGCAAAACAGGACTGGTCAGAATGCTACGGCTTAACCCTTTCCCCTTCATTTATCACCAATCCCCTTTCCTATGAGGAAATTAACAATTATATGAGCCGCCTTCCTGAAAATCTTTCAGAAGACCGGAAAAAACTGATCCATTATGCCTTGTCCTCCGTAGGAAGAGTTCCTTACTACTGGGGCGGCAAGCCATCATCTGCAGGCTATGAAAAAAACAATTTCGGGTCCCTGGTATCACCGGATGAAAAAGGCCGTTCCATGAAGGGGCTGGACTGCTCCGGCTGGATCAGCTGGGTATACTGGTCCGCTCTCAGTAAGCGTTTGTCCTGTGAGAGTACAGGAGGTCTGATTTCCTGCGGAACCCCTATCCAGAAAAATGACTTACAGTCAGGCGATATTCTCTTAAAGACAGGAGATGACGCCCATGTGGTCATGTTTCTCTGTTGGGAGAGCAACGGAAATATGACGGTGATCCACGAATCCAGCGCATTGGTCAATAATGTAACGGTTACAACAATGGATGCAAACTGGCCTTACTGCAGAAAGCTGATTGACTGATAAAATTAAGAGAAAAGCAAGAAATTACAGCCTGGTTTCTGATAGAATAGATAGGATCTGCCAAAGAAAATATTGGAAAGGATTGATTATTCGGTCATGGATTATGAGGATGAATTAGACCGCATGCGGGCCCGCAAAAAGCGGGAGGGCAGCAGAAAAGCGGGGAGTGCTGACAGGGCGCGCCCGGCAGAAAAAAAGCACGGAGCGCATACGGCAAAAGGGGACAGGACTTATTATAGTACAGGTGATGGAAGGAATCCGCGTGTCCGTTATAACGGGCCGCAAAATAACGCCAACCGGAAGGCAAGTAAAAAGCGGAAGCGCAAACACAAGCAGAGAGTGGTACTTACGGAGCTTGTAATTTTAGCACTGGTGCTGCTGGCCGGGTTTTTTATATTGAAACAGCGTACCCATCAGAAAGGATTTTGGACCATTGCTATTTTTGGCGTGGATGCGAGAGATGGCAGTCTGGAAAAGGGCTCCCTATCTGACGTGGAAATGATCTGCAACATTGATAAAGCTACCGGCGAAATAAAACTGGTATCTGTTTACAGGGATACATATTTAAAGATCAACAGCAAAGGAACCTATCACAAGATTAACGAGGCTTATTTTAAAGGCGGCCATAAACAAGCAGTAGACGCATTAAATGAGAATCTGGATCTTAACATAGATGATTACGCCACATTTAACTGGAAGGCCGTTGCTGATGCCATTAACATTTTAGGCGGGGTGGATCTGGAAATTACGGATTCAGAATTTGCCTACATCAACGGTTTTATAACTGAGACCGTTAATTCCACCGGAATCGGTTCTTATCAGTTAAAAAAAGCCGGTATGAACCATTTGGATGGGGTACAAGCTGTGGCCTATGCCAGACTCCGTCTCATGGATACGGATTTTAACCGGACAGAGCGGCAGCGCAAGGTAATAAGTCTTGCAATGGAAAAAGCGAAAAAGGCTGATTTTAGTACACTAAGCACCCTGGTTTCTACCGTATTCCCACAGATATCCACCAGCATTGGCATGAATGATGTTCTGTCCATTGCCAAAGGAATCAATAAATACCACATAGGAGAAACAGGCGGTTTCCCATTTTCACGTACTACCATGAAGATCGGAAGAATGGATTGTGTTATCCCCACTACATTGGAGAGCAACGTCATCCAGCTCCACCAGTTCCTTTATAATCAGGAGGATTATACTCCGTCTTCAACGGTAAAGAAGATCAGCGACAAGATCGCCCAGGAAAGCGGTCTTAAGGAGCCTGGAAAGAATGCTCCGGCCGGGGGAAGTTCAGGCGGTAAGAAAAAGGAAAGTTCTTCTTCAAAAAATACCGCTCCTGTACAAACGGAGGCTCCCACAGAGGAAAGCGTGAAAGAAACTACAGCAGAAAATACGAAAGAAACAGTTCCTGAAACAACAGAGCAGGAGAGTACAGTAGCTCCCACCAACGATGACGGAAGCCTGATTGGACCTGGGGCTAATATAAAGGAAACCAAGGAAGAGAAGAAGCCGGAGAAAGAAACAGAAAAGGAAACAAAACCGGAAAAAGAAACCGTGGAAATTCCGGAAGTACAGGAAGGCCCTGGAGCCGGCGGAGAGATCGGTCCCGGAGCATAGGAAAAAAAGCTCATTGATGAAATAGCAATGATAACTTTCTAAAAAGCATAGATTGAACACCAAACAAGAAACTAACAAAGTCAGCCATCTTGTCCAATGTTCAATCTATGCTTTTTTTCTATATAATTCCGCTCAGAATGACTGCCAGTGCGACGGGAATTTCATCAGGATTCAAGATAACTCCTGATATCCTTTGTTTCATGATCTTCGTATTTAACGATATTTCCTTCCCAGGTTCTCAGCTGAACATAGCCTGGCCCCCGGGATACAATGTAATTGGGGAAGATAGGAGTTTTCCCCAATCCCTTGGGAGCGTTTACTATAAATGTAGGAATGGCCATGCCTGAAGTATAGCCTCGTAAATATTCCATGATCTCTATACCGTCTTCAATGGATGTATTAAAATGAGCAGTTCCCTGAACATGTTTTGCATGAAAGATGTAATAAGGTCTTACTCTGCATTTGAGCAGCTCATGATTAAGTACCCGCATGATGTACTTATCATTATTAATTCCATTTAGCAGCACGGCCTGATTTCCCAGAACGATCCCGGAATCAGCCAGTTTTTCACATGCCGCTTTTGACTCTTTCGTAATTTCTATGGGATGATTGAAATGAGTGTTTATATAAATCGGATGATATTTTTTCAGCATGGAGCATAATTGATCCGTTATCCTTTGAGGCATGGTTACCAGGCATCTGGTACCCAGGCGGATATAGTCAATATGGGGTATCTCTTTCAGCTGCTTTATCAGCCACTCAAGGTCCTCATCAGAAAGGCACAGGGCGTCCCCGCCAGTGATCAGCACATCCCTGATTTCTTCATTTTCCCTTATATAATCAATAGACTCCTGGATCATATTACGGGATCTATGGACATCCTCTTCACCGATATTCCTTCTTCTCTGACAGTGCCTGCAATACATGGCACACTCATTGGTCACATTAATAATCAGCCGGTCCGGATACCGTCTTGTAATGCAGCCCGCCGGATTTGTAAATTCCTCACCCATAGGATCGAGATCCGTGCAGGAATCCTCCAATTCTTTATAGGTTGGAATTGATAATAACCGTATGGGATCATACCTGTCATCCGGATCTGCCAGACTTAAATAATAGGGAGAAACCGCCCACCTGAACTTCTTCTCAACCTTTTTAATGCGCATTTTTTCTGTTTCACTTAAGAAAACGATTTTACTTAAGGTCTCAACATCCGTTATCTTATGGGTTAACTGCCACTGATAATCATTCCAGTTTTCTTCTGTGGCATCCAGTACCTCTAATATTTTGGCTTTCCTCTTAATGAATTCTTTCTCCAGGTCCATTCCCTTTGGAATCCCCTTGCGGGCTTCTAAAAAATCTTCAATTCTCCCCTTTAATTCCTCTGCTCTTTCAATTGATACCTGCCGCTTTTTGCTTTTTCCCATTTAACCTCTCCTTACATATTTTATTCACTCCATAAAAAACAAACTTCTTATGGAGATTTTTGCAACGAAAAACGAAAGCTTCTCTACTTTTACGAAACTATCAGAAGTTTATTCAAATTTTATTTTAAAAGTTCTTACATGGGATGATTGGACAATACATCTTCCAAGGTCTTCCAACAAACCTGTGGTTTTATCCGCCAGGCAGCCTGCAACGGGCCTTGCTTGCTGGAAAATGAAACGTTACTGGTTATTTATAAATTCAAGATATGATGATGGATTATAATGTCAGATCAGATATCCAAAGCAACAACTCAATTATACCAGTAAAGTTGTTGCTTAGTCAACCGCATGAAAATAACAATTCTATAAAACTTAATCGTTATAATAATATCTCAGACTAAAATAATATTTAATGTTTTGAAAGAGAATGAAGCAAAAGATTACATTCCATATAGTTGCATAAAATCTATGCTGACTTGAAAAAGTAAATTCCAGTGCAAGATTAAATTCTACCGCACCTTTATAATTCCTAGAATTTATCGAATTTGTTAGGAAAACTCAATTCACTATTTGGAACATATAGAGTGGTTTATTCTGAAAAAACTTTATATTGTGTCAAGCGTTTTTTATAGGCATTCTTGGCCTATGCAGAAGTAAATTCCATAGTAATGGAGCTTATTCTTTCTGTTTATGAGAAATGATACCGTAAGACCAGATATCCCCGTCAAGGGGGCAAGCCCTTGACAGGTAATCTGCCTTTCGGTACAGGGTGTTCAAGACAGAAATGGATAGCTATTCTTTCATATGAAAGATTAAATTCTACTTGTGCAAGACTAAATTCCAGTATGGATCAATAGAGTGGAATTTACTTTTTCAATTTAGGGCATAAAATCTATGAAGTATAACATGTTCAAAATTGTCTATAAATATGTTATACTTCTTTTGACAGCATAAAATCAGCAAATCCTTTAAAAAGGTAATCTTGTATGTGTTGTTCATAAAAGGAGGTAGGTAACATGATTCAGTGCAATTATGAAAGAATGGAAGATAAGATTAAAACTTTCAGCCGGTTTGGAAATACGGGAAGGGGTGGAATTACCAGATTTTCCTTATCGGAAGAAGCCTTAGCCGCAAGAAAAGAATTCGTAAAGCGCATGGAGGCAATTGGTGCCTCCATTGCAACAGACGATATGGCAAATATATATGCAACCATTGACGGAACAGAAGATTTGCCTGCCATAGTCTCAGGTTCTCATATGGATTCCGTACGGCAGGGCGGAAATTATGATGGGATTCTGGGTGTTTTAACCGCAATGGAAGTGGCAGAAACCATAGTAAAAGAAAAAATACCTCACAGGCATCCAATTACGGTTATTGTATGGACCAACGAAGAAGGAGCCAGATTTGAACCGGCAATGATGTCTTCCGGTGTTATTTGCGGAAAATTTGACAAGGAAACCATGCTGGCTTCACAGGCAAAAGACATTCCAGGATATACGTTCGGAGAGGCTTTGGAAAAAAGCGGTTTTAAAGGAAGGGAAGAAAACCGGCTGGATCCGTCTAAAACAAAGGCTTTGGTGGAACTGCATATTGAACAGGGCCCGGTACTGGAAGCAGAAGGGGTAGATATTGGAGTGGTAGAAGGTGTCTGCGGCATGATCAATTACGAATTTACTTTTACCGGACAGGCAGGCCACGCCGGAACAACGCCTATGAAATACCGTAAGGATGCTCTTTATGCAGCAGTAAAAACCATTCAATATCTCCATGATGAGCTGGACCAGTTAGATGGCAAACTGGTTTATACCACAGGAAAGATTTCTGCCCATCCGAACATTCATACCATAATACCGGATGAAGTAAAAATCACCCTGGATGCAAGACATCAGGATCCTGAAGTGATCAGGCAGGTACTTGCAGTAATTAAAAAAATTCCAAGCGTTGTGGAGCAATGCAAAGTGAGCTATGAGGAAGCATGGTCACGTAAGACCGTAAGCTTTACTGCCGAACTGGTTGATTATGTAGAAATGAGCGCACAGGAATGCGGCTATTCCAATCGGAGAATCTACAGCGGCCCTGGCCATGATGCGCAGTTTGCTATAGATATGGTTCCCACTACCATGATATTTGTGCCAAGTGTAGGAGGCCATAGTCATTGTGAGATCGAATATACTCCAGTAGAAAACTGCTTAAAAGGGGCTAATGTACTGCTAAATACAATTTTGCATATTGATAAGGAGCATTAAACAATAATAAAGCTTTATAGCCAATCTTTCGCTGATATGGTATGATGAAACTGCTACTATATCACGGTACAGCAAATGTACCGCAGGCGAAACCTGACAGGAGGAATTCAAATGATTGATTTGTCAAGGATACCAAAGACAAGCAGCCTGATCGACGAAGCGTTAAGGGAGCAGCTAAACGGCATTTTTTCCAAGATGCCGGAACCGGTAGTGCTAAAGGCTGTGGTTGATATGGAACAGGAAAAGGATTCCGAGATGGCATCATTTCTGCATGTTATTTCGGAGCTGGGGGAGCAGTTACGTGTGGAACTCTACACCCCAGCGGAGGCAGCCGCCCAGGTTCCTGAGCTCGATACGGCTTATCTGCCGGTAACCGGGCTTTACAAGGACGGCGAATACCGGCGGATAACCTTTCACGGGGTGCCCGGGGGAAAGGAGATCAACTCCTTTGTTCTTGCTGTCCTGAATCTGTCGGGAGGCGGTCAGGAAGTACCGGAAAAGTTAAAAAAACGCATTGGTAAGTTGAAGAAAAAAGCGAATATCAAGATCTGTGTGTCCCTGTCATGCCATCACTGCCCGGCAGTGGTAGCGGCATGTCAGCAAATCGCTATTTTAAACCCAGGCATTGAGGCCGAAATGATTGACGCGGCTCTTTACCCGGAGCTGGTGGAAAAATTCAACATTTCAAGAGTGCCTATGATGATCACCAATGACCGTGATACTTATATGGGAAGTAAAACGATTGAGGAAATTGTTAATTTGTTAAAATTTTAACTGTTGAAGTATGAAATTTTTATAAATATTTGTGAAAACTTAATAAACCAAAACAACAAATACGTTGAAAATATGTGCAAATCATCACAATTAAATCGAAGCTATTGAAAATTCGTGTGCAATGTGCTATATTGAATTAAGGTTAATACATTGTGCAGAGATGACGGAGAGCATGGGATAACAACAGAAATGTTGTTTATATTCTATGCTCTTTTTTTCTAGGGGCACATTGTATGCAGGAAAAGGAGATTCCATGGATCAGAAATTATACGACCTGATTGAGGCAAGCCCGGTGATCGCAGCCGTTAAGGATATGGAGGGCCTAAAGGCCTGCTGCGAGGCGGAAGATGTAAAAGTAGTTTTTGTTCTGTTTGGCGATATCTGCAATATAGATTCTATTGTAAAAGAGATCAAGCAGTCAGGCAAGGTTGTAATGGTACATATCGATCTGATTGCGGGGCTCAGCAGCAAGGAAATTGCTGTGGATTATATCAAAAATTATACGGAAGTGGACGGAATCATTTCGACCAGGCCGGCAATGATTAAGCGTGCCAAGGAGCTGTCGCTGTACACGACGCTGAGAGTTTTTATCCTGGACTCAATGGCGTTTGAGAATATTGAAAAACAGGTGAGTCAGGTACGACCGGATATCA
Organism: Lacrimispora sp. BS-2; assembly: GCF_040207125.1. Classification (NCBI taxonomy): domain Bacteria; kingdom Bacillati; phylum Bacillota; class Clostridia; order Lachnospirales; family Lachnospiraceae; genus Lacrimispora; species Lacrimispora cavernae. The sequence continues at coordinate 1,437,954 of NZ_CP157940.1, forward strand.
TCGAGATTCTGCCGGGGCTGATGCCAAAGATGATCCGGCGGGTCAGCCATCTCGTGAAGGTTCCGGTGATTGCCGGAGGGCTGATCTCGGAGAAGGAGGATGTGATGGCCGCACTGTTGGCGGGGGCCATCTCGGTATCATCCACAAACCAGGATGTGTGGAAGCTTTAACTGCAATACATGGGGTAACTATACTGTTCTTTCCGGAGAGAATAGTTGGTACAATAAAGGCAAATATTAACCAAATTGTTAAAGGAGGTCTTTTATGGCAAAGTATGTAATGGCATTGGATGCGGGGACAACAAGTAATCGCTGTATTCTCTTCAATGAAAAGGGAGAGATGTGCAGTGTTGCTCAGAAGGAATTTACACAGTACTTCCCGAAACCCGGCTGGGTTGAGCACGATGCGAATGAGATTTGGTCCACCCAGTTGGGCGTTGCGGTAGAAGCAATGTCAAAGATCGGTGCGGGGGCCGAAGATATTGCGGCAATCGGTATTACAAACCAGCGTGAAACTACGATTGTATGGGATAAGAAGACCGGTGAGCCGGTATATCACGCAATCGTATGGCAATGCCGGAGAACTTCAGAATATTGTGACTCCTTAAAAGAAAAGGGTCTGGTTGACTCATTCCGTGCCAAGACCGGTCTGGTAATCGACGCATATTTTTCCGGAACCAAGCTGAAATGGATCCTGGATGAAGTGGAAGGTGCCAGGGAGCGTGCAGAAAGAGGCGAGCTTCTGTTTGGTACCGTGGAAACCTGGCTGATCTGGAAGCTGACCAAGGGGGCCGTGCATGTCACCGATTACTCCAACGCGTCCCGGACCATGCTGTTTAATATCAATACCCTGGAATGGGACGAGGAAATTCTGGCGGAACTGAACATTCCAAAATGTATGCTTCCGGAAGCCAAACCGTCAAGCTGCGTATATGGAGAGACAGAGCCCCAATTCCTGGGCGGTGTGATTCCGATCGGCGGTGCGGCAGGAGACCAGCAGGCTGCACTATTCGGCCAGACCTGTTACAATCCGGGAGAGGCAAAGAATACATACGGAACCGGATGCTTCATGCTGATGAATACCGGAGAGAAGCCTGTCTTCTCAAAGAATGGGCTGGTTACTACCATTGCCTGGGGCTTAGATGGCAAAGTCAATTATGCTCTGGAAGGTTCCATATTCGTGGCCGGTGCGGCTATTCAGTGGCTGCGTGACGAGCTGAAAATCATTGACTCTGCACCTGATTCCGAATATATGGCAAGGAAAGTAAAAGATACCAACGGCTGTTACGTAGTACCGGCATTTACCGGTCTGGGAGCACCTCACTGGGATCAGTATGCACGGGGAACGATTGTGGGCCTGACCCGCGGTGTCAATAAATATCATATTATCCGGTCCACTCTGGATTCACTCTGCTATCAGGTCAATGATGTCCTGCAGGCGATGAAAGCGGATTCCGGGATTGCGCTAGCTGCTCTTAAAGTCGACGGCGGTGCCAGTGCCAACAACTATCTGATGCAGACTCAGGCTGATATTATCAACGCCCCGGTCCACCGTCCGCAGTGTGTGGAGACAACGGCGATGGGAGCCGCTTATCTGGCGGGTCTGGCAGTTGGCTACTGGGCCACCAAGGAAGATGTGGTCAAGAACTGGGCAATCGACAGACAGTTCCAGCCTGAAATCGGGGAAGAGCAGAGAACGAAGAGGATCCGCGGTTGGAATAAGGCAGTTAAATATGCTTATGGCTGGTCTAAGGAAGACTAAATTGACACACCGGGGATGTTTCATATGAACCCATAATAGAAAAAGGGGGTACTACAATGTTAGCTTATATTGCTGAGTTTATTGGAACTTTTTTATTGATATTGCTGGGTGATGGAGTTGTAGCCAATGTGACTTTAAACAAATCGGGTATGAAAGGGGCAGGCTCCATTCAGATTACCTTTGCCTGGGGTCTTGCTGTTATGCTTCCTGCATTTATCTTCGGAGGCGCTTCAGGAGCACACTTTAACCCGGCACTGACGATCGCGCTGGCGGTCGACGGCAGCCTCGCCTGGAACCTGGTTCCTGGTTATGTCATCGCACAGTTTGCCGGTGCATTTTTGGGCGGCTGTCTGGTTTACCTCCTGTTTAAGGATCAGTTCGACGCTACGGATTCTGCAGCCACAAAGCTGGGGGTATTCTCAACCGGACCTGCTGTTCCGAACACGGGACGCAATATTTTAAGTGAAGCGGTGGGAACGTTTGTCCTGGTATTTGCAATTAAAGGGCTTTCTCAGGCAGGTGCGGTTCCCGCTGGAGTGAGTAACCTCCTGGTCTTCGGAATCATCGTATCCATCGGTATGTCCTTAGGCGGTCTGACCGGTTATGCCATCAATCCGGCCCGTGACTTGGGTCCCCGTCTGGCCCATGCGGTTCTGCCGATCAAGGATAAGGGCGATTCCAACTGGGGTTATGCACCGGTTGTCATTATCGGTCCTATTATCGGGGCAATTGCAGCGGTGCTTCTGTATGGTGCGATTCCCTGGCAATAAGATACAATTGGCGGCAAACGGGTCCAGCACCGCAAACGGCTGTCATAGTACCCGGTGAAATGGAATAAATTAAGTTGAATGGAGAATAATTGCTATTGCAACCGAAATTTATATTGTTGTGGTTGCTGCTGGAACTGGAATTGATATTGTCGCCGCAAAAGATGCGTGAAAGCCAAGAAAGGAGGGCAATCCATGAAGAAAAAGAAACTGGATCTCACCAATATGAATGGTGTGACGGAAGACAAAGACACAACCTGCGGACTCAATGACATGAACTGTGTCGGTGAAGAAGATGTAAACACCTGCGGGCTCAATGACATGAACTGTCTGGGAGAAGAGGACGACAAAACCTGCGGACTCAATGATATGAACTGTCTGGATGAGTAAAGATGAAGATTTGTTAAATTTCAGAGACTTCTTATTATAGGAGTCTCTGAAACGTTTGTCGGAACATCATAAAAAGGGGGTTTTATAATGAAAAAATTCATCAATGATGCGGCACTGGTTGAGGAACAGATGATCCTGGGAATGGTAAAGGCATATCCTCAGTATCTGAAGAAGCTGGACTGCGGTAATGTGGTAGTGCGTGCCCATAAGAAAGAAGGCAAGGTTGCATTAATCAGCGGCGGCGGCAGCGGTCATGAACCAGCTCACGGCGGTTTTGTGGGCAAGGGTATGCTGGATGCGGCAGTTGCCGGAGCGGTCTTTACCTCGCCTACTCCTGATCAGATCTATGAAGGTATTAAGGCAATCGCTACGGATGCCGGTGTGTTAATGGTAGTCAAAAACTATACCGGCGATGTAATGAACTTCGAGATGGCTGCCGAAATGGCGGAAATGGAAGGCATTCAGGTAAAATACGTGGTGACGAACGACGATGTGGCCGTTAAGGACAGCCTGTATACGGTTGGCCGCCGGGGCGTGGCCGGCACCGTTTTTGTGCATAAAATTGCCGGTGCAATGGCTGAGCAGGGTGCTTCCCTGAATGATGTACAGGCCGTGGCACAAAAGGTAATTGACCAGGTCCGCACCATGGGTGCGGCGATTGAGCCGTGTACAGTGCCAGCAGCAGGAAAACCCGGATTTGAACTGGCGGATAATGAAATGGAAGTCGGCATCGGCATCCACGGTGAGCCAGGAACCCACCGGGAACCGCTGAAACCGGCGGATGAGATTGTGGATCTCCTTTTGACGCAAATTCTTGCCGATATTGATTACACCGGCAGTGAAGTGGCAGTTATGATCAACGGCGCCGGAGCGACACCGCTGATGGAACTGTTTATCATCAATAACCATGTCGCAGATGTCCTGAAAGAAAAGAATATTCATGTGTATAAAACCTTTGTCGGTGAATATATGACTTCTATTGAGATGCAGGGCTTTTCCATTTCGCTGCTCCGTTTGGATGATCAGTTGAAGGAGCTTTTAGACGCCCCAGCCGATACACCGGCATGGCGATAAAACACAAGGAAAGGTGATGCAGCATGGTAGACAGTAGTAAAGTAATCGAGATTATCAGAGCGATCGGGTTCAGCATGGAAGAGCACAAAGAGGAGCTGACTGAACTGGATCAGCCCATTGGCGATAGCGATCACGGCATTAATCTGGCCCGTGGCTTTGAGGCGGTTGAAAAGAAGCTTCCGGAGCTGGCAGGGAAAGACATCGGAACTATCTTAAAAACAGTCGGAATGACCCTGGTCTCCACCGTTGGCGGAGCCTCCGGTCCGCTCTACGGCTCGGCTTATATGAAGGCCGGTATGGCACTGGCAGGAAAAAACGAGATGGATCAGAAGGATTTCCTGGAGATGATGAAGGCGGCCGCCGACGCCGTGATGCAGCGAGGCAAGGCGGTTGCCGAAGAGGCAACCATGCTGGATGCAATGCTTCCGGCTCTTAAAGCCATGGAGGAAGCTGACGCTGCGGGCGCCTCGGCAAAGGACATGCTTGACGCCGGTGTGCGGGCGGCCTGGGCTGGTACGGAACATACCAAGGATTTGATCGCCACCAAAGGACGGGCCAGTTATGTGGGGGAACGCGGGCTGGGGCATCAGGATCCCGGTGCAACGTCATTTTCCTATATGCTTGAAGTGATTGCCCGGTAGAAAGGATAAGAAAAATGGTTGGGATTGTGATTGTTTCGCACAGTGAGAGTCTGGCAAAAAGTGTTGTAGAGCTTACCGCCATGATGGCACCTGATGCCAGGATCGCACCGGCCGGCGGGTTGGATGACGGCAGTTTCGGTACGAGTTTTGAGAAAATTCATGCAGCCATCCAGTCGGTGTATTCGGATGACGGAGTGCTGGTGCTGATGGATATGGGCAGTGCGGTAATGACGACCGAGATGGTGCTGGAGACGATGGACGGCATGAAAGTGGCGATGGTGGATTGCCCGCTGGTTGAGGGGGCAGTAGTAGCGACGATTGACGCGGTCGGCGGAATGGATTTTGACGGGATTCAGCGGTCACTTTCTTCTGTTGGGGCGTCAAAGAAGTTTTAGGCGGCGGGAATGTCAAACGGCCGATGGCGGAGCCTGTAAAGTATCGATTATATTCTACGCATTTATATAAAACCTTTGAAGTTATTTCGTGTTCAAAGATATTTTTGAATGCGAAATAACTTCAAAAAGGTGACAAAATAATAAATCGAGCCCCGATCACATACTTGAATATGCATAATGTACAAACATAATAAGTATATATTATATAAACTGCCTATTGATTTTACAATATCAACAATGTATGATTTTTATAACTTATGTTGAGAATTTTATATAAGCCCATAATATGGTTGGGCGTTTCTACCAATTACCGTAAATAATTGATTATAAAATTTTTGAATGTGGCATGATTACTTGAAATTTAATGTGATCCTGGTTAGTATGCCTGTTCAAATGTTTTATAATCTTTTTTTGTGCTTTTTATGGAAAGCTTTCTAGTCGGACCTTCTACTTTTATAGCCACACTATGCTTAGGGCTATTTATTGGTTTCTGGACTACGAAAGTTACAATTCCAACTTTGGAAAAATGCGGTTATAAAGTACCGGCATTTGGCAGCGAAGGGTAACTGTAATGTAAATTGTTTATGCTCGCAATAAGGGTCTGGTTTTAGAGCGGCTTGATTGAATAAATACTTTTACTCTACCTGAAGAGGAAAATACACTGATTTAGACTCTGCAGAAAAAGCATAGGATATATTGTTAAGTTAGAACGGCTTCCTATACAATCTCAGCATGGGTTAAGATTTTTATCCAAAGGCAAATCCTATGGTGATGCTTATCGTAAGTTATGTCAAATGTGTAAATGGAGAATGAGTAAAGTAACGAAAAGGGGTGCTTATATGAAAAGAAGATATCTAAATCTATTAATTGATGTTGCTGCAGGCAGAAAAAATGCCGACTTAGTCATTAAAAATTGTAAAGTGGTAAACGTCTACACGGGCGCTGTTTTAGAGAAAAACATCGCACTTTGCGGCGGTTTAATTGCTGGTATTGGCGATTATGAAGGTGAGACAGAGGTCGATGCTAACGGTTCTTATGCGATTCCGGGATTGATTGAAGGTCATATGCATATTGAATCCACCTTTTTAACTCCAGAAAACCTCGGCTGTGTGCTTGTTCCTCACGGTACAACTACTGTTATTGCCGATCCTCATGAGATTGTAAATGTTTGTGGAGTTAACGGATTTGAGTATATGATTGAAGCTGCAAAAGGTACGGATTTAGATATAAAAAATCAAATACCATCGTGTGTTCCTTGCACAGCCTTTGAGCATTCAGGCGCAATTATTGACAGTGATGTCATTGAAAAACTGACTTATCATGAAGGTGCCTTTGGCCTTGGTGAATTAATGAACTTTCCTGGTGTCATCTTCAATGATGAAGAAGTCATAAAGAAAATAGCGGTAGCTAAAAATGCAGATATAATCATTGATGGGCATGCACCAGGGCTTTCTGGTAATGAGTTAAATGCTTACGTTGCGGCAGGCATTAAGACAGATCATGAATGTTCCACTGTTGAGGAAATGATTGAAAAAATTAACTTAGGCATGTATATTCAATTAAGACAAGGTTCTGCCTGTCACAACCTGCGCCCCCTGCTAAAAGGGGTAACAGCAGCAAACAGCCGGCGTTGTCTGCTATGTTCTGATGACCGTCAACCTAAGGATATATTTGAAAAAGGTGATTTAGATGACCATTTGCGGATTTGTGTAGAAGAGGGGCTTGACCCAATAACCGCCATTCAAATGGCTACCATTAATCCTGCGGAATGTTATGGTCTTACCGACAGGGGAGCAATTGCTCCCGGCTTAAGAGGGGACATTGTTCTTATAAATAATCTGAAGGAATTTATTGTAGAAAAAGTATTTATCCAAGGAAAGCTGGTAGCAGAGAAAAATACTTATCTTGGGAAATACAAAAGTGCACCAATTGATAAGGTGGCCAGTAGTGTCCATGTAAAAGATTTGACCATGGAAAAGCTCAAATTGAACTCTAAGTCCACAAACGTTAAGATCATTGATATTGCAGAAGGCAGCATTGTAACAAAAATGGGAACTGCAGAGGTTGCACTAACTGCTGACGGCGATTTTATCTTTGATGAAAATCAAGATATTGTTAAAATTGTAATTGTAGAGCGGCATCAGATGACCGGTAATGTAGCAGTAGGTCTTCTTCGTGGATATGGAATCAAGAAAGGAGCCGTCGCTCAAACGATCGCTCATGATTCCCATAACATCGTAGCTGTAGGTGTGAATAATGATGAAATCATGGCAGCGATTCAGGAGATTATGAGAATAAATGGCGGTGCGACTGTGGTGGAAGACAGAAAAGCAATTGAAAGCATGCCTCTGCCAATTGGCGGTCTGATGTCAGATAAGGGTGGTGAATGGGTCGCTGAGAAGCTTGAGCGCATTCAGAATATGCTACATAAAGATTTTAAGGTAAATTGGGGCGTAGAACCTTTAATGACCCTTGCCTTTATGTCTCTGCCGGTTATCCCAGAGGTTAAAATTACAGATATGGGACTTTTTGATGTAACGAAGTTTGAGTTTACTTCAATAGAAGCGTAAAAAGCTAATAACTTGGGCCGGTTGATCCATAGCTGAATTTACTCAGCCGGAGAGCAGCCGGCTTCTTTTTGAGACTGTTTCAAAGAGGGCCTGTTGACAAATCAATTCATTGCTGCTGAATATTCTGAAATCAATAAAGATGTGGATTTTAGATAGCATTCTTTTAATCTATAATCGGTTTATTACTTGGAATTGCTATAAATGTAATATGAGTTTCAGGATGGTTCAGTTAGTGACAGGGAGATGGAAGAGTAGAATGTACTTAATTGTAGTGATAAGAACACCTTTATAGGAAAAACTTCTTTTAAGACATTGCAAGCTCTCCTGCAAGTTAATTGCATATATTTTACCTCTATAATTTGTAATATATGCCACCTTATGATATGATGTATTTATAAAAATAGAAACGGGGGAAGTAGTATATGAATTCAAAAGTTTTAAGTAGGAAGCTGAGAGTTTTAGCAAAAAAGGTTAAACGGATTGCTTTGTTTATTGCTGCAATTCTGATAATTGGGTCTATGGAGACAAGTTATTCTGGTTGCATTATAATTGCACAGGCGCATTCAGGGCGGACAGATTCCCAAGGCGGACATCACGATTATAAAAACAAAAGTGGTTTGGGCAGTTATCATTATCATCATGGTCAGCCAGCCCATTTACATCCAAACGGAGTGTGTCCTTATGAAAATGGTAATGGGGCATCTTCTTCTAAGCAGACCTCTAGTTCAACATCGGAAAAGAAAGAGGAGTCACCTTTAAATGTTCAGGATTATAAGCTGGTATTTGACTCAACCTTCTATTATAATAATAATTCAGATCTGCAGACTACGATAGGAAATAATGAACAGAAACTGCTAGAACATTTTGTTTTCTATGGTATGGCAGAAGGGCGTAAAGGATGCAGTGATTTTGATGTAATGATATATAAAGACAATAATATTGACTTAGCGGCAACATATGGGGATGATTTTAAAAAATATTATGAGCATTTTATGGAATGTGGACATAACGAAAATCGAATACATAATTAAGTTATAAAAATGACAAGAACTTTTGATGAAGAACATGAAAAAAAAGTGAAATACCGACTTCCGTTTAATCCCTTGCAGGACACAGAACTGTTAAAATTATTAGAAAAAGAGGATTCTGGGATTCAGTTTTCACACACACTTGAAGAGCAAATCCGCGGGCAGTTAAAGACAGGATTTATGCTGCTTGATCTTTATGAAGATACGAATGGGAAAGGCGTCCTTCATGAGTATGGTGTTCCTACCTTTTGGGCGACTTTGGCTGTTAAATAATTTAATTGAAGAGTGCAAGCCGGTTTGTCGGCAAGACAGCAGTAACGAATCACGAGCCCATTCAGAGTGAGCACTCCAGTTCCGACTTGAAGAGACCATTTTATAAAAAAAAATAAAACTATATTGACATTTCAAATCTTACAGCATACAATGATATATAGAAAATATTCTATATGAGGTTGTACTATGGAAAAAAAATATATTCAGAATGCCAAAGTCCTTAAGGCTTTGTCCGATCCAAAACGATTACGAATAGTTGATATGCTTTCTTGCGGTGAGCTGTGCGCCTGTAGTATTTTGGAGAAATTTCATATTACCCAGCCAACTCTATCCCATGATATGAAAGTGTTGATGGACGCTGGTTTAGTGAAAGCAAGGCCGGAGGGTAAATGGATTTATTACTCATTGAATGATGAACACCTAAAAGCTTTTTATCAGCAGTTAGGAGAAATATTCACTTCATCCCCCGATTGCATTTGCCATCGTAAAGGTGGTGATAAATAGATGTGTTACTGTCACCGTCGGTGTCATGTTCCTTAGGGGAAATTTGGCACCGATAAAAAAATTGTCGTTATATAGAAAAAATTCAATATGACAGGAGCATAATTATATAAAATCTGAAAAACAAACAGATATAGTTTTATGTCAAAAAAAAACAAAGGGTTGTTTGTCACATGGATTGCTAACTGGGTTATCTTCACGGGACGCGATTCTAAAATAAATTCAATGAAAGAAGGTAACAACTTTATGAAAACAATGCAAATTTTTGAACCTGCTATGTGCTGCTCGACTGGACTTTGCGGAGTAGGGGTTGACCCAGAACTGCTTCGTATCTCCACTGTACTCGATACGTTGAAAAAGCATGGCATAACTGTTGATCGTTTTAATCTCAACAGTGCACCTATGGAGTTTGTGCATAATAAGATCGTGAATGACTTCATCAACGACAAAGGGCCAGACGGCCTGCCTGTTACCTTGATGGACGGAAAAATCGTCTTAGCTGGAAAATACCCCACAAATGCGGAATTTACAGAGTGGTTGGGCCTTCCTGCCAATCTACTGAGAAAACCAGTGGAAAAAGAGCAGAGTAGCGATAGCTGTTGCTGTAAAGGGGGTTGCTGCTAAAGTGAATTTATTCGATCCTCGTACTATCAGACTTACAAAATACCTTTTCTATACTGGCAAAGGCGGCGTTGGTAAAACCAGCGTTGCCTGCGCCACTGCTGTATCCCTGGCAGACAGTGGAAAGCGGGTGCTGCTAATTAGTACCGATCCAGCCTCTAATTTGCAGGATGTCTTCTCAATGGAACTAACAAACAAGGGGACTCCGATTCCTGATGTACCTAACTTGGTTGTGGCAAATCTCGACCCAATACAAGCCGCTGCTGAATATCGGGAAAGTGTCATTGCTCCTTATCGCGGCAAACTTCCTGGCGCTGTTCTCGCTAACATGGAAGAACAGCTTTCCGGTTCCTGCACTGTCGAGATTGCAGCGTTCAATGAATTTTCTAATTTTATCACAGACGGCAAGGTACAAAAGGAATATGACCATATTATTTTTGACACCGCACCCACTGGTCACACTCTACGTATGCTACAGCTTCCGTCAGCATGGAGTGATTTTATCAGCGAGAGCACTCACGGTGCGTCCTGTCTGGGCCAGCTTTCAGGCTTGGAGAGTAAAAAAGCAATTTACAAGCAGGCTGTGGATACTCTGGTAGACGGGAATCTGACCACATTAATTCTTATGACACGCCCCGAAACATCACCGTTCAAAGAAGCAGCACGGGCTTCTGGCGGGCTTTCCTCACTAGGGGTCCGCAATCAAATGCTGGTTATCAATGGTGTACTGACTGAATATAGTGATTCGCTATCTTTGAACCTGTATGAAAAACAGCAGACAGCGCTTAGTGCTATGCCGGAAAGCTTGCAAACGCTTCCGCTCCATATGGTGCCCTTACGTGCCTATAACGTCACAGGGCTGGAAAATGTGCGTGCCTTACTGAATACTGATCATGTAACTGTACACACCGAAACGCTAAATGCCGTTCATGTTCCTACATTGAATAATGTGATCGACGAACTGGCAGCAAGCGGTAAACGCGTTATTTTCACTATGGGCAAAGGTGGCGTAGGAAAAACTACGGTTGCCGCGGCTGTGGCGTTGGGCCTTGCAAAGCGTGGAGAAAAAGTTCATCTTACAACCACCGACCCCGCCGCACATCTGAAATTTGTACTGGACGAAAACTGCGGCGTTTCTATGAGCCATATAGACGAGGCCGAAGAACTGAAAAAGTACCAGTCCGAAGTAATAGGTAAGGCTCGTGCGTCTGGTATGAGCGATGGGGATATTGCCTATGTTGAGGAAGATCTGCGTTCTCCCTGCACTCAGGAAATTGCTGTGTTTCGTGCCTTTGCAGAAATAGTTGATAAAGCCAACGATCAGGTAGTGGTGATTGATACGGCGCCTACTGGTCATACCCTTCTTTTGCTGGAATCCACTCAAAGTTACAATCATGAAATCCAGCGAACAAAAGGTGAAATCCCGGAATCCGTGCAGAAGCTTCTGCCAAGGCTGAAATCTGATGAAACCGAAGTTCTTATTGTAACTTTGCCCGAAGCAACACCTGTTTATGAGGCATTGCGTTTGGAGGACGATTTGAAGCGGGCAGGTATATCCGCTCAATGGTGGATTATTAATCAATCCTTGTACGGCACAGATACCACCAATCCCATGTTGGCAGCAAAGGCGGCAAATGAGGTTGAATGGCTTAACCGTGTTGATAAACATGCTGGTGGCAAATTTTCGTTAATTACTTGGAGTGCCGAAGAAATCAAAGGCGACCGTTTATTAACACTTTGAGAGGACAAATGATATGGTAAAAGTAGTGTTTATATGTGTTCATAATTCTTGCCTGAAATGGCTGCAGAATATTCTTTAAATAATAGAGTGAACAAAGAAATAGATTGTCCTTATTGTAATGGAAGAGAGGCTATACGTGGAAAAAATGATGCATTTTTTCCACGTATAAATGCACCTTTTATAATATAATTGGACTGGATAACGCCAATATGATATACTAAAGGAATAGTAGTATCTATTGAAAAAACGACAAAACCCCTATGATTATAGTTTTTCGGTTTTCTGAACAAAACAGTGTATTGAAAAACCGAAAAATTACCGACAAAACTTCGGAAGTCCGGGAACCCTTATAAAGACTGGGCAGGAATGGTTTTGTCGCAGATATTTGTGAAGGTATTTTCTCTAACAAAAAATTAGATAAGGAAGTATTTTTTGACAAAACAGCAGTGATTTTTTTTCAGTTATGAATATCGGGGCGTTTTTATAAATAAAGCAGTGATTTCCAACTATTCGCGAAAGCCTAGTTTAACGAATAGTTTGCGGAGGGAACAAGGAAACTGTAATTACATATTTAATATTATCGTTTAAAACAACCTTTTCTCTCTTTATGTTTTTGATATACTCCAATTCCTCACTCTTCTTTATATCAAAGTACGCAAAGCTCTTTAAGCACCTCTACCAAAGGATCGTACTATTAATCCCAAAGAAGGAAAACTAATTAATGAGGAAAATATAAATAACTTGTCTTTCAGAAAACATTTATCAATCCAATAAATAAAGAAATGAGGCCCAATTATGAGTTCTTCTCTCTCCTACCATCAGCAAAAAGATATTGAAAATGTAAAGCACCTGCGCCAATTGGTAAAAGAACTTCCCAATTTCTGCGGGGATTTCTTCAGAGGGATTGAACCCCGTACTTCTTCCCGGACCCGGATTGCGTATGCTTACGACCTAAGGGTGTTTTTTGATTTTCTAATTAAAGAAAACCCTGTTATCGGCAAACTTCACATTCAAGATATCACATTGGACCATCTGGAGGCACTTCGGGTCGTGGACATTGAAGAATATATGGAATATTTAAAATACCGTTTTAATGATAAAAATCAGGAAGTAACCAATAAAGAGCGGGGAATTATGCGAAAAATCTCCTCTCTGAAAAGCTTCTATAATTATTATTACCGGAATGAACGGCTTCAAACAAATCCCGCTTCTCTGGTGCAGCTTCCAAAGTTACATGAAAAGGATATTATCCGGTTGGATATTGATGAGGTTGCTCTCTTGCTTGATGAAGTAGAAAGCGGGGAAGCTTTAACAGAGAAGCAAAAAGCCTATCATGCGAAAACCAAAATCCGTGACCTGGCCCTATTGACTCTTATGCTGGGAACTGGAATCCGGGTATCGGAATGTGTTGGACTGGACATAGATGATATTGACTTAAAAAATGGAGGGATCCGAATCCACAGAAAGGGCGGAAAGGAAGTTACAGTGTACTTTGGTTCTGAAGTGGAGGATGCTCTTCTTGATTATCTGGAAGAACGCAGTTTAGTCATTCCCGAAGAAGGCCATGAAAAGGCTCTCTTCCTATCCCTTCAAAAGAAAAGGCTTGCAGTCCGCAGCGTCGAAAATCTGGTAAAGAAATATTCTAAACTCGTAACACCACTGAAAAAGATCACACCCCATAAACTGCGCAGCACCTATGGAACAAGCCTGTATAAGGAAACCGGGGACATCTATCTGGTTGCAGATGTTTTAGGACACTCGGATGTCAATACCACAAAAAAACACTATGCTGCTTTGGAGGATGAACGCCGGCGCAGCGCCAGAAATAAGGTGAAATTGCGTGAAAACACATAAGTAAAAAACTAAAAATGGTTGTTTTGTTCAAAAAAACCGCGCCGCTGAAAAGCGGCGTTATCATTTCATTTAAAATACTTGCTATCAGAGTATAAGCTTCCCTGACGGATTCCTTTTTGTCTTTTGGGGAACTTTGAAAGCTTTGGCGAATGGTCTGCGAGCATGTGTCTTATGTAAGAGGACATGACACATGCTCGTAAGGACCTGATATAAATATAATGGGAAGTTGCTATCTATCTTTTTAATTTTTTTGTTATAAAAAAAGAAAGCATCTAATATCTAAATTAGAGCTTTCTTTTTTCACCTTTATTATCAGACTCTTATAATATTTTCATACGAAAAGTGAATGCCGTTATTCCTCTTAGCTTTTGGCCTCTTCTTCACCTTCAACTGCTTCACGTATCTTAGAGCCAACAACTGTTATCATTTTTTGTTCCGGATCAATAGTTGAGGTAAGTCCTTCCGGAAGTTTAATATCACTAAATTGAATACTTTCACCAGCCTCCATATTAGAAACATCAATTACTATTTCATCGGGAATATTCTGAGGTAATCCCTCCAGTAAAATTGAATCTATGGTACTGTTAATCAACAATCTTTTTGACTCAAGAAGTTCTGCTCCGGTAATTTTTATAGCCACTTCTTGTTTGACTTTTTCCGAAAAAGATACCATTTGAAAATCCAAATGAGAGATTTCGTTCTTAACAGGTTCAATGTGTATTTCTTTTGCCATTACGGTATAACTCTCGCCATCAGGAACAACCAGTTTAAAAATGCCATTCCGGCCAAACTCTTTCATTGATCTTCTAAATACATCTTTCTTAACAGCTATTGAGATTGAATTAACACCTTTACCAGCTATGTTTCCCAGTAAATATCCTTCTCTTTTTAACTGATTATTGTCACCCTTTCTGGTACTTTTTCTTAACTCAACGTTCATAACTCCAGTATTTTCCATAGTTATAAGCCTCCTTGATTTATAATTATATTATGGCAATCATCTAAAATCTTATGATTCAATGATGAAAACCTGTTACCTAAATTTCAATGTGATTTAACATAACAAAATATAAATTGTCAAAACAAAATATATTTCTCAAAGAAAATGCGTTTTAAATAAGTTATCATAGAATTAAATTTGAATTTATTTCTTTAATACAAACTTATTTTATTTATTATTTAAAAAATCACACAGAGTTTCAAATAACATATAATTAATAGTATAGTATAAATCTGACAATTGTCAAGCTTTCGATTTGTATAACAGAAATTTTTCCTGATGAAAAGATTAAAAGAATATAAAGGTGCAGTTCGAGAAACTCAAGTTCTTTGCACAATATTAAAAACCATTAACTTATTCTAATGGATTTTCAATATTATCTATTATTTCTCCTCTATCACAGTGTTTTAAAAAGAAATAAAATGTTGAATCAATTATATTTATAGTACGTTAAGAGATATCATAATTAAATAATGGTGGTTGGATTTTCTTCGCTGTTTGCAACTTCGCTAAACTACTTAGCAGATACCCAATATCACTTAAAAAGCACGGAATCCCGTGCTTTTGTCAATTTATCATCATTTAATTGTTTGCCTAACACACTCTCTTTTTTTTACCCAGGTACTTTAGTTCAGCCTAGCCGAATCAATAATTCTATTATACATTACCATCCGCTTAATTAAAGTTAAAATCCCATTAATACCTATTATAAATAGGGTTTCAGACTTCAGAATCTTTATCAATAATCCTTTAACTGGAAGCTAAGATTAAAATAATAATAAATAACAATTATCTAAGAGTGTGCATATAATCTTCCGCACGATCCCAATTAACTACAAAGGAAGTGCCCTTTTGACAGAATACGGAACAGGAAGGATTATCAGTATCCTCATTTGGATTATATTGATAATGATTTAGAACCTCATCTTGATTATGACATATATCGTAATGAGAAAATACCATGGATATACTTCCCTTGCCACCGGTCATTATCATCAACTCTTCTCCGTAATTCATAAAAGACGCAACAGGGACCAGACCTCTTATTACCGTTCTCCCGCTACCGTCCGGAACCGGGGCTTCGAACCGGCCGGAATACCTTGTAATGTCGTTTAATACCCTTCCTGTTAAGGGATCCGGAATTGATATCGCAAAGCTGTAATAAGGCTCCAGAAGGAGGCTTCTGGCCTTCATAAGCCCTTGACGGATTGCCCGGTATACTGCCTCCCGGAAATCACCTCCCTCAGTATGCTTGATATGAGAAATGCCATCAACCAGAATAATCTTAACATCCGTCAGTTCAGATCCGGTTAGAACTCCTTTATGAATGGTTTCAAAAACATGAGTACGTACAAGATTCTGATAATTGATCCCAAGCCTGTCCACATGACATTGACTCTCAAATGAAATTCCCTTCCCTCTCTCACCGGGTTCTATTCTCAATGCTACTTCCGCATAATGGCGGAGCGGCTCAAAGTGTCCGTATCCTGTAACCTGTTCCGCTATTGTTTCCATATATATGATCTCAGGCTGTCCAAAGGATACCTTCACCTGAAATCTTTCTAAAATAACCTGTTCCAAAACTTCAAGCTGAATTTTCCCCATGATATTCACTTTTAACTGCCGCAAAGACTCTTCCCATACCACACTTAACGCAGGCTCTTCCTCTTCCAGAATGTAAAACATCTGCAAGATTGTCCGGTCAGGAACCTCAGGCGGGTACAGAACCCTTGCCTGAAGGGCAGGTTGAAGTGCCGGCATCACCGTATCACAGCATTCTCCAAGTCCCTGGCCTGCTTTGGCAGTCCGAAGCCCGGTAACGGCTACCACGTCTCCTGCAGAAGCCTTCTGAAGGGCTGTAAAACGTTCCCCTTGAAAAGCCCTTATCTGATGTACCTTCTCATCTGTTGATAAGGAATCCCTGACATTGAGAGAGCCGCTTAATATCTTCAAGTACGTCATTCGCTCTCCATGACCGTCATAACGGATCTTAAACACTCTCCCACTAAAAGGAGCTGAGACCGGATAGGAAGCTTCTGTAAAACAATAAAAGGAATCAAGAAACGGTTCTATTCCCTCTCCATTCAAAGCGCAGCCGCCAAAACAGGGGAATAAACGCCGGTTTTTAATCTGAGAAACCACTGCAGGCCGCAGATCTTCAAAAGTAATAGCCCCATTCAACCATTTATCAAGTAATGTTTCATCCCATTCAGATACATTCTCAATGATATCATCTGTCAGGGTGCCTTCACTTCCCTTCTTAAGGCTGATGTCTTTAAAATCCAGAATATTGGCTGAAAAACGTTCACGAACCTCAGACAAGACCCTTTCATAAGATGCCGAAATCACATCAAGTTTGTTGATAAATATGAAAACAGGAATATTATATCGCTCCAGAAGGTTCCAGATGGCCTCGGTATGACCCTGAATTCCATCCGTCCCGTTAATCATTAAGACCCCATAGTCCATTACCTCCAGGGCCCGTTCCATCTCAGCCGAAAAATCCGTATGACCGGGAGTATCAATCATGTAATAGGTATCATCATTATGAGTGAAACCGGCCATATCTGAAAATATAGTTATTCCCCTCGCCCTTTCAATATCATCATGATCCATACATGCGTTTTTAGCATCAACACGGCCCAGAGCTCTGATTACTCCTTCTCTGTATAATACCTGCTCTGAAAAAGTGGTTTTTCCGGCATCTACATGAGCCAGAATTCCGAAAGTTATCTTCATAATTATATTAAATCCTTTGACTATAAGAATAATTCTGAGTTTAAAAACATCTCTTAAGCAGACGGTGCTTCTATTATTCTAAGGTATAATTTCAATAAAATCAATGGATTTAAAAATAGCAGCTGCCTGGCTACCTCATTTACCTTACTCCTGAATCAGAATCTAATGCAAAGTACATGACAGTCAGATACTGTCCGCTGTGAATGGTATCTTCCTTTAATCCGTTTATATTCTTTAATTCTTTCACATATTGGGCAGTGGTCATACCGCTGTTTTCCAAATACGCTCCGGCAATGCTCCATAAGCTGTCCCCCTTTTGTATCTCAATGCTGGTATAATACTTCTCGGCAGCCGCCCCTTCCGTCTCTCCGGCCAGGGCATTCATTATGGAATTGCCAAAAAAATGGGAACCAAGCAAAACGACCAGTGACAGTACAATCAATTGCTTTATCATATGTATACCTCCTCTAAAACAGTCCCAATAAGAACATAAGTTCTTTTTCTGTCCACATCATACCACTACGAACATATGTTTGTCAATTGATTTTGCATTTTTTCGAACAAAGGTTTGCATTTTTTTCGAACATATGTTACTATTGTTACTATAGTCTTAATGAATAAGGATTGAGGAGGCCGTACTATGGCACAAGAGAGAATTACCCCAAAACAGCAGGAGATTTTAGAATATATAAAGGAAACGATTCTAAAGAAGGGCTATCCGCCGGCAGTCAGGGAGATCTGCGAAGCCGTCTGTTTAAAATCAACATCATCCGTCCACTCCCACCTGGAAACGCTTGAGGAAAAGGGATACATAAGAAGAGATCCTACCAAGCCCAGGACCATCGAAATCATAGACGATTGTTTCCAGCTGACACGCCGGGAGGTTGTAAATGTTCCGCTGCTTGGAACCGTAGCTGCCGGACAGCCTCTTTATGCAGAGGAAAACATTGAAAACTATTATCCCATACCCGCTGACATTCTCCCAAACGCCGAGACCTTTATGTTAAAAGTTAAGGGAAACAGCATGATCAACGCAGGCATTCTCGAGGGTGATCAGATTATTGTTGAACACTGTCCAACAGCCAATAACGGAGAAATCGTGGTGGCATTGGTTGAAGATTCTGCAACTGTAAAACGGTTTTTTAAAGAAAAAGGACATTACCGCCTGCAGCCGGAGAATGATGCCATGGACCCGATTATTGTAGACAATGTGGAAATCCTGGGTAAAGTAATCGGTTTGTTCCGTTTGGGAATTCATTAAGATTTCAGATGGGTAACATAGTTCCGGCCTGAAGTTTACATAATATAATTATGTAAACTTCAGGCCGGACAAGTCATCTATTGATTCGTTATTTTAAGATATTAAATAAGAGGATGCTGATTCTTAAAAAAGCTGATAATTTTCATACTTTTCATGCTTCTATAAAATAACAGCGAAAAAACGGCTCACAGGTTCTGTTAAGCCGTTTTACCCAATTAAATTCTCTTTTTATGATAAAGCTTCCAAATCCTCAGCTTCAATTGTCTTTCCATCTCTCCAGATTCTTTCCAGATCATAGAACAAACGATTATCACGGTCAAACACATGGATAATGATATCGCCGTAGTCCATGAGTATCCAGTTGGCAGACTGATAGCCTTCCACCTGTTTGCAGACAAATCCCTTTTTTCCAAGTTCTTCCTCTACATTGTCAACCATGGCCTGAACCTGATTTGCATTGGTACCGCTGGCAATAATAAAATAATCTGCCATTACGGATACTTTGCAGATATCAATGATTCTGATATCTTCCCCTTTCTTATCCGCTAACGCTGCATAAGCGGTTTTTACCATCTCAACTGACTGATTCATCCTTGCTCTCCCTTCTTGTTTTCGTGAACCTGCTTATAATAAGCATATGCCTGCTTTGACATGGAGTCCACAAAATTGCCTTTTCCTTCCAGATAATCCAAGGATTCCTTAAGGATCTGATAAACGCACTCATCTAAGTCTACAAAAGCCACAGACCGTACAAGAGCCAGATTCATTGCCCTGTCACGTCTGGGTTCAATATAATCCGCGGTAAAAACGATTTTCTCCAATATTGACATCTCCGGTCTTCCGGTGGTATGCCAACGGATGGCATTTATGATCTCTCCGTCGTTTATGCGGTATTTATGCTCTGCCAGCCATGCCCCATATTTTGCATGGAGCACTACCGGAGCCTTTAATTCATCGTCAGTTAATGGAAGATTCTGTTTCCTGCATTTTCTGATAATCTCATCATCTCCATAAGGCTTGGCACAATCATGAAGCAGGCCGGCCAGCTCCGCTTTATTTAAATCATATCCATAGCGCATCGCCAATGCGGTGCAGATAAATGATACGCTGACCGTATGCTCAAACCTGGAAGGAGTTAATCTTCCCTTTAAATCACTTCTTAACTCTAAGATCAGATCTTTCATGGTTCCAACTCCTGATATAAACCGTGGGCGCTGATATACTCAATGATCTCCCGCGGTACATAGTCTTCTATGGACTGGCCTCTGGCAATCATGCGGCGTAATTCCGCAGAAGAGATGTCCATTTCTCCGCAGTGAAGCGTGCGGATATCTGCGCCATATTTGGAGGCCAGATAAGCAATCTGCTTGTCCATGGAACGGTCCGCTTCCTCATATTCCCGCCGGGCGGTCAGTATGACTGCCTGAGCCAACACCTGATCCGGCTCATACCAATTCTCAATTTCATATAAAGAATCAGCTCCAATGATAAAATAAAAGGAATGCTCCGGATATTC
Source organism: Lacrimispora sp. BS-2 (assembly GCF_040207125.1). Taxonomy (NCBI): domain Bacteria; kingdom Bacillati; phylum Bacillota; class Clostridia; order Lachnospirales; family Lachnospiraceae; genus Lacrimispora; species Lacrimispora cavernae. Next base: position 1,458,086 of record NZ_CP157940.1, read on the forward strand.
TTCACGCAGCAATCTTAATGTCTGCGCCGTATACGTATACCCATTCCGCCTCATCTCAAAATCCGAACAGACAAGACCTTCATGATCTTTCACAGCAAGTTCCGTCATGGCAAGACGCATGGCCGGTTCTGACACATTACGGTTCTTTTTGTGAGGCGGATGTCCGGAAGGCATATACCAGACTTCTTTTAGGCCATATTCCTTATATGCCTGCCCGCCAATCATCAAGTGTCCATTGTGGATCGGATCAAAAGTGCCGCCCATAATACCAATTTTACCCATAATCTTCGACTCCCTGGCCCCATAATGAAACAGGATTATTTAGGAAGTACGATCTTCCTCTTATTCTCCTCTTTCGCCTGCTTATAAAGGACGATCTTCCTTCCAATCACCTGAACGACTTCGGAATGGGTCCTTTCTGATAATACTGCAGCAATGCTGTTTCCATCATCCAGACAATTCTTGAGCACAGTAATCTTTACTAACTCTCTGGCTTCCAGCGCCTCTGCAACCGCATTGGTGATTTCCGGTGTCAGGCTGGATTTTCCAATCTGGAAGATAGGATCTATATTCATCGCCAATCCCTTTAAATAGGATCTCTGCTTACTCGTCATATTATTCTCCTCGTTATTTGTAATAGTCAAATTCAAGACCATACATGCGGACCGTATCTCCTTCTTCAATTCCCGCCTGTTCAAGCTCATCTAAAATTCCGTTTTCTTTTAAGAATTTCTGGAAGAAGCTGAAGCCTTTTTCTGATTCCAGATTCGTGTAGCCTAACATCTTTTCAATGCGGGGGCCTTCTACCACGTAAACACCATCTTCTGTAACTTCCACCGTATAAGGAAGCAGTGCATAAGACAGAGTATTAACATCGAATTCCTTTTCAAATATGATCGGGCTTAAATTCACAGTCTGAAGCAGCTCATAGATAGCATATAACAGTTCTTTTACACCCTGACCGCTTACTGCGGATATAGGATACACCTTAACGCCCTGAGGTTCAAATTCCGCCTTAAGCCTTTCAACCGGATCATCGCCGTCATCATATATTGCATCAGTCTTATTGGCCGCAATGATCTGAGGACGTTCCATCAGCTCCGGATTATAAGCCTCCAGCTCCTTATTAATTGCATGGATATCCGCAATGGGATCTCTTCCTTCCGTAGATGCGGCATCCACTACATGAACCAGGACTCTTGTCCGTTCAATATGACGGAGAAAATCATGTCCTAATCCAACACCCTCGGAAGCGCCCTCAATAAGCCCTGGGATGTCAGCCATAACAAAGCCCTTTCCTCCATCCACATCCACAACTCCCAAATGGGGGTTTAAGGTTGTAAAATGGTAGTTGGCTATTTTAGGTCTTGCATTGCTGACTCTGGAAAGAAGTGTAGATTTTCCAACGTTTGGAAAACCAACCAGTCCTACATCCGCAATAACCTTTAATTCAAGCTGTACCCAGAGTTCCTGACAAGCCTGTCCGGGCTGGGCGTATTTGGGAGCCTGCATGGTAGGGGTTGCATAATGCATATTTCCCTGTCCGCCTTTGCCACCCTTTAAAATAACCTCCCGGCGGTTTTCACCGGACATATCTGCAATGACTTTTCCGGATTCAAAATCCTTGATTACCGTACCTTCCGGGACCTTGATCACCAGATCCCTGCCGTCCTTACCATGGCAGCGGCGTTTTCCGCCTGATTCCCCATCCTGTGCGGTATATTTGTGAATATGCCGGAAATCACTTAATGTGTTAAGGCCTTCATCAACCTCAAATATAATAGCACCGCCGCGGCCTCCGTCACCTCCGTCAGGACCGCCGCACGGAACATAAAGTTCCCTCCGGAAACTGACATGGCCATCGCCGCCTTTTCCGGATCTTATAAATATTTTTGCTCTATCGGCAAACATTCATTCACCTGTTACCTTTCTTTTCGATTAAAATTAGGGCTTAACCCTTTTCTTTAAAGGGTTAAGCCCCTTTCTTAAAGGGTTCAACCCCAAATTGAGCATGAGCAGCGAATTTTTGAATACAGGCAGCCGGGCAATTCCTGTATCTTAAAAAACGGCTCCATACGTTTAAGGTATGAAGCCGGTCCAATTATTCGTTAATTGCTTTTGGATAAACAGAAACCTGCTTTTTGTCTCTGCCTTTTCTCTCAAATCTTACAACGCCATCCACTAAAGCGAATAATGTATCATCACCGCCACGGCCTACGTTGATGCCTGGATGAATGTGAGTTCCGCGCTGTCTGTACAGAATATTGCCAGCTAATACGAACTGACCGTCAGCTCTCTTAGCGCCTAATCTCTTAGACTCGGAATCTCTACCGTTCTTGGTAGAACCAACACCCTTTTTATGAGCGAAAAATTGAAGGTTCATTCTTAACATTACTTACACCTCCTTAAATCGGATTTTAATATATGGTTCTCCATATTCTTCTTCAATATCCTGTAATCCTAATACCAAAGAATTCATGAGGAGTTGTGATTCTGAACTTATATCTGAAGTAAAACGGAATTGAAAAGCACCTGTCTTTTCCTCCTGATCCACTTCAAAGGAATCTTCTGTAAATTGTTCCACGCTGTTGGCCAGGTTAAATGTAAGCGCTGACACCGCAGCACAGACAAGTTCCTGCCCTTCCTGACGATCATCAGCTAAACCGGCATGTCCCAACATCTGAATTCCTGCATAATGCTGTTCCGAATCAACCATTACGGTTACTCTTATCATAATTAAGCATTGATCTTTTCGATCTTAACCTGAGTATAAGACTGTCTGTGACCATTTTTCTTATGGTATCCGGATTTTCTCTTATACTTGTAAACAATAACTTTCTTAGCTTTGCCTTCCTTTACAACTGTACCTGTTACGGTAGCACCTGCTACGGTTGGGCAGCCAACAGCTAATTCACCATTGTTTACAACAAGTACCTGGTCAAATGTGACAGCTTCGCCAGCGTCAACACCAAGCTTTTCCACTTTAATGATATCGCCTTCCGCTACTTTGTACTGCTTTCCACCTGTTGCAATAATCGCGTACATATGGCACCTCCTATTATCATTACTCGCCAACTATGGTGTTCCAAAAAATTTGGAAACTTTTAAACCTCATTGTGCGGCATACTGTACTAATATATCATTCCCTAACTGTTCTGTCAATATCTTTTAAATAAAAAATAATCAGCTTTCCCGCCTGCAGCCTGGCTTTTTCTTGTATTTCTTTCTGACACCTAGTATAATAGAAGCCGTAAGATAAAACAAGGGGACATGTTGTCGGCAAAAGAAACATTTGGCTTACCGTGCTGCCAGCCTTCCGGTGCCATAACTGCTATGATTCCGTGGATTATCATCATGATCATTTTTATTATAAGAACAGTTATGAACCTAAAAATTTTTCATAAGCATATGAAAGGAGATCAGACTATGAGAATCTTTTTTAACAGAGAGTGGAGTTTAGCTGAAAAACGATTATCAATCGTGTCGGCACTTCTGTTGGGCTGCGTCCTGGGCTTTTTATTCGCGCCAATAAAGAAAGGAGTTTACTGCGGCAACCATAACGGAAACACCAGTATTCCGGAAAAATGCACAAAGGAAATCCAGTAACATTTCATTTTTCTATCCACGAAACAAGGCCGCAGAGCTTCAAAAATCTGCGGCCTTTTCTATATATTAATTATTTTTCCATGTAGAAGGTGCAAAAATCAATAGCATTGGGAATACCTCCAAACGTCCCGCCAGCATGTCAAACATCATAACATATTTGGACAAAGCAGAAAAATGGGAAAAGTTCTGGAGAGGACCGGCCCCTGCCAGTCCTGGCCCGATGTTATTAAAGGTTGCTGCTACGGCGGTAAAATTGGTGGTGAAATCAAAGTTATCCAGACTGACGATCAGAACGGAAACTGTAAAAATCACGATGTAAGCACCTAAAAATGTATTGATGGACCGGAGCACATTATGTTCAACGGGCTTTCCCTCCAGCTTTATAATCTTCACGCTTCTGGGATGGAGCATGGATGCCAGTTCCTTTTTAACAGCCTTTAAAAGGATAACGACTCGTGATACCTTAAAGCCTCCGCCCGTACTTCCTGCACAAGCACCAATAAACATGAGAGCCACCAGGACCCCTTTTGAAAATTCCGGCCATAAATCAAAGTCAACGGTGGAATAACCCGTTGTGGTAATAATCGAAGCCACCTGGAATGCTGCATGATGAAAAGCAGAAAACAGGCTTCCAAAGCTGCCGCGAATATTTAATGTAATAAACAAAACAGACACTGCAATGATTCCCAGATATGCCCTGGCTTCCTCACAACGGAAGGCCTCCTTTGGATGACGGGTTAAAAGCAGGTGATATACATTAAAGTTTATACCGAATAAAATCATAAATACGGTGACAACTCCCTGCAGATAATAACTGTCATAAAAAGCCATGCTGCTGTTCTTGATGCCAAATCCGCCTGTACCGGCTGTGCCAAAGCTGATTGCCAGTGAATCAAAAAGGGACATACCTCCTATCAGAAGAAGGATGACTTGCAGCACCGTCATAAATAAATAGATCGTATAAAGGATTTTAGCGGTCGTCCGTACCTTGGGCACTAGTTTTCCTACGGAAGGGCCAGGGCTTTCCGCCTTCATAATATACATATTATAACCGCCGGCAAGAGGAAGGATGGATAAAATAAATACCAGAACCCCCATACCGCCGATCCAGTGGGTAAAGCTCCTCCATATGATCATACATTGGGAAAGAGATTCCACATCCGGCAAAACGCTGGAGCCTGTTGTGGTAAAGCCGGAAATAACCTCAAACATGGCATCTTCAAACCTGGGGATTTCCCCACTCAAGTAAAAGGGCATTGCCCCAAAAAAGCTTAATACGATCCAGCTTAGTGCAACAGTAACAAAGCCTTCTTTTGCAAAGAAAACCATGTTTTCAGGCTTTTTGCGGGTGAAAATAAACCCGATGCCTCCGCAGACCGCCATAACTGCCAGAAACCAATAACCACACGTTTCCTTATAAATCAATGCTGTGATACACGGCAGCAACATAAAAGCTGCCTCAATATTTAAAATCCAGCCCATCATATAGATGATAACTTTTTTATTCATAGCCTTTTCGCCTTTTCCTACCTTAGTATGTCCTTTAAATCATTGAGCCCGGTCACCGTGGTGACTACGATTACCCGGTCGCCTTCTTCCAGGGTATCCTTTCCACGGGGACTGATAAAACGTCCATTCCGGTTGATGAAGGCTACAAGAAGGTTATTTTTAAGCTCAAGCGTTTCAAGTGGTATCCCTACGATACTTGGTTCATTTGCCACACGGAATTCCAGGGCTTCCGCCCTGTCCGCCACGATTTTATAAAGGGTTTCTACATTACTTCCCATAGAATTCTGCATGGCGCGGACATACTGGAGAATGGTTTCAGCTGTGATGAGCTTGGGATAGATCACACTGCCTAAATTCATGGAATCAATGACATTTTCAAAAGCGATCCGGTTCACCTTAGTAATAAGCTTTGCCTTGGACTGGCTTGCTGCATAAAGTGAAAGCATGATGTTTTCTTCGTCAAAGCCCGTAAGAGAAGCAAAGGCATCGATTTGTCCGATTCCTTCCTGAAGAAGCAGCTCCTGATTGGAAGCATCTCCATGAATGACCATAGCCCTTGGCAGAAGCTCACTCAGCTCATTGCAGCGTTCCATATTCTGCTCCAGAATCTTAACGTTAATTTTTGTATTTTCCAATAATTTGGCAACGTAATATGTAATCTTTCCGCCGCCTACCAGCATTGCTGTTCGAATTGTATTATTATCAATCCCTACCTGCTTGAAGAATTCGTTGGCTTCTGCAGGGGATGCGATAAAGGAGATCTTATCTCCTGCCGTCATAACGGATTCACCGCTTGGTATGATGACTTCGCTGCCGTGCTCAATGGCACAGATCAGCACATTGCAGTGAAGCATGGTCAGGACCTCCCGCACCTTCATGTTATGAAGGATGGAGTGATCCGGCACACGGAATTTTAAGATCTCAATCCTGCCCTTGGCAAAGGTATCAATTTTGATTGCAGATGGAAAACGCAGCAGCCTGGCGATTTCCATGGCCGCAGCCATCTCCGGGTTAATGGCCATGGAAAGCCCCAGTTCCTCCCTGATATAGTTGATCTCAGAGTGATATTCCGGATTACGGATCCTGGCAATGGTATGGCAGCCTCCTGCTTTCTTTGCAATCAGGCAGCAAAGCATATTCAGCTCGTCGGAATTGGTTGTTGCAATTAAAAGATCTGTCTCCTGAATTCCTGCCTCCATCTGCACTTTATAAACCGCCCCATTTCCCACGACGCCCATGACGTCTATTCTCTCTGTAATAGAGTTAATGACATCGGCGTTTTTATCAATGAGCATAATATCGTGATGTTCGTTATTCAGCTGCTCTGCCAGGGTTGTTCCCACCTTACCACAACCCACTATAATGATCTTCATAATAAAACCTTCTCCTTCATCTGCAATGCCTGCTCATAAAGAGGCTTTCGCATTTTTTTTCTGGTCACTTCCACCAGATTTAATTTTGTCATTTCAACAACAGTCGTCTTGACCGGATCTTTGGACAAAATCCTCTCTAGACGCTCCATAAGGATTCGCCGGTCTTCTTCTGCTTCCATATCAATAAAATCAATAATAATGATACCGGATAAATTCCTGAGACGCAGCTGATGTCCGATTTCCTCGGCAGCCTCCAGGTTGACCTTTTTGATGGTTTCCCTGAGTTCTTTTTTCCCGGAATACTTTCCCGTATTTACATCAATGACTACCAGGGCTTCTGTAGGTTCGATGACCAGGTAACCTCCTGATTTCAGCCAGACCCTTTTCCCCAGGGCCTCTTCCATGGTCTTTTCTATCCGGTAAAGTTTTCTTAAGGGAAGGAGACTGTCCTCATACCATGTAAGAAGCCCTAAGTCTTCCGGCTGGAACTGGGTAAGGTATTCTTTTACAGCCTGGTAAATATCCGGTTCATCGGTAATGACTGCTTCCAGGGAAGACTTAAGGCTGTCCCTTAAGCCAGTTAAGTAGGAAGGAGCCGAGCTGTAAAGAAGACTGTAGCAGGTTCTGTGCTTTGCATTGTCCAGCATCATCTTAAAAGATTCCTTTAACTGGATCAGTTCCGATTCCAGCTCCTCTTTTGGAACCTTATAGGCATTGGTGCGGACAATTATGCCGAAGTCTTCTTCTTTCCTGGATTCCAGAAATGGCTTTATCTCCTGTTTCCATGCCTGGTCCGCAATCTTAGACGAAAAGCCAATCTGCTTCTTTCCAGAGGTCAGGACGAAATAGCGGCCGGTAAAATTTAAGTTTCCGGTGAGAACCGGAGCCTTTGTCTTCACCGCATCCCGTTCTACCTGGACGATGATTTCATCACCCTGACGCAGCTTTCCGTCATAGGGCCTCTGGTCTGCAAAATGGATACTGGCATCAGACAGGCTTAAATATCCCATCTGCCCTCCTCCCATATCTACAAAAGCAGCATTGATGTTTTTAACGATGTGATTAACTTTTCCAATATAGATGTTGCCCAGAACGGACTGGTTTTCCTGCGGCTCAATGTCCACCTGAACCGTTTCTTTTCCTGACTGAAAAAGGGTGATGACCGAGCCGTTCCATCTTGTTATGATTAACTTATTCAAGGGATTCTCCTATAAGCCCTAAAGGCACAAGTATTCTATGTTCTTCATCTCCCGTGTTGCCGTAGACCTCTTCTCTCTGGATCTGGAAGGCAAACTCCGGGCAGGTCTGTCCCAACCACTGATAATAAGCCTCCATCACCAGCTCAGGCTTTAAATTATCTGCGCTTCCGGCAGACACCTTCATAAAGATGGTCTCTCCCTGGACCGAGAGTTCATAGATAAAATCTTTTAAGTCCACTTCTCTTTCGCCTTTTTTCGTCTTTTTGATAATGAGGATATGCTCCTGCTTCACAAATTCCAAAAGGCCCTTTAAAAATGCGTCCAGATCTTTTGGCTGCTTTCCTTCCCGAAACGTCAGGGTATAGTCCGCCGCAGCAACCAGTGACATGGCGTTTTTCGCCCGTTCATTAAGCATATGGCATTCCGTGATCCGGATTCCCTCTGCCATTACTTCATTTAACTGGTCCATCATGGTTTTGCAATCTTCCATGGAATGAACTTCAATGTCCATGTATTCTCCATTGCTGGTAAGCCCTACTCCTAGAGGCGCTGCAAAAGACATGATCTGATGAGGACTGAAGCCTTCGCTGTATTTAATATCAACGCCGGCCCTTCTCATGGCCTTCTGGAAATAACGCATCACATCCAGATGTCCCACAAATTTGACCGGACCTTGCTTGGAAAACTTGATTCTAAGCTTCATAGCAGACACCTCCCTTGAAATCCATAGCCCCGCAGCCTGAACATCTTTCCCTGCAGTTGGGGGTGACTTTCTCATTGATGGCATTCTGCCATTCTCTCTTTAAAAATTCTTTTGACACACCCGGATCAATAAAGTCCCAGGGGAACACTTCTTCTAAGTCTCTTTCTCTGACCGTATAGAAATCTGCATCTAAGCCGCAGGTCTCAAATGCCTTCATCCAGATATCATTTTTAAAATGTTCTGACCAGGAATCATAAATGGCACCATTTTTATAGACTTCTTCTATCAAAGCGGAGATTTTTCTGTCCCCGCGGGCCAAAACGCCTTCCAGGACCGTCAAATCAGCTTCATGATAATTGTATTTTAAGCTCTTCTGATTCAACATCTTTTTAAATTTATCTTTAACAATATAAGCTCTCTCTAAAAATTCCTCTTTTGTGCACATCCTCGCCCACTGGAATGGAGTAAAGGGCTTTGGAACAAAGAAAGAGGAGCTTGCTACTACCTGAACCTTTCCGTTTCTCTGGTCCTTGGGAATCTCATAGTAGACCTCTGCCACCTTTTCGGACAGCTCTGCAATCCCTTCCATGTCCTCTACGGTCTCTGTGGGGAGTCCCAGCATAAAGTAAAGCTTTACCCGGTTCCAGCCGCCTTGGAAGGCTTCTCCCGCTCCTTTTAAAATGATCTCTTCCGTCAGCCCTTTGTTAATTACATCACGAAGTCTTTGGGAACCGGCCTCAGGGGCAAAGGTCAGACTGCTCTTTCTGATATCCTGGACCTTGCTCATGACATCAAGGGAAAAAGCGTCGATACGAAGGGAAGGCAGGGAAATATTGACCCCCTTGTCCTTAAATTCATCGATCAGGAAATTCACAATTCCCTCTAAATGGCTGTAATCACTGGAACTTAAAGAGCTTAGTGAGATTTCCTCATGCCCTGTGCTCTTTAACAGCTTGCAGGCATAATCCTTTAAATATTCCAGGCTGTGTTCCCTTAAAGGACGGTAAACATTGCCGGCCTGACAGAAACGGCAGCCCCTGATGCAGCCCCTCATGACTTCCAGGACCACCCTGTCCTGGGTCACCTTGATAAAAGGAACCACCGGCTTTTCAATATAATAAGCCTCATCCATGGTAACAACCATCTGCTTTGTTATTTTTTCCTTTGCATGAGGATTGTTAGGCTTCATGCTCTCTATGGTGCCGTCCTCTTTATAGGTCACATCATAAAAAGCCGGCACATAGATCCCCTCTATCTCCGAGACCATCTCCAGAAATTCCCGGCGGCTTCCTCCGTTTTTCTTATTTTCCTTATAACGGTCCATAAGCTCAAAATAAACGGTTTCTCCTTCGCCGATGTAGAACATGTCAAAAAACTCCGCCAAAGGCTCAGGATTGTATGCACATGGGCCGCCGCCTATGATAATGGGATCTTCCTCCGTCCGGTCCGCCCAGTGAAGGGGGATTTGTCCCAAATCAAGAACCTGCAGGATGTTTGTATAGCACATTTCATATTGGAGGGTAATTCCGATAAAATCAAATTTCTTAATAGGGTCCTGGGATTCCAAAGCAAAAAGAGGAATATTCTGCTCCCTCATGATCTGGTCTAAATCCGTCCAGGGTGAAAAGATGCGTTCACAGTAAATATCCTCTCTGCGGTTAAACATATCATATAAAATCTGCATTCCCAAATGGGACATCCCGATCTCATAAACGTCGGGGAAACACATGGCAAAGCGGATGTCCGCGGCAGACAGGTCCTTTTTAACCATATTTACCTCGCCGCCGATATAACGGGCCGGTTTTTCAATACTCAATAAAATCTCATCGCTTAATGCTAGTTTTCTCATGGTCATTCCTTTTTATTATTTGCAGTTTATGAATCTTTTTAGTAGATATCTGTTATAAAATATTATCCTTATTGGAACTCAGGTTTTAGGCTTTCCTGATGAAAGCCAGCGATTGTCCCATAGTGCAATCTCTTTATTTTTTCCAACAAATCATCACATGATGATACTTTGCATAATTATAGGATACTTTTGATGATTAATCAACTCCTAAATTACCTGGGTAAACTCGGACACAAAAAAAACCAGCGAGCACAGAAAAAGGCAGCGATCCATGGGGTCTTTTTTACGTTCCCGGGATCCCGCCGTTTACAAAAGCAGAGGCTGCCTTGCTTTTTGGAATTTCTTTTCCACGTCAACTGTTTTCCACGATACTAATAACAGCACGCAAGCCATCCAAATCGCCTTTTCTCCCAGCCAGGCAGACAACCCCGCTCCCAAAAGTGCTCCTACGAAAAAGGCTGACAGGATTCCCGTGTAATGATATGCCCTTTTCCGGCACCTTCTGTTCTTTCTGACAAAGCCTTCGTAATACATTTCCGCACAGGAACGCATATTTCCCGTACAAAAAACCGGCGCGTAGGTGGCATTCCCTCCAAAGTTTCGAAAAGTACAAAATTGAACCGCAGCGGCAAATGATACTGCTGTATTGGCAAATAAGTGGGGCAGGGTATTGGGGATAAAGCCGACCAAAAATAATACGGCAATTTCCAGAAATAAAATACCCGATATCCAATTGGTGTGTTTCTCATTATAAATTTTATAATAAAAATGTCTTGCAAGGAAAATGCCTATCCAGAATGCTCCGATAGGCACACATGCCTCACCCATTCCTTTATAATTCTTTGAGAGAAACCGGATTGCAACCAGCACAAAATTCCCGGTCTGGCCTGTGGCAAATACATTGCCTCTTTCAACATAAGAATACGCATCCATAAGTCCGCCTGTTGCTGCCAAAAGCATGTGAAATCCGATGTGGTCAGTAAACTTTATTCTTGTTTCATTTCCCATATGCTAATATCTCCTTACTGCCTGATGCCCATGGACTCCTAACATTATAGTACATTCCTGCAGCAAGTACAAGGGTAGTATGTAGGGCGTTACAATGCTGACTCCTGTATTAGAAAGGATCTGATGCACTTTTCTGTATACAATCAGCTGTTCCTCCAAGGGAGATGATTCGGCCGGTCAGGGTACATAAGAAATCAAATAGATACAAAAAGTACCTCTTTTTTATTTTTTTTCATATGTATAGTTGACTTTACATGTAAAATCAACTATACTATAGCTGAAAGGAGGAGACTATGGAAACATTATCTAATACCGTAAAAGATCTACGAACACAAAAGGATATATCACAGGGAAAACTGGCTGAACTGGTTGGCGTCACCAGACAAACCATCATTTCTTTGGAAAAAGGCAGTTATGTACCCTCTCTGCTTTTGGCTATGCGGATATCTGAGGTGCTGGAAGCACCGATTGAACAAATATTTAAGAAGGAGAATATCTAATGAAAAAAACTATATTTATAAGTGTTGGTAACATAATATTATTTCTACTGTTTGGCCTGACTTTTTTGTTTCCTTTTTCAGAAATTTACCAAATTGAAACAATGGGATTTCGGGGAACTTTTACAGTCTATCCCATACTACTGGTTATTTACCTGATTATATATCCAGTTGTTTATCATATTACTGGAAAAAAACTCAAATGGAACAAAAAAGATAATTCCGAACTGTCATATTCAGACGAACGAGAAAAAGTAATCGTATCCGAAGCAGCGAAAACATCATATAAAATATTGATTGGCGGTTTGATTGTCATTATAGCGATAATTGGGGGAGTTAGATTTTTCTCACTATTTACCCATGAATATATCAGTATATATTTTGTCAGCGTACTGCTGCTAACAATATTGCTTGTTGTATCCACAGCTTTTTATTGTATTAAATGGTGTTTGGAATACCGCAGATAGCATTACGCTGAAATTTATTGCTGCAATGCAGACAAAAAGCCGATAACCTGTTGAGAATCTCCTGGTTATCGGCTTGAATAATAGACCAGCATACTTAATATGCCATTTGGCTCTTTATTCCTTTTCCGCAAATTTCTCTACAATCTTAAGAAGAAGCTCCACTACCTTTTCCATGGACTGAACAGGGATGAACTCAAACTTACCGTGGAAGTTATAGCCGCCTGTGCACAGGTTTGGACAGGGAAGGCCCTCATAAGACAAGCGGGCTCCATCCGTGCCTCCGCGGATAGGCGTTACCATAGGTTCTATTCCTATATCCTCCATAGAAGCCTTTGCTATGTCGATCAGGTACATGTGAGGCTGGATTTTTTCCTTCATGTTATAGTAACTGTCTTTAAGAGTAAGGTCTATAGTTCCAGGCAGATAGCGGCTGTTGAGATATTCCGCTACTCTCTCCATAAATGCCTTTTTCTCTTCAAATCTCTCTTTGCTGTGATCCCGGATAATATAATCCATGCGGGCTTCCTCTACCGTTCCGCACATGGAATCCAAATGATAAAATCCCTCATATCCTTCTGTATACATGGGATTTTCAGCGGAAGGAAGCATGTTGTGAAACTCCATGGCCATCAGCAGAGCATTTCTCATCCTTCCTTTGGAAGATCCCGGATGTATGCTGGAGCCATGGACAATGACCCTTGCAGAAGCCGCATTAAAATTCTCATATTCTAATTCTCCTAATCCGCCGCCATCTACGGTATAGGCCACATCTGCACCAAAGCCCTTAACATCAAAGAAATCAGCACCTCTTCCAACCTCTTCATCCGGTGTAAAGCCAATTCGGATTATTCCATGAGGTATCTCCGGATGGGATAAGAGATGCTCTGCCATAGCCATGATCTCAGCAACTCCGGCCTTGTCATCCGCCCCCAGCAGGGTGGTGCCGTCTGTTGTAATAATATCCTGTCCCTTATACTTTAAAAGATCCGGAAAATCACTGGTTTTCATAATCAGACCGGTCTCCTTATTCATCAGAATATCGCCGCCGTCATAGTTTTTAACGATCTGCGGCTTTACACCTTCCCCGGAATATGCAGGAGCCGTATCCATGTGGGCAATAAAACCAAGTACCGGGACAGCCTTATCTGTGGTAGCAGGTATGGTGGCATAAACATAGCTGTGCTCATCCACCGTGACATTTTCTGCCTTCATGGCCTTAAGCTGGGAAACCAGTTCCATGGCTAATACCCGCTGCTTTTCCGTACTTGGAACTGCCTCCATATCCTCTTTAGACTGGGTGTCAAAGGATATATACTTTAAAAAATTATCTAACACTTGTGACATAATAAAACCGCCTCTTTTTCTATATTTTATTTTTCCATACTTAAAATGGCTTTTATAGCACCTGCCATGGACCATATGGACAAGCCATAACCAACGGCAAGATCAATGAAAAATCCTCTCCACATATCCATATCAGACATCAGTTTTCCAAAATTTGAAAAGACATAGGCCAGAGTTTCAAAACTGGCTTCATATTGGAAGTATGCCCTTGTCATGGATACTGCATAATCCAATAGATTTGCCCCAGTGATCATACCGGCTGTTATGATCAGACACATAACGGCCCCTTTTTTGTCCAGTGAACCTCCAAGCTTCTGGTAACCGCCTAAAGCAAGCTTTAACATAACAAATCCGGCTATTCCGGCAACAAATCCCACCTGACCGATGAGTACCCACAGTCCTACTCCCAAAAGAGATGCAAACAGCGCGCCGATCGCGCCCAAAAGCAGATTAGACGGCTTCTCCTCCAGAGCAGCGGATACCTGAAGGACTGCTTCAGGATCCATATTTTCAGAGCCCATATGATATTCTCCAGTCAAAAAATGATCTGGAAATTCTTCTTTTTTAACCGCAGCCTTCCTTTTCACCTGACTGATGAGTTCCTGGAACGCTTCCTTATTCTTTTGTCCCTTTCCTTTTTCCAGAGCAAGGGTATGGTATCTTTGATCCTTTGTTTCAACCATAAGCTTTTTTCCTATTGTAGAGGAAGTATCGTAAATCCGCTCAATGGCCTCGTATGGAATGATATCAAATCCCTCTGCATTGGCAATGATATATTCATTTGTCAGATAAAGCTGTTCCTTTTCATAAGAAGTGGTAAGAGCCTCTTGAAGCTGTCTGTCTAATGCAAGCAGTTTTTCTGCCGGCCATGCCTTTAATGTGGCCCGGCTTCTCTTAAATCTCTGGCTGTTAAGACTTCCTGCCAGAATCAGGGTTCCTGCCAGGGCAGCCATAAATCCATAGAAAAAAAACCGTGAAATTGTTCCTGAAGCATTGGAGGCCGGTTTTTGGGTGGTATCCAAATAGTATTCTCCAAAATAATCCGAAAAATTATCCTCCGTTACAAGTTCCTCTCCCCACATGCCATTATAGCTTTCCATGGCATATTCCCGGATATCATCCTCAATGGGCGACGACATGCCGTAAAATGTCACCGGCACCGGCGCCGGCGCCTCCTCGAATTCATCGTACAAGTAGGATTGGATCTTTAAATATTCCTCAGACAAATCTCCATGGACCTGTACAATATAGGGAAGAAGGTTTTCATCATAAGCAAAGTAATAGTGATTTGTTTCCTTAAAATCCGACGCAAATTCCCGGGTCATCATCTGGGCATTTAACCTGCTGTAAATATCTGCTCCGTCATATACATGAAACTCTGTCGGTTCCACATCAGGTTTTGCATTGCCCATAAGTTTCATTCCCATTCCAGCCCCAAAAAAGGAAACGGCAGTGATATACAGGAATATGACCGGCATCACCCAGCGGTAAATCCCTGTCATCCTTTTCATCCTGCCGGACATCTGTTCTTTCATTCCCATATCCTCCCATATTTTCAATTATTTTATTATACCATGGAACAATAAGGCTGTCCATGACACTATGTACACAAAAAACGCTGAAAAGGAGCACAGCCTTCCCAGCGTTTTTATCAGATTAACGGTTGGACAATTCCCTGGTAATATCTTCCCAGGATAAGCCTTTATAAACCATCAGCACCATCATATGATAAAGAAAATCTGAAATTTCGTATTTTACTTCCTCTGGATTTTGGTTTTTGGCTGCTATGACAATTTCCGTTGACTCTTCCCCCAGCTTTTTTAATATCTTGTCAAGACCTTTGTCAAACAGGTAATTGGTATAGGAACCTTCCTTTGGATTCGCCTTTCTGTCAAGAATTACTTTAAACACCTCTTCAAATACCTTTAAGGGATTGCTCTCCTGATACTCCTTTTTAACCAGATTCTGATAAAAACAGCTTCTCGCCCCTGTATGGCAGGCAGCTCCGATCTGGTTTACTTTCGCTAACAGCGTATCATTGTCACAATCCAGGGCCAGAGATTTCACGTATTGGTAGTGGCCCGAGGTTTCTCCCTTCCGCCAAAGGCTTTTGCGGCTTCTGCTGTAATAGGTCATGCAGCCGGTCTTAAGGGTCTCATGAAATGCCTCTTCGTTCATGTAAGCCAGCATAAGCACTTCTCCGGTCCTGTAATCCTGGGTGATCACAGGAATCAGTCCATCATCATTCAGCTTAAACTGGTCAAAGCTTACCGGGCTTTCAAAGGTATCAACGCCCACTCCCAGGGCTTTTAGATCCTGCTTTAAATCCATGCAGCTCACTTCTCCGTCAAAGTTTCCCACCAGACCATTTACATTATCCATTCCAAGGACACAGGCAAAAAGCTCCGCATCCTCACCGCATCCGGTGATCAAAAAGGCTTCTTCACAGGCAGAAACAGCCTGAAGTTTTTCTTCGGTGATTCCCGTATCACCAAGGATCATGACGGAAGCTCCCAGCTGGGCATATTCCTTGGTCCGCTCCAAATACGAACAGTCCGGAAGATAAGCATAAATCTTATCATCTCCGAACCGGTCCGACGCCTCCTTCATCAAGTCCACATTTTCATCAAGGCTTACGTCAAGAAACGCTGCCTTTGCACCTGCATAAAGGTATTTCTTTACATCCTCAAGCCGCCTGACTCTTCCCCCTAAAATCAAAGGAATATCAGACAGCCTTGCAATCTCCTTCATAAGGCCGATTGTCCGTTCATGATCTTCTTCTGACTCAGACAGATCATGAAGAAACAGCTCATCAGCTCCGCTGTCTCCGTAAAAACAGGCCAGATTCAAAAGATTTTCCCCATAACATATCTTCTGGTCATCAAGCCTGACTGCCTTCCCTTCCCGGATTCCAAAACCTGCAATTAGTTTTTTATACTCCATCATCATATCCTCCCCTGATGATCCTGCTTTTCAAAGGCTTCAATGGCCTCCTTTAAATCGATCCGTTTTTCATACAACGCCTTCCCAATGATCGCACCGCAGACACCAGCATGGTAAAGCTGTCTTAAATCTTCCATGGAAGACATTCCGCCGGATGCAATGATATTCATTCCGGTTTCTTCTGTCAGCTTTTTCGTATACTCCACATTGGGACCCGTCATCATCCCATCCCTGGATATGTCGGTGTAAACGATATGGCGGACGCCGTATTCCTTCATCCGGCTGCAAAGCTCTGATGCAGAAATTCCGCTGATCTTTTCCCAGCCTTCCACTGCCACCATTCCATCCTTTGCGTCAACACCTGCCACGATCCGATCCTGCCCGAACTTTTTCACCATGTCCCGGATAAATTCCGGATGTTCGGCGGCCTTTGTCCCGATGATCACCCTGGCAACTCCCAGGGAAAGCATGGATTCAATCGCCTCTTCGCTTCGGATGCCGCCGCCTATTTCGATTGGTATGGAAACGGTATCCGTTATTTTTTTGATCACCTTATCATTTACTGAACGGCCGGCCAAAGCCCCGTCTAAGTCCACAAGATGAAGAAACGTGGCTCCCTGGGACTGCCAGAGGGCAGCTACCTCCTCCGGCTTTTGGGAATAAACGGTGATTTCCTTAAATTCTCCCTGTTTCAAACGGACGCACTGCCCGTCTTTTAAATCAATTGCTGGATAAAGCTGCATATGGATTCTCCTTTATAATGTTCCCTTTGTGGACAATACACCTGAGATTCTCTGGTCAGGGGACGTTGCTTCATCAAGAGCCTTTGCAAAAGCCTTGAAAGTCCCCTCGATCACATGGTGGTTATTCTCTCCTGCCAGTTTCCTGATATGCAGGTTCATTTCGGAAGCATAAGAAACAGCATAGAAAAATTCCTTTAACATTTCTGTTTCAAAATCCCCCACCCGTTCTCCCGTAAGCAAAACGTCGTAGCCTAAATATGGTCTGCCGGACAGGTCAACGGCACAGAGGACCAGAGTTTCATCCATGGGAAGGATCATACTGCCGTAACGTTTTATGGATTTTTTATCACCAAGGGCCTGTTTGATGGCAGTTCCCAGGACAATGCCTGTATCTTCAACGGTATGGTGGGTATCTACCTCAAGATCCCCTTTTACCGACAGGGTTAAATCAAAAAAGCCATGACGGGCAAAGCTGTTTAACATGTGATCAAAAAATCCAATCCCCGTATGGATCTCAGCCTTTCCGCTGCCGTCTAAGTCAAGGCTCAGCCGGATATCTGTCTCACGGGTTACCCGGGAAATATCTGCACTTCGTCCCATCGTTCAACCTTCTTTCATCACTTTATTGTTGGATAAGTCCGCAGTGGCGCTCCCACTGCTCATTGCTTACGTGGAGAAACGTACTTTCACAGAATTGGCGTGGGCGGTCAAATGCTCTGACTCGGCAAAAGCTTCAATGTCCTTGTGGATCTCTTCCAAAGCTTCCTTTGAGTAATAAATAATGCTTGATTTCTTTATAAAATCATCTACACTGAGGGCTGAGAAAAATTTAGCTGTGCCATTGGTAGGCAGCACATGGTTTGGTCCGGCAAAATAATCTCCCAAAGGCTCTGAGCTGTATTCCCCAATAAAGATTGCGCCTGCATTCTGAACCCTGGTCATATCCTCAAACGGATTCCTGGTAATAATCTCCAGATGCTCCGGAGCGATCTCATTAACTGTCTCAATGGCTTCCTTCATGGTATCTGCCACAAGAATATAGCCGTAATTATCCAGGGACTTTTCAATGATCTCCCTGCGTGGCAGTTCTCTGGTAAAGACTTCTATTTCCTCTGATACCCGCTCAGCAAACTCCATGCTGGTGGTTACTAAAATAGCGGAAGCCAGTTCATCATGCTCTGCCTGGGACAGCAAATCCGCAGCCACAAAACGGGGATTGGCGCTCTCATCTGCAAGCACCAGGATCTCACTTGGTCCTGCTATGCTGTCAATGCTCACATGCCCGTAAACCGCTTTTTTCGCCAAAGCCACAAAAATATTCCCAGGCCCTACAATCTTGTTGACCTTAGGGATGGATTCCGTTCCAAAGGCAAGAGCCGCCACAGCCTGTGCTCCGCCCACCTTATAAACCTCCGTAACTCCCGCCAGATGAGCAGCCGTTAATGTAACAGGATTGATTTTTCCATCCTTTCCCGGCGGAGTCACCATGGCAATGCGTTTCACTCCTGCCACTTCTGCCGGAATGATATTCATCAGAACCGAAGACGGATAAGCAGCCTTTCCGCCCGGAACATAAACGCCCACGCTTTCTAAGGGAGTGATCTTCTGGCCCAGGATGGTGCCATCCGGTTTACTGTCAAACCAACTGTACTGTCTCTGTTTTTCGTGAAACTGCCGGATATTTTTCATGGATTTTTGAAGGATCTCCATAAGCCCGGGATCCACTTCCTTCATGGCTTCCTCAATTTCCTGCTCTGTCACCTTAAGGTTTTCTTTGTTTATTTCCGCCTTATCAAATTCTCCTGTATAGGCAAATACCGCCTTATCTCCATCCCTTTTTACCGTTTCCACGATTTCCTGAACCGTATCGGCATATGCGCCGTAATTATTAGGATCTCTTTTTAATAAATCAGCAAGAATATTTTGTCTGGAAGTTTCGTTAAGCTTTACAATTCTCATCGGTTTTCCTCCTGCAGCAGGGTACGCAGATCATGGATCAGCTTTGTGATCCTGTCGTTTTCCCGTTTCATACTTACCTGGTTGACAACCATGCGGGCGGACAATGGACAGATTTCCTCCAATACCGTAAGCCCGTTTTCCTTAAGGGTGGTTCCCGTTTCCACGATGTCCACAATGACCTCGGAAAGCCCTACAATAGGCGCCAGTTCAATGGAGCCGTTAAGCTTTATGATCTCAACTGTCTGATGCTTTTTATTGTAAAAATAGTCCTTGGCAATAGCCGGATATTTGGTGGCAACACGAATCCTTTCATGATGCTTTAAAAGTTCCCCTGCCGATGGAGGGCCGCAGACACACATTCTGCAATTTCCCATCCCCAGGTTCATGACCTCATAAAGCTTTCTTCCTTCTTCCAGGATGGTATCCTTTCCTACCACACCAAGATCAGCCGCCCCATATTCTACATAAGTAGGCACATCACTGGCCTTTGCAAGAAAGAACCGTACGCCCAGCTCCTCGTTGGTGAAGATCAGCTTCCGGGAGTCCTTGTCCTTCATCTCTTCGCAGGTGATCCCGATTTTTTCGAACATTTCAAGTGACTGTTTTGCAAGCCGCCCCTTTGCCAGGGCAAAAGTCAGATATCTCATACGCTCCCCCATTTATCTTAAATATTCCGACAGCGGTATCTCATCGGTCCGGTCCAGAATAAGGTTCATGACCTTTACGGAAAACCCGCTGTGATCCAGATACAGCAGATTATTTAAATCTCTGCGCCGTGCGTATGCCTGATAGTCTTCAATGGAACGGCCCGGATCTTTCAGCTGGAGCTGAACTGCCATGCCGGAACCTCTGAAATGGCCGGAAAGGCGGATAGCATTTTCCCTGGCTTCCTTCTCATAAAGGATCATGGTATTCACCAGATCAACCTTCATCTCGATCTTCTGCCTGGAAAGAGCCAGCAAAAGCTCATCCACCGATATTCCGAATCCCACGGCAGGAGCATCCTTTCCAAACTGTTCCAGGAGCTTATCATATCTGCCGCCATTGACTACGTAATCTCCGGTTCCATAAGTATAAGCCTTAAAAATAATTCCGGTATAATACTGGTACTGGCTCAGCATGCCAAGATCATAGGAAACGTAATCAGAAAGCCCGTAATATTCAAGAATCCGGTGTACCTCCTCCAAACGTTCAATCGCCTTCAGCGCCCTTTTATTGGAAGTCAGTTCCCGGGCCGCCTGGATCTGATCCAGGGAACCGAACAGCTCCGGAAGCTTTAAAAATACCTGCTTTAACTCCTCTGAAATGGGCTGGGCCATCACCAGTTCTTCTACACCAAAATAATTTTTATTTTCAATAAGCTCCCTTAGGGCCTCTTCCATTTCCTCGTCCATGCCGGCCTCTTCTATGAGCCCTTTGAAAAAATCCACTTCGCCTAATTCCACCTGGAATTCCGTAAGGCCTGCTGCCTTCAAGGCCTTAATCACCATGGAAAGGATCTCTGCATCTGCATCCGCAGAATCATCACCAATAAATTCCACTCCGGTCTGGCTGGCTTCCTTTAGCCTTCCCTGATAGCTGGAGTTATTGATAAAGGTTCTCTCCATATAGCAAAGACGGATGGGCATATCCTCGTCCAGAAAATATTTTGCCGCACATCTGGCTATGGCAGGCGTCTCATCCGGACGCAGCACTAAGGTATGGTTATCCCTGTCAAAAAACTTAAACATCTCCTTTGCCTTGACACTTCCCCGGGATTCGTTGAAAATATCAAAAAATTCAAAGGTTGGAGTTTCAATGTCCTGATATCCGCACAGATGAAAAACCTTTAACATCTTTTCCTGCACAGCCGCCTTTCTTGTACACTCTACTCCATAAATATCCCGGACTCCATCCGGCGTATGTAACAGTTTATTTGCCATAATAACCTCCGTCTTCTGCTTCGCTTTTCCATAATAAGCCGCCTAAATGCAATGAAGAAAATTATTTTCACGGTTTATCATTTCATATCGCTTTCTTATAGTAAAGTGATAATTCGATAACGTGTAGTCAATTATAGGGGAAAAAGTAGTTCTTGTCAATCTCTTCTATCCAAATCTTTCTGGATCAGTTCCAAATAGTGAACGAAAATATCCCGGTACCTCTGGATCTGCCAGGTTTTATCCACTTCATCGTAGGTAAAGCTTTTCCGCCCCCCATCCTCCATCCGCTTCCAGAACCGTTTCAGCTGGTCAAATGGAAGATAATAAATCTCATCCTTCTGAGTATAGGATAAAATGATGAAAGCAATACCTCCCTGGCTTTCAAACTCTTCCATAAAAGCGACCTGGTGAGGATGAATGTTCTGAAGGGGAAACGTAGAGGCCGAGCATTCCTTTGCATCAAAGCATATCGGAATCCCCTGTACGGCCCCAATATAATCCACCGTGCTTTTCTGGTCAAAATAAGCCAGAGTGATGTGGCGGCTTTCCTTATCAATGGAAATAGGAGTGATCGGTGTGGGTATCTTCTGAATCAAGGCCAATCCTTTTTCCCGGTAGCTTTCATTGCTGCGGTTAATCAGGTCTTCAAGGGCAGAGCCTCTTAACCCTCTGGTATTCCAGGTTCCCATCTCTGCCTCCTATCTCCAGTCCCTGCATATTTTTGAAAAGGTCTTTGGCAGAGGCGCATAATAGGTGCGGCCGGATAAATAGGCAAGAGGCTCCGGAAACTCAGGGAATGTTACCTGATAAGAATGGAGAAGCTGGGAATTGATATGGTAAAGTCTTTTTGCTTCCTCATTGACCCTGGTGTCCCCATATTTATAATCTCCTACGATCGGATGCCCGATGGAAGATAAATGGGCACGGATCTGATGGGTGCGTCCTGTGATCAGAGTTACCTTAAGGAGGGTATAACCTTCATACCACCTAACAGGCTCATATTCTGTCACAATAGGAGCGCTTCCCGGGACCTCCTGCTTATGGACCGTTACCTGATTGGATGCTTCCGACTTTGTCAAATAGCCTGTGATCACCTGTCTGTCTGTAATCTTACCCTTTACCACACACTGGTAATACTTATGAATGCTCCTGTCCTTAAAAGAGGCAGACATAAGCTGAAGACCTGCCAGGGACTTACCTCCTACCACCAAACCGCTGGTATTCCGGTCCAGACGGTTGCACACGGAAGGACGGAAGCTCCTTAACTGATTTGTTGATAACTGTCCGCTTGATACCAGATAATCGATCATGTATTCCACCAGGGATTCATCCGATTCCCTGGCTTTCTGGGAAAGCATGCCGGCCGGTTTGTTTACCAAAAGGATGTGCTCATCCTCATATATAATGCTCAAAGAGACTTTCTTTACCTCCTGAAGCTTAACCTGGGAAAATTTTCCAATGGTTTCATCAGAAAGAAAAAGCCTGACTTCGTCTCCTTCTACAAGCTTTTCCGAACCTTCGCACTTTTTTCCGTTTAAAGTGATGTTTTTCTTTCTCATCATCTTATAAAGAAAGCTTTTTTCTGCCAGATTCAAATATTTGGAAAGCAGTTTATCCAAACGCTGCCCTGCTTCATTTTTCGATACAATCAAAGACTGCATGTTCTGTCCTTTCAATATTATTGCCGCATATTTTCGCATAGAGGGATACCCTGGGGGTATCCCTCTATGACTATTGCCATGAGCTTTGGCATAAAGGTATTTCTGTCCTGCCGATTACATGGACAGGCTTTTTAGCAGCGTGATCCCACGCTCCACGCTGTCGTCATCCGTGTACTCTGCTTCCGGTCTCAAGCCGGAAAGGCTGTTTAAAAATTCCTCCTCATCCAGCATGAGCCTTACATCCATCTTTAGCTGATGGCTGAGGAACATATCCTTTAAAAAACATTCTGCCTTTCCGGTATCCAGCCTTTTGGCAGTACAGTAAGCGTAGACGCCGGTGGGATGAACCACAGCTGCATCCACCGGTATGATGGCTTCCCTTGAGGTAATAATCAGATCGTAAAGCATTCTGCATTTTCCTTCATGGAGATAAACTTTTTTATAAAGTTCGTCCGGCAGCGTTTTGTACTTCCAGGAGGCCAGAAGGGGCGAAGCCCAATTGGCCACCGGAAGTACGGAAAGAATGGCTGTGACTGTCAGGATGTTTTTCCAGGATGAGCTGTCTGCCATAGCCCGGGCCAATAGCTGTATGAGTATCAGGGCCGCCCCGAAAAGGACCTTCCTAAGTTCTGTTCTTCTGTGATAATTACGGTAACCGTACTGTCCCTTCCTGTATCGTTTCACTTTTGTATTCCTCTTCCTTTGCCTGCTGTTGTCAAGCGGATATTCGCATTAAATAACCTTCATTAACCCCTTCATAAGACGAAAGATTGCGGTGTGAGGCACTGTTTTGCATAAAAACCGGAAGGCCTTCATGGTGGTTCCATATACGGAAACCGGACGCCCCATCATGCTGTCCCGCAAAGCCAGACGCACCACCTTTTTAGGACTCGCCATCACCACCCGCTTATAAAGAGGAATCTCTCCTGTCGTTTCCGCAATATCGAAAAATTCAGTTCTAACAGGTCCCGGGCATACTGCCGTCACATAGATTCCCTTTCCCTTCAGTTCTTCATTCAGCGCCCTGCTATAGCTTAACACAAAGGATTTTGTAGCCGCATAAATGGCAAAACCAGGCTGGGGCAAAAAGGAGGCTGCAGAGGAAAACTGTATGATGCGGCTGTTTAATGACATATAGGGAAGAACCATATGGGTCACAGCGCAGAGGGCTTTGCAGTTTAACTCCACCATGCCCATTTCATCCCCTATGTTTATGGTCCCTACATCGCCGATTTTCCCATAGCCTGCCGCATTGATCAGCCACTTTACATCCGGCTTTTCTTTTGCCAGGATATCCTGTAAGCTCATCAGCCTGCTGTCATCCGTTAAGTCAATGGCAAAAGACCGGACCTTAACCGGGACAAGCGGGGACAACTCCTCCAGCCGTTCCTCTCTCCTGGCAATAGCCCATATTTCTCCAATTCCATTAAAACGGTCAGCAATCTGCATGATAAATTCTCTTCCCATGCCGGAAGACGCGCCTGTTACAATGGCAATCTTCATAATTGATTCCTTCTTTTCTTTTATTTTTGGATTTATTTTTTTCCTGCTTTTTTATGGACGTTCCTTATGGTCTTTTTCTTGTGTTCCCGGCGGTCTTTTGTCTCTGGAGCCAGCCTTCTATTCCCGCTGCCAGGATTCTTCCCTGTTCTATTGTCTGAGAAACCTCCCGGGGCACCTGCTCTTGGACGGATCAGGCATTTTTTGTCATACCCGATCAAATCGGTGCGGCCTGCCAGCCTTAATGCCTCAGAAACCAATTCATAGTTTTTCGGATTCCGGTACTGGATCAATGCCCTTTGCATGGCCTTTTCATGGGGATTGACCGGCACATACACCTTTTCCATGGTACGTGGATCATATCCCGTGTAATACATGCAGGTGGATATGGTGGAAGGCGTTGGATAAAAGTCCTGGACCTGCTCCGGCATGTATCCTAAATCCCGTAAATATTCCGCAAGTTCTATGGCTTCCGAAAGCCCTGAGCCTGGATGAGAGGACATTAAATAAGGCACCAGATACTGTTTCACTCCAAGCCGCCCATTCATTTCGTTATATTCCTTCACAAACTGGCGGTATACCTGATTCCGGGGTTTCCCCATTTTTGAAAGCACCTTATCTGAAACATGCTCCGGGGCTACTTTTAACTGTCCGCTGACATGGTACTGGCAAAGCTCCTTTATAAACTTTTTGCCGGGGTCCGCCAGCACATAGTCGAACCGGATTCCGGAACGGATGAATACTTTTTTCACCTTTGGCAGGCTTCTTAACTTTCTCAGTAATTCAATATAGTCCGTATGGTCCGCTTTTAAATTCCTGCAAGGCTCCGGGAACAGGCACTGCCGGTTGGAGCAGGCTCCCTTTGTCATCTGTTTTTCACAGGCCGGTGACCTGAAATCCGCCGTAGGCCCGCCTACGTCATGGATATATCCCTTAAAGTCCGGCTCTTCTGTCAAAAGCTTTGCCTCCTCCAAAAGGGAACTATGGCTTCTGGCCTGTATGATCCTGCCCTGATGGAACGTAAGGGCACAGAAGCTGCAGGCACCAAAACAGCCCCGGTTGCTGATCAGGCTGAATTTAATTTCACGAATGGCCGGAACTCCCCAAAGCTCCTCATAGGAAGGATGGTAATTCCTCAAATAAGGTAGGGCATACACCTCATCCATCTCCTCCATGGAAAGAGGCTTGGCCGGAGGATTCTGAACCACAAACAGATTGTCCTTATATGGCTCCACCAGACGTTTTCCGGTAAATGGGTCCGTATTATTATACTGAATATAATAGCTTTTTGCATATTCTTCTTTTTCGGCCTTCATTTTATCAAAAGAAGGAAGGATCTGGGCATCATATACGGATTCCAGGCTGTCTGTCTTATAGACAGTCCCATCGATAAAGGTAATATCCTTGATGTCGATTCCGCTGTTTAATGCGTCCGCAATTTCTACAATGGATTTTTCCCCCATCCCATAAGAGATTAAATCCGCCTGGGAATCGATCAGGATGGAATGCTTTAACCGGTCCGACCAGTAATCGTAATGGGCAAGGCGCCTTAAGCTTGCTTCAATGCCGCCGATGATGACAGGAGCTTTCTTATATGCAGACCGGATCAGGTTGCAGTAGACCGTAACCGCATAGTCCGGACGCTTTCCCATGATCCCTCCCGGTGTATAGGCGTCCTGCTGCCTGCGTTTTTTTGAAACAGAGTAATGATTTACCATGGAATCCATGTTGCCGCCTGAAACCAGGAAACCAAGGCGGGGCTCCCCTAAAACCTGGATGCTTGCCCGATCCTTCCAGTCCGGCTGGGATATGATTCCCACCTTATATCCATGGGCCTCTAACAGGCGGCTGATGATGGCATGGCCAAAGGATGGATGATCTACATAGGCATCTCCGGTGACATAGATAAAGTCACATTGTTTCCAACCTCTGATATTCATATCAGACCGGCTCATGGGAAGATAATCGTGCATCATGATTTTTCGACCTTTCTTTTCAGTATCTGGTGATAATCGTATATAAAGTAGTCAGCCAGCTCCCGTTTTTCTTCTTCCATCTCTTTGGAAAATTCATCGTCAATGGCGCAGACCGTCATTCCTGCCCGCTTTCCTGCCAGAATCCCGGCAGGGACATCCTCAAAGACCAGGCAATTAGCCGGAGATACGGAAAGATCTCCGGCAACCTTTAAATAAATATCCGGTGCAGGCTTTCCATAAGTCACCTCACAGGAAGTAGCCACTACCTGAAAATATTGCCCGATATTTAAGGAATCAATCACCGCATCCACCATCTGTCTTCCATTGCTGGTTGCGATTCCGGTCTTTAATCCCATTTGGGTGATGTATTTAAGAAACTCGCCGGCTCCCGGTTTTAACCAAACCTCATTCCTGTATTTTTCAATGGACATTTCCGTCCACACATTTTTAATCTCCTCAAGGGATTCCTTCAGTTTAAAACGCTCTTTAAAATAAAAAGCCGTTTCCGAAAAGCTCATCCCTTCAATCTCCTTTTGCAGATCTTCCGGACATGCAAGCCCTCTGCTGCCAAGAAATTCTATATCAATGGATTTCCACATCCACATGGAATCGACCAGTGTTCCATCCAGATCAAAAATCACTGCTTTCTTTTGCTCTAACATTCTCTGCTTTTGTCTTCCTTTCCTTTTCCTTAACCTTTTAATCCCCGGATCTCTTCCTCTGAAAGCGGGC
Organism: Lacrimispora sp. BS-2; assembly: GCF_040207125.1. Lineage (NCBI taxonomy): Bacteria > Bacillati > Bacillota > Clostridia > Lachnospirales > Lachnospiraceae > Lacrimispora > Lacrimispora cavernae. The sequence continues at coordinate 1,485,077 of NZ_CP157940.1, forward strand.
GGTATTCCCCTGGCATTAACGCCTCATCTAAGATCAGGCTTCCCATAGACATCCTCTTTAAGTATATCACACGGCACCCAAGAGTTTCAAACATCCGCTTTACCTGATGAAATTTTCCTTCCCGGATGGTCAGGTGAATTTCAGAAGGCGCTTCTCCCTTTCCCTGCTTTAGCACTTCTAAATACGCCGGCAGCGTAGGAGTACCATCGGAAAGCACAAGTCCTTCCTCCATGCGTTCCTTTGCATCAGGCGGAATTTCCCCCTCTATCCTGGCGAAATAAACCTTATCCACATGCTTTTTGGGAGACAGAAGCTGATGAGCCAGGTCTCCGTCATTGGTAATGAGAAGAAGCCCCTCCGTATCAATATCCAGCCGTCCCACCGGAAAAAGATCATCCCTTTTCCGTGACTTAATAAGGCTTACCACTGTTCCATACCGGGAATCTTCAGTAGCAGATACCACGCCCTGAGGCTTGTTTAACATATAGTATTCAAACCGGACATAGGAAACCGGACGCCCATCAACGGATACCTGATGCTGTTCCGGATCAATTTTACGCTCCGCTCTTTTCTCCGGTATGCCGTCTACCAGAATTCTGCCTTTTCTGGCCATCTCCTTGATCTGGCTTCGCGTTCCTTCTCCCATCTCCGTTAAATATTTATCAAGTCTTAGTTCCTTCATTATTGCCACCGCCATCCCGGATAGTATTTGTTTTTCAATGTCCCTCCGCCTCCTTTGGCAAAGCCCAGCGGAAAGCCTTCCACACAGACCAGGCACCAGCCTTTTATGGGTTCCTCCCCATCTTTTAAGGAAATGGTTTCCCCTTTTAAATAGCGGATCACCCTCTCATCCTGCTTTTCCCAGGAAATAGCCTGTTTGAACTCTTCCGGCTTTAAGGCCATGGCAAACGCCTGTCCCGGCTCAAAACGGCCCTTCTTCATCTCTCCCAGGAAAAGTCCGGTCCTTAAGTAGCGCAGTCCATTATTATTGTCTGGGAAATGTTCCGGCAAATAGTAAACCATGTCATTCTTGATCCGGATACGGGAACGCTCCAGGGGCTTTGATACCATGGAAAGGAAATCAGAAAGTCCATCAGGCAGAGGAAGCTGTTTGCTGCCAGCCTTCCCGAAAGTTTCATATCTTTCCGGGCGGTCTTTCTTTTGCAGCATTGCCATAAAATGCCCTTCCCCCCTGATCTTATGGGGAAAAAGGCGGAGGCAGCCGGTAAGACCGATCCCACCCTTAGCCCCTTCAAAAAGAGGAAGCTTAATCAACTCCATTTCCTCATGGCAATCCAGGGTCTTGCTGATGATATCTTCATTTTCACAGACGGAAAACGTACAGGTGGAGTATAAAAGAAGCCCGCCGGGAGCAAGCATGTCTACTGCCTGATCCATAATTTCCCTTTGGATTGCAGCATAATACTCCGGTCCGTGTTCCTCATAGCTTTTTACCATATCTGCATCCTTACGGAACATCCCTTCTCCCGAGCAGGGAGCGTCTACCAGTACTTTATCAAAAAATCCGCCGAAGGTTTCCTTTAATTTCTTTGGTTCCTCGCTGGTGACACAAATATTTTCAATTCCCCACAATTCCAGATTTTTAAGCAAGGCCTTTGCCCTGGAATTGCTGATGTCATTGGACACCAAAAGACCTTTGCCTTTCAGCTTTGCCCCCAGCTCCGTACTCTTCCCTCCAGGCGCTGCGCACAGATCAAGGACCTTGTCTCCCGGCACCACCGGAAGCAGGCTTGCCGGTGTCATGGCACTGGGTTCCTGGAGATAGTAAAGCCCGGCGTAATAATAAGGATCTTTGGCCGGACGTTCATCTCCCTCATAGTAAAAACCGTTATGGATCCAGGGAACGGGTTCAAGCTTAAGGGTTGTCATTTTAGTAAATTCTTCCGGGGTTATTTTAAGAGTATTGACTCGCAGCCCATAGAGCCGTTCTTCATCAAAGCTTCTTAAATATGCTTCATACTCCTCTTCCCCTAATAAATTTTTCATTCTGTTTAAAAATTCTTCCGAAATCTTTCGTTCTTTCACGTTGTCGCTCCTATATGTTAAGGAAGTTCCTTTTACTTTCAGCTCATCAAACAGCTAATTTACTGAATTCAGGCAGTACAGCCTTTCCTTCATTAAGTAAATTATGCCTATGTAAGCATCTTAATATAGCTTATGGAAATTTGCAAGGCAAGATTTTAGCCCATCCATCCGATTATCGGAAGCGCCTTTTGCTTCCGATAATGTACTAATACGAATATTTCAACCGGTATTTCTCCAGATATTTTAAGACCCAGTATGGATTGACGCTCATCTCCTCATTATGGTCGGTCCGCAAATAAATTCCCAAATGCAAATGGACCGGGAAATTGCCGGTAGTCCCCTCTACCTGGCTGTAGCCGGTGTCACCCATAAACCCCAAAAGCTCTCCTGCCCTTACTTCGTCCCCTTCCTTCCACTGCCTGCTGTAACCGTAAAGATGGGCATAATAAAGATAGGCTCCCTTTGGAGTCCGAATCCCGATCCGCCAGCCTCCCTTTTCTAACCACCCCACTTTTTCCACCACTCCATCACTTATGCTGACCACCGGATAATGCCCTCTGGGCTGCTCCGTTCCCATGATGTCGCAGCCTTCATGTCCACGTTCTCCCCCATAAGTCCTTGTATCCATCCAGCCGTTTTGATAGCTTATATCCGGGGAACCGGATTGGACGGTTTTGGGGATCGGAAAATACTTTAAATCAGTTAAAATGGTCTCATAGGCCTGGCGAAGCTTTCTATACTCCGCCGGCTTTACCTTTAAGAGTCTGTCCGTATGGGTAGCAGGGTCAGTGACCCCTGTCAGATCATATTGATGCTCCACCATTAAGGAAGCCAAAGTATCGTAATCAAGAGAATCCCATTCTGCCACCATTTTTCCAAGCTTTAAGTTTCTGAAATCATCGCTTTCCCAGGTATAAGCGTCAAGCTGGTAAAAGGTAGGATTATTATACAGGTAATCGATCATGGTTACCTGGAAAACGGAAAGGATCAGGATGAAAAGAAGAATCACCATCATATCAGTCATGCCATTTCATATAATTATATAAAACAATCTATTCAGGTGTACATGAAAAAATCCTTTTTCCGTCTTCTTTCCGTTGCCGCCTTGGTTCTGCTGCTTTTATTTCCGGCCATTGCCTTTGAAGGGGCAAGAAACGGACTTGTTTTATGGGGCTCTGTGGTCGTGCCCACTCTTTTGCCCTTTATGATATGCTCGAATGTCATTGTGGCCTTAAATGCAATCCACATCCTTATTTTTCCTGTCAGAAGGATCCTTCACCGGTTCTTCTGTCTTTCGGATGCCGGAAGCTATACACTTATCTCCGGTCTCCTCTGCGGTTATCCCATGGGAGCAAGGACCTGCAGTGATTTTATGGATCATAAACGCATCTCGGAAAAAGAAGGAAAATATCTTTTAGCCATATGCAATCATCCCAGCCCCATGTTTTTATTAGGTTATGCCGCCGGGGGACTTCCCCCGTCAGTACCGGCCTGGCTCCTTCTTGCCTGTGTCTACCTGCCCATATTTCCTGTTTCCATAGCCGCCCGGAGCTGTTATGGCATAAACGGGCCTGCCCAGTCCCTTCCTATAACCAGAGAATCCCCCAAATCTTTTGATGACAGCCTGATAGATTCCTGCGAAGTCATGGTAAAAATCGGGGGATATATCATGCTTTTTTCCATCCTGGCCCTTTACATAACTACGATTCCCATAGACCTTCCCCAATATAAGGCTCTTATCCTGGGATTTGTTGAGATCACCACAGGGATCAAGGCCGTTTCCCAAGCCTTTTCAGGGATGTCCGGCGGCTTATGGATCGGGGCTGTAACCGCATTCGGAGGATTATCCGGTATCTTCCAGACAAAGAGTGTTATAAAAAATGCCGGATTATCCATCCGGCACTATGTAGCTTGGAAAGTACTTCACAGCTTCCTTACCATCATATTTTTTATTCTGTTGTCCCGTCTTCTTCTGCTCCTGCCATGGGCGTGACTGCTCCTGTCAGCTCCTGGCGGTTAGAGGAAACAATATCATAGCTTGACTGCATGGAAGTCATAAAGGCATCAAAACGGCCTTGTGCCCCTTCCATGGAATGACTGATTATTGTCTGAAGACTCTTTAACATATCATCCGTATACTGAACAGAGCTTTGTCTGATGCCATTGGCGTCAGATACTGCCTGTTCCACGATCTGCTGGGCCTGGCCGTTTGCCTGTTCAATGATATCATTGGCCTGGGTGTATGCTTTCTGCATGATCTCATGCTCATTGACCAGCTCATTTGTCTGAGCATTGGCCTGGGCCAAAATAGAATCCGCCTGCTGGCGGGCTTCATTCATAATGGCATCCCGGTTACTGATGATCTTCTGGTACTGCTTGATCTCATCCGGAATGCGCAGACGAAGTTCTACCAGAAGCTCTTCAAGTTCATCCCTGTTGACCACGATCTTGCTGTTTGAGAGCGGCTGGTACTTGCAGCTGTCAATATATTCTTCAATTTCACCGATTAACTGTTCAATTCTGCTCATCATAATACGAACACTCCTTACTCTTATTTCATTCTATCTTCCATCTTCTTCTTTACACGCTCCGCAACCCATGCAGGTACAAACGTGTTTATCTCCCCGCCATAGGCGGCAATCTCCTTCACAATGCTGGAACTCAAGTAAGAATATTTTAAATTCGTCGTCAAAAACACAGTATCAATCTCCGGAGCTATAACCCGGTTTGTCTGTGCGATCTGCAATTCATATTCAAAATCCGTTACAGCCCGAAGCCCGCGAATGACTGCATCCGCCTGATTAGCTCGTACAAAATCAACTAATAGCCCTCCAAAGGACTTCACCTCTACATTGGGAATATCTTTGGTAAGGCTCTTTAACATATTAACACGTTCTTCTACAGAAAACAACGGCGTTTTTGAATTATTATTTAAAACTCCAATGATCAGATGATCCGACATTCTGGCGGAACGTTCAATAATATCCAAATGGCCAAAAGTCACCGGATCAAAGCTTCCCGGATACACTGCTTTTCTCATACGATTTCTTCCTTTTCCTTTAGCTCTTTCTTTGCAGCAAACAAATGCTTATTCGTCTTATAATCCTTTTCCCTTATAATCCGGTATCCCAGATTCTCCAGATAATCAAAGGAGGTTTCCAAAGAGGCTTCCACGATAATGGTCGTATCCTCATCAATCAGGCTGGAACCGGCCAGATACTCCAGGACCTTTTTTTCCCAATCATTATTATAGGGAGGGTCCATAAATACAAAATCAAACACATACCCTTTCCCTTCCAGTCTTCTAAGTCCTGTCATGATGTCGCAGTTCATCACAACAGCCCCGTCTTCCAGTCTTGTGGTCTTTAAATTCTCACGGATGCATTCTGCTGCTTTCTGGCTCTGTTCCACCATAACCGCCAGCCTGGCTCCCCGGCTAAGTGCCTCTATTCCAATGGCCCCGCTTCCGGAGAATAAATCCAGAAAACAGCAGTCAGGCATGTCCCCATGAATCATATTAAAAAGTGTTTCTTTAATTCTATCTGTGGTAGGCCGTGTATCCTGCCCCTCTATGGTCTTTAAAACAAGCCTTCTGGCTTTCCCCGCAATTACTCTCATAACAATTCCTCACTTTATTTTTCCAAACCATTATAGTATGAATCCGAAAGATATACAACTGATTCCTCAAAAAAAATAGGAGCCGCAGCTCCTATAACTGATTATCAGTTACGAAACTGCAGCTCCCGGTTTCCCTTCCATTATCCTTTTTTACCTGGCATAATGTTTATACAAAGGGTGTTTCTTTGTTTTTTTACAGATTATTTACCTGCCATCTGTCTTTCCTGGGCTTCGATCATCTTCTTAACCATATAGCCGCCTACGGAACCATTCTGAGCGGAAGTTAAGTTTCCGTTATAACCGTTGGTTAACGGAACACCAATCTCATTGGCAACTTCCATTTTAAAACGATTCATTGCTTCCTTTGCTTCTGGTACATTTGTAGTATTAGAGCTACCTGACATAATGATATGCCTCCTTTTCATCTATTCACCATGTTTTGCTTTTTTAATAATTCATGGTGTGTTTTGTGCTACACTCCTATTATGGCTGGAATAGAATGAAATACACTAGAAGGTTTTTCGTAAAATGTTAATTTTTAGGGAAAAAATCGAGGCTTCATAAACATTCTCATGCAGATCCGTTTTTAGTCCTCCTGACCAGTCTCCAATATCTTTTCAATATTCGTTTTCACCAACTGGAAGGCAACCTCATTCATGCCGCTGTTTATGATAACATCCGCCATGGGCTTCGTAGGTTCTACATACAAATAATGCATCGGCTTAACCGTGGTTAAGTACTGTTCCACAACGCCTTCGATATCCCGGCCTCTTTCCTTAACATCCCGGATCACACGGCGAAGAATCCGTTCATCGGCATCAGCTTCCACAAAGATTTTTATATCAAACATGCTCCTTAAGCGCTCATCTGCAAAAACCAGGATCCCCTCGACTAGAATAACCTTTTTAGGCTCTACCTTCACCACATTTTGTGAACGGTTGTGCATGGAATAATCATAAACAGGGCAATCAACAGCTTCTCCTGCCCGCAGCTTACGAAGCTGCTCCAGCAAAAGCTCTGTTTCAAAAGCTTCGGGATGGTCATAATTCATCTTCTTTCTCTCTTCAAAAGAAATTCCATCCTGCTTTTTATAATAATTATCATGATAAATAACCGCAATATCGTCACAAAATGCAGCCTTTAACCGGTTGGTAAAGGTCGACTTCCCTGAACCGGTTCCTCCGGCAATTCCAATTAATACACACTTCATCTTCCGTGCTCCTCCACTTATTTGCCATATAAGCCGCATATCTTCATAAATAATCCAAGGGTCCAACCTCTTAAAAAAGAATTGAACCCTTTGATCGTTTACTCAAATACAGCCTCTTCCTCATATACAACAGTTTTTGGCTTTACTTCATTATAATAATTAGCAAAAGTAACCTTCATATAGGGATAAACATAAATATAAGCCAGGCCACAGGTAACAAGGCCCAAAAGCTGCCATAAAATAAAGGACAGCTCCAGAACAAAGTATTCCCACTTATTCCCTGCCATCATTTCCTTACTTTCACGGATACACTGCATGATACCTTTACTGGGATCCTCAACCATAATAAAAATGGCCTGTGAATAGCGGTAAGCAGCTATGATTCCCGGAATGATAAGAAGTAATGCCCATAAGAAAGTAAGCAGGGACACCATAAGAAGCAATCCCAGTGCTTTAAAAAAATACCTTACGGTGCTGAATAAATCTCCATATGACATAGTATTATCCCTGTTAGCAACCTTTAAACAGTAAGACTGATATCCGAACTGGATAATCGTGCTGATAAGAATATTAATAATAAAAAAAACAATGCTGCTGGCAGCAAACGTACCTACCTGGCCTGCATCCCCATAAGCGCCGGCGTTATCTATCATTTCCTGCCATATATTCAGAAATCCCTGCACAACAGATAATACAACCATAATGACACCTAAAATTATCGTGACCATATAAGGGCTTACAAGGGCCTCCCTCATAGCATCTTTTGCATCCATTTTTAAAGCTTTTCTACTCATTACATTCCTCCTGCTTCCATATTCTGATAATTTTACGTAAATAAGTTTATCATTTGCCGTCGATTATTGCAAATATTTTCTGCAAAAAACATAAGATCAGATGATTTTAACTACAAATTAAGCTTATCATAGCTTTTCTCAAGATACTCTTTTAACTTGCCCCTAAGCTCCTGGTGTTCCTCTTTTTCCAGCTCCGGGTCCTCTTCAAAAAGCCGTTTCACTTCATCTGATACGATCTTTAACAGATTGGCATCCGTAAAAATATCACCAAGCTTAAATTCCAGGTCCCCGCTCTGCCTGATACCGAAAATATCACCGGGCCCCCGAAGCTTTAAATCCTCTGAGGCAATAAAAAAGCCGTCATTGGACTGATTTAAAATATCCAGACGCTCTTTTGTCCCCTCCTGGTCCGAGGCTCCTACCATAATACAGTATGACTGGTATTTTCCACGCCCTACACGCCCTCTCAGCTGGTGAAGCTGAGCCAGGCCAAAGCGCTCTGCATTTTCGATCATCATGACTGTTGCATTGGGAACGTTTACTCCTACCTCGATTACAGTTGTGGATACCAGAACCTTGATTTCCCCACAGGCAAATTTCTCCATGATCCCGTTTTTTTCTTTTGGCTTCATTTTCCCGTGAAGGTATTCCACAGAAATTCCCGGAAGCGCCTCCCTTAAGGTCTTGGTATAATCCACTACATTTTCCGCATCAATCATCTCGCTGGCTTCCACCATAGGGCAGATCACATAGGCCTGGCGTCCGCTTGCTGTCTCTTTCCGGATAAACTCATAGGCTTTCCCCCGGTAGCCGGTATCCACAACACAGTTTTTAATTGGCAAACGGTTTGCAGGAAGCTCATCAATAACAGAAATGTCCAGATCCCCATAAATGATAATAGCCAGGGTCCGCGGGATGGGCGTGGCGCTCATTACCAGAACATGAGGCTCCTCACCCTTTTTCCCCAGCATTTCCCGTTGGCTGACTCCGAACCGGTGCTGTTCATCGGTAATTACCAGCGCCAGATTGTCGTATACTACCTTCTCCTGAATAAGGGCATGGGTTCCGATAATAACATCCGCCTCATGGGAAGCAATCTTTTCGTAGGCAATCCTTTTTTCCTTTGCCGTCATGGAGCCTGTAACGAGTATGGGTTTTTTGCCGATCTGATGCATGGCAAACAGCTCTGTCATGGATTCAAAATGCTGCTTTGCCAGTACCTCCGTAGGCGCCATTAATGCTCCCTGATATCCGTTATACGCCGCCTGAAGAAGGGCGAGTATGGCGATGATCGTCTTGCCGGAGCCTACGTCCCCCTGAATAAGCCGGTTCATAACACGTCCTCCTGAAAGATCGCCGTATACCTCATTTAAAACCTTTTCCTGGGCACCAGTCAGGGAATAGGGAAGGCTTTTCTTTAAAGACTCCACCTGGGGAGAGAGATTTAAAATATAAGCACTTTTTTTATCTTCTCTTTTGTCTCTTAAACGCCGGACCGCCATGAGAAAAAGAAAAAACTCATCAAACACCAGCCTTTTTCTGGCAAATAGCAGTTCGTTCCGGTCCGTCGGAAAATGAATATGTTCAATGGCAAAATTATATTCCGCCAATTCGTGTTTTTTGCGCAAATCATAAGGCATATAATCCCGCACCATGCCCCGAAGGCTTAAGGCCTGCCTTTGGGCTCTGACAATAGTTTTATTGCTCAGTCCCTTGGTCTGGCCGTAAACAGGCTGCATGGAATGAATCACCTGCTCATAGGCCTCTGCCGTAAATACCTCAGGCTGTTCCATGATCAGACGTCCCTTTTTCTTTACCACCCTGCCACGGAAAACAGCCCTCATTCCCGCTTTTAAAGTGGAGTGAAGGTAGGGCATGTTATACCAGGTAAGCAAAAGGGTTCCCGTCACATCTTTTAAAGTCGTTGTGATGACCTGGATGTGGCTGTACCGCTTTACATCCGGAGTCTTATAAAGCATTCCGGCTACGCTCATCACCTGATCCGGCTTAAGATCCCCAATGGGACAAGGCTCTTCATAGGTGTCATAAGCTCTCGGATAATATTCCAGAAGATCCCCAACGGTTATGACTCCCACCTTTTGAAACAATTTTCCTGTTTTTTCTCCGATTCCCTTTAAGGAATCAATTGGCTCCCGGTTCAAAGACAGGTTCCCTCCTCTCTTTTTTCCTGCACAGCAAAACCGGGCAGACAGGCCTCGTCTGCCCGGTATAAAAAATGCCGCTGGCTCTTTTTATTCTACAGATATAAGATAATAATAAATCGGCTGTCCGCCTGCATGAAGCTCTACCTCGCAGTGGGAAAACAGCTCTTCCGCTTTTTCCTTGAGCTCTTTTGCATCCGCTTCACTGACATCCTTACCATAATAAACGGTCACTAATTCAGACTCTTCTTCTACCATGGATTTAAGGGCTTCCAGCACCGTGGATTCAACTTCTTTTCCAACCGCCAGAATTCCATTATCCCCCAATGCCATGATATCTCCTTCCCGGATCTCAATGTCATCGATCATTGTATTCCGGACCGCATAGGTAACTTGCCCGGTTTTTACGCGGGACATCTCTTCTGTCATGATCTTTTCATTATCCTCCGGTGATAAATCCGGAGCAAAATTGATGATGGCAGTGATTCCCTGAGGTATGGTCTTTGAAGGAATCACAATGACCTTCTTATCCTCTACCAGGCTTTTTGCCTGCTCGGCCGCCAATATGATGTTTTTATTGTTCGGGAGGATGTAAATGGTGTCGGCATTTACCCGTTCAATGGCATTCAGCATATCCTCTGTGCTGGGATTCATGGTCTGTCCGCCCTGGATCAGATAGTCTGCACCGATCCCCCGGAATATTTCATCAAGACCTTCTCCGGCAGAAACGGAAATAAAGCCATAGGGCTTTCTCTGCTCCACCTTTTTTTCGTTCTCAGCCTTCTGCTGAGCCGCCAGTTTTTCTGATTCTTTAATCAGTTTTTCCTGGTGCTCTTCCCTCATATTATCGATCTTCATACGGGATAAGGAGCCATAAGTAAGGGCCTTCTGGATTGCAAGTCCCGGGTCATTGGTGTGGACATGGACCTTTACCACGTCATCGTCCGAAACAACCACAATGGATTCGCCGATGGATTCCAGATATTCCTTAAATTCATGCTCCTTCTTATCATCATAGTGATTTTCCAGGTTAATGATGAATTCGGTACAGTAACCGAACCGGATATCAATGTCAGCAGATTGCGCCCCATGGGCTGCAGCTGAAGCAGCCGGCTGCCTTATAACCTCTACAGATAAGTCCACCTCCTTGCCCATCAGGCAGTCAAAGGCTCCCTTCATTACCTGCATAAGCCCCTGACCGCCGGAATCCACTACTCCGGCCTGTTTTAAAACCGGAAGCATCTCCGGCGTCTGGCTCAATACGTAATCACCGTGATCGATCACCTTCTGACCGAACTCAAGGATATCTTCTGTTTCGGTAACCAACTCTGCAGCCTTCTCTGCCATTCCTCTGGCTACAGTGAGAATGGTTCCCTCTTTAGGCTTCATTACCGCTTTATAAGCAGTTTCCGTTGCCCTTACAAAGGAATTGGCTAAAACGGTGGCAGTCACCTGATTGGCAGCAGCGATCTCTTTTGTGAAACCCCGGAACAACTGGGACAGGATCACACCGGAATTTCCTCTCGCTCCTCTTAAAGAACCAGAGGAAATCGCTTTAGCTAACGTTTCCATGGTAGGATTCTCAATGGCGGCAACTTCTTTTGCCGCCGCCATGATGGTCATGGTCATGTTGGTTCCGGTATCTCCATCCGGCACTGGAAACACATTCAGTTCGTTAATCCATTCTTTCTTCGCTTCCAGTCCTTTTGCTCCTGCCAGAAATGCCTTCTGCAGCATTTTGGCGTCTATAAACTTCATACCCACGGGTAGTTTCCTCCTTAATCAATCACTCTTACGCCTTCGACAAAAATGTTTATCTTATCTACTGTCATACCTGTGAATTCTTCTACTTTGTATTTTACATTTTCAATCAAGTTATCCGCCACCGCAGAAATGCTGACCCCATAGGCTACAATTACATGGAAATCGATGGTGATATGGTTGTCCTGGATGTTCACATTAATACCGTGAGTCAGGCCTTCCCGTTTTAAAAGCTTAACAAGTCCGTCTTTCATACTGACAGCCGCCATACCGACGATACCAAAGCATTCCACTGCAGTCGTTCCGGCATACATAGCGATAACATCAGGGCTTACCTGGATCTCGCCCAGTCTATTGTTAATATAACCCTTCATAGTCTTTACCTCCGTTCTTTCTGTCTGATTTGATTATACATGATTTTTCCAAAAAAAGAAACAAATTTTTAATTTTCACTTGCAAATCCATGTGTTTTCTGTTATCATACATTTGTTGTGGATTTTTCAACCATAAAAAGTCCAAGTCGCTTTTAAGGAGGTGCAATCATGGCTAAATGTGCAATTTGTGAAAAAGCTGCTCACTTTGGCAACGCAGTGAGCCATTCCCATAGAAGATCCAATAAGATGTGGAAAGCAAATGTAAAGTCCGTTAAAGTAAAAGTTAATGGCGGCGCTAATAAGAAGATGTACGTATGTACTTCCTGCTTAAGATCCGGATTAGTTGAAAGAGCTTAATCGAAGGAAACTCCTGGCTAGCATCAGTCAGGAGTATTTTTTTGTCATTTTATCATGAGGCCTGCCCTCTTAAAAGGCTGGCCTCATTTATTTTAACAGCATTGCTTGATCAGCAGCAGAACAGGTTATATCCCAGTACCAGACATCCAATGATAAACAGGATCGTTACGATAGTCGCCGGGATAAAAAGCAGGATTGCCATGCCCGCTCCGAAGCAGAACAGCATAAGTCCGCATACTCTTCTCATATCATCCCTCAATCCATTCAGGCTATATGACATCCTATGCGGCTTATCCCTTTCTTATTCTTCCGCTTTTTTCTTATCTTCTGCAGCGGCCATCTCCTCCGCCACCTTTAAGGCTTCCGGAGAAACCTCTTTTGAACCGCCGGCAAATTTATTGACAAAATCCGGAACCATATCCAGAATTTTCGTTACAGCATCCTGCTGCTTGATATTTACCAGCTTTGTTACTCCATTCTGGATGATGAGCACCGCACTGGGACTCATCTTTGCATGCATGCCTCCTGCCCCGTTTTTCTTTGCATCTCCTGCAAAGGATCCGGCAGCCATGCCGCAGGTCACATCCACCAAAGGCAGAATGATCGTATCATCTACCTTTACCGCATCTCCTACCACAGTTTTTGTTGCCACAAAAGAATCCATTCCCTTAAACAGCGACTCTACTGTAGATGTAAAATTATTCTCTGCCACGTTAAGCAATTCCTCCTTTATGAAGCCATCCCTTTAATAAACGCCTGAAATTCTTATTAAACAGCATACGCGATCCAATGAAAAGAACCGTCCCCGTACGGATCCTGCCCCGAAATGTTCCTTCCGCCGTAAACACAGTCCGGTCAAAAACAGGATACAGGTTTAAATGCTTATGGCAGAGCGGATAAACAACGCTTGCATAGGTGAGCACCTGGCCGGTCAGATAAGGGTCGTCAAAGCCAAAGGTTATGTTTCCCTTTCCCCGGCGGGGAAGAATATGACGGATCAGTTTTTTTCCCTGCCTAAAAAGCAGCTTTACGGTCTTCTGGTTCTCCTTATTGGAAATCCAGGCATGAATCTCATCTTTTTTGTCTTTTATTGTTCTCAGTGTATCACAGATCCGCAGGAAAAAAAACTTAAGTTTTGTAAAAGCCATAAGAACCTTTTCCTTGACCCTTGCAAACAGCTTCTTAATCCCGAATCTTTTTTTCTTTTTTGGTTCTTTCTTTGGAAGTGGAAAATTCTTTGATTCCTCCTTTGGAGGCGGCAGGCTCCTGGGTTTTTCCTGAATCCTGCCATCAATCTCATCTTTCACTTCCGGTACTTCTTTTATGGGTTCCGGTTCCATGACTTCCATGGCCTGAACCATGATTTCTTCCGCTTCCTTAAGCTCTGAATCCATCTTCTTCGGTTTTCCTATACGAAAGCCGAAGAACCGGACCCTTACGATTAAATCCTCCTCGTACTGGGCTGACACGGAAAGGATATGTAAAAGCCAGGTAATCCTGGCCTTTCCCTTCACCTTTCCGTCATAGGACCCTTCTGCCTGGTAACGGACCGGGACCAGAAGGACCAGCAGAACCACAGAGAGGATAAGCCCTAAAACAATAAGCACCAGCAGCCCTAAGATTTTAAGTATAAACAAAATTATATGAAGCATGAACACCTCACACCTTACCGGCTTCTTTCCCTGCTTTCACCCTTGCATTTGGGGCATGCAGGTATCCCTGTTCCTCTATAAAAGCAGACAGATCAAAGCCTCCTGTTTTCCGGTACATATCACTAATGATATTCCCTGCCACCTCTAACGCTTCCCAATATCCGGACGCAATTCCCAAAATGAGAAATTCCTCCTCCCGGTAAAGGGGCCATAAAAGCGTCATTGCCGGATAGATATCAAGTATATTATTCCCATTTATGGCAGGCGTAATCACATAAATCCCTGGCCCAGGTTTTAACCTGCGGATTCCCTGAATGATCCGGTAACGTTTCTTCTTCGCTTTCTCGCCTACGTACAAACGGTCAAACCAGCTTATTTTCATCATCCATCAGCTCTTCCAATAATTCCTTGCAAGTTTCCTTTTCCGCTTCATCCAGGCAGCTTTTTAAACTTCCTTCGATATATGCCTGTATTTCCTCAATTGAATTAAAATAGACAGGAAGGTCTGATAAAACCTTAGCCATGATGGCCCGTACCACAGGCCTGGAAACGCCGGAGAATACCTCTGAAAGTTCCTCAAAGTACTCCTTTGCCGTTTTCTCCAGGTAAGGACGGTCAACAACAGCCGTTTCTTCCGCCTCTCCTGCCTCTTTCTTCTCATTCCGGCCTTTTAATTCCACAAAAGAGCTTCCGGATAAAAGCCTGTCTACATTTACAGCTTTCACGTAATCCGGGTCTTTATTCCATTCATCGCTCTCTTCCGGCAGTTCAGTCCTTAAATAACGCTCATAGTAAGCTTCCTGCCTGCCTTCCAGCTGGGTAAGCCTGTCAAAAAACTCTTCTTTTGCAGCAGAGTAATCTTCTTTTTCAAACTTATCCAGTATCTCTCCCACCATGGAGCAGTAAAGCTCCTCCTCCTTCACATCAATGACCGCTTCCGGCCTGGCAAACACCAGGACGCAAAAATCATTGATAATCTCCTGAAGCATGATGTAAAGGCCGGATTCATCTATAAGCCCCTGGCAGGCAATGGCAAGCTTTGAAGAAGCTTCTTCATAGCCTTCGGCTGTCATATTGGTGTAATCCTCATGGCGGAACTGTTCCAAAAGCTCAAACAAGTCCTTATGCCCCTCTTCCATTCCCAAAGGAAGCTTTGTCATGGATTCCGTTCGGAGGGTATACATCATATCTTTCAGATTTTCCAAGGGAGAACCAATGTAAACGGACAGTCCTTCCATGACAAGGCTGAAAAACTTCTGTTTTGTCAGACGGACCGGAAGCTGGCCGATGATCTGCCTGATTCTTCCGTTCATAACAGCTGTTTCCCTTGTATCCCTTACAAATCCTGTGAGACGCATGGCAAAGCTTTCATCATCATGTCCGGTTTCAGGCAAAGTCATAAACTTCCGTTCCAGACGGTTTAAAACATATTCATAAATCTGAAAGCAGTCGGTGTAGGAAGTCAGGACTTCCACCTCATGAGTGATATCCTCCCGAAGCTTAAGCAGTCCCTCTTCCACATCTTTTCCGGAGAAATGCTCCTTAAGCAGGCCGTTAAGCTGCCGGCAGTAAGCAATGATCCGGTCCGGAATCACCGGTTCTTC
This sequence comes from Lacrimispora sp. BS-2, assembly GCF_040207125.1. Classification (NCBI taxonomy): domain Bacteria; kingdom Bacillati; phylum Bacillota; class Clostridia; order Lachnospirales; family Lachnospiraceae; genus Lacrimispora; species Lacrimispora cavernae. Next base: position 1,500,655 of record NZ_CP157940.1, read on the forward strand.
CCCTATGGTTTCAAATAAAGTATAATAATTCAGCACCAGCCTTACGTAGGAGTACTGGTACGCTGCAGTCATCTGTTTTTTCAGCAAACGGGTCTCCAAATTTATCTCCTTCCGGAAGGTCTCATGAATGGTAATTCTTAAGAATGGAACGGCGCAGCAGGTCCAGAGCCTTTACTACGGACTGTTCCCTGATTTTTTCCCGGTTCCCCTTAAAATGATATTCTTCCACCGAAACCTTGTCCTTCATATAGCAGGCCATGTAAACAAGTCCCACCGGCTTTTCTCCGTCAGAATCCGGTCCTGCAATTCCTGTCACTGCAATGCAGACATCCGAATCGGCCGCAAAAACACCTCCGATGGCCATTTCTTTGGCCGTCTGTTCGCTGACCGCACCGTATTTCTTTAAAGTACTTTTGCTTACATCAAGATGTTTTCTCTTTGCCTTGTTGGAATAGGTAATAAATCCTTCTTTGAACACCTGGGAAGCCCCAGGCACATTCACCAGACGTCCTGCGATCAGTCCTCCTGTACAGGATTCTGCCGTAGTCACCGTCAGATCATATTTTTTAAGGAGACGGACAACTGCCATTTCAATGGTCTCTTCTTCTTTTGTGGTATACACATCATCCCCAAAACGGCTTTTAATCTCTTTAACCACCGGCTTTAAAAGGCTTTTGGCGTCCTCATCACTTGATGCCTTTGCCGTGACTCTTAAATGCACCTCAGACGTTTTTGCATAGGTGGCAATGGTTGGATTGGACTGACCGTTAATTAAGTCAAGAATCTTTTTCTCTACCTGGCTCTCTCCATGTCCGCAGATCTTGACCATTTGAGAACGGATCACTTCAGGCTGCCCCTTCTGAAGATATGGAACTACCTTGCCGCGAAACAGAGGCTTTAATTCACCTGGAGGCCCTGGCAGCAGAATTGCCACCTTTCCATCCTTTTCCATAATAAGTCCGGGAGCAGTACCGTTGTCATTATCCAGTACCACCGCTCCCTGGGGAACAAGAGCCTGCTTCCAGTTATTATCCGGAATCTCTTTATAAATGCTGTTTTTAAAATACTCCCTGATTCTTTCCTTTGTATGGACATCTTCCACCAGAGAAAACCCCATAACCTCTGCACAGACCTCTTTTGTCAGATCATCCTCCGTTGGCCCCAGACCTCCGGTCAATATAACAACATCCGAGCGCTTTAAGGCTGTCTCAAAGACTTCTGAAAGCCGTTCTCTGTTATCGCCTACCGTAACCTGGTGGTACATGGAAAGTCCCAGAAGGGCACATTTCTCCGCCAGATACTGAGTGTTGGTATTTACAATATTTCCAAGAAGAAGTTCCGTTCCAACTGAAATCAGTTCAACAACCATGATCACATACTCCCTTCCGTAAGAACGCGGTAATTTTTTGCTATATAATCAACAAGTGAAACCACAGTAAGGACAGTGGCGATCCAGATAAATGCCGTTGTGACAAAGGACAATGCCGGAATATTCAGGATAAGAAGAACCGACATGACCATCTGGGACACCGTCTTAAACTTTCCCCAATAGCTTGCTGCAATCACCACCCCATTATCGGAAGCCACCAGACGGAAACCGCTGATAATAAATTCCCGGCTTATGATCACGATAACGATCCAGGCAGAAAGCTGCCCCAGAGCTGTAAAGCAGATAAGACCGGCACAGACCAGCAGCTTATCCGCCAGAGGATCCATAAACTTGCCAAAATTAGTCACCAGGCCATACTTTCTTGCAATCTTTCCATCCAGTAAGTCCGTAAAACTGGCCACAATGAATATGACCGCTGCAATGTAACGGTACGATGCATTTGCACCTCCGTCAAGCATCAGAAACAAAACAAAAAATGGAATCATAAAAACTCTTAAAATCGTAAGCTTATTCGGTAAATTCATCCTCCAACTCTCCTATCAAATCATATTCCATAGCCCCTGTCACCCGGACCCTGGCAAAATCACCTGACAACAGTTCTTCGCCCGTCTGAACAAAAATCATTCCATCCACACCTGGCCCATCCATATAAGTACGGCCTACATAGGCATTTTCATCCGCCACCTTGCCTTCAATCATGACCTCCAGGGTTTTCCCGATCATTGACCTGGAAAAGTCATAGGAAATCTCCTGCTGAAGCTCCATGATGGCATCACGGCGTTCCTCTTTTACCTCCTGCATAACCTGATCCAGGAATTCTGCAGCAGGTGTATCCTCTTCTGCGGAATATGCAAACACTCCCAAGCGCTGGAACTCCATCTCATCCACGAACTCCATCAGTTCTTCGTGATCTTCTTTAGTTTCCCCTGGAAATCCGGAGATCAGGGTGGTCCTAAGAGCCATATCCGGGATCTCTCTCCGAAGCTTCTCCACGATTTCCCGAAGCTGTGCCTGTGTAGTCCTGCGGCCCATGCGTTTTAAAATCCGGTCGCTGGCATGCTGAATGGGCAGATCAAGGTATTTACATATTTTCTCTTCTTCCTTAATGGTCTGGATCAGCTCATCCGTGATTTCTTCCGGATAACAGTACTGGATCCGGATCCACTGGATTCCGGGTATGCGGCATAAGCCTTTAAGCAGCTTTGGAAGTGATTTCTCCCCATATAGATCCACACCGTAAAGGGTTGTCTCCTGAGCAACTAAAATAAGTTCTTTTACCCCCTTCTCAGCCAGTCCTTCCGCTTCCTTTATCAGTCGTTCCATGGGAACGCTGCGGTAATTTCCCCGCAGAGAAGGAATGATACAGTAAGTACAATGCTTGTCACAGCCTTCTGCAATCTTTAAAAAGGCATAATGGCCTCCTGTTGTAAGAATCCGCTCTGTTTCCAGTTCCGGAAGCCCGTCCAGATCGTGAAAGCGCTGAACGTGTTCATTTCCGCCCAAAGCCTCTGACAGGACGTGAGAAATCTCGTCATAGGTGGAGGTTCCTAAAATACCATCCACTTCAGGAATCTCGTCTATGATCTCCTGTTTATACCGCTGGGCCAGACAGCCGGTTACAATCAATGCCTTGCATTTGCCGTCAACCTTTCTCTGGGCCATCTCCAGTATGGTATTTACGCTTTCCTCTTTCGCGTCACCGATGAAGCAGCAGGTATTGATCACAATCACATCCGCCTCATACTCATCATCCGTAAACGTATATCCGTCTTTATTCAGAAGGCCAAGCATCATCTCCGTATCTACGAGATTCTTGTCGCAGCCCAGTGAAACACATAATAACTTCATGTTTTAACTCCTGTCTTTCATTATAAAAGGTTTAGTCGATCGTAGATTATTTCATGAGAAAGGCCATCTCATCCAAAAGTGAGACGGCCTTCTTCCTAATTATCGTCTTCTTCTGTTGCATCCGCTTCGCTTAAAATCTTCACTTTGCCCTCATACAGTTCCTCTACGGCAACAGAAAGCGGTTTCTTACCGGCTCCCAAAATCTCCGGCTCTGAGCCGCCGATGATCTGCCTTGCTCTCTTGGCTGCGGCGATCACGATAGAATAACGACTCTGCACAACAGGAGCCTCTCCTGGCTCTACCTCGCTGTTTACTACATTAATTAAATCTGAATAAGATGGATGTAACATCTTTCATTCCCCTTTCTCAATCGGCTCTATATATTCTTTAATTCTTCCCGAATATGGGACAAAAATGCCATATTATTGGAAGCCCGGTTATGTTGTACCTGGATCATGCGGTGCATCTCTTCCACACAAGTGTCTATCTTATCATTAATGATGATATAATCATAGGCCTCCATGCCTTCCGCTTCCTCAGCCGCCCGGCGGAGTCTGGCATTAATCACATCCATGTTTTCTGTACCGCGGCCGATGAGACGGCGTTTTAATTCCTCAGCATTGGGAGGCATAACAAAAACCAAAATTGCTTCAGGGAAACGTTCCTTTACTTTTAGTGCCCCCTGAATTTCAATTTCCAGGATAACATCCTTCCCCATTCTCATCTGGTTTAAAACATATTCCTTGGGTGTGCCATAGTAATGGTTGACGTACTGGGCATATTCGATCAATTCTTCCTTTTCTATCATATCCTTAAAGCGTTCTTCTGCCACGAAGAAATATTCTCTGCCGTCTGCTTCTCCCTCTCTGGGATTTCTGGTTGTAGCAGAAATGGACAGCGCGTAATTATCATACCGTTTCAAAAGCTCCTTCATCAAGGTACCCTTACCTGCCCCTGAAAATCCGGATACGACTACCAATATGCCATTTTCATTCATGTTTCTGATACTCTCCTACTCAATATTCTGGATCTGTTCCCTTACCTTTTCAATCTCGGTCTTCAGCGCGATGGCCTTATCGGAGATTTCCAAGTCATTGGCTTTGGAAAGAATGGTATTCGCCTCCCGGTTCATCTCCTGAGCGATGAAATCCAGTTTTCTTCCCACACTCCCGCCTGCATTAAGCTCCGCACAGGTATTTTCAATGTGGCTTCTGAGCCTTACGGTCTCTTCATCCACACAGATTTTATCGGCAAAAATGGTAACTTCCGTGGCAATTCTTCCTTCATCAACAGAAGCGCCTGCCAGCAGTTCCTTCACCTTGTCCTCCAGCTTTGCTCTGTATTCCGAAAGAATCCTGGGGGACCGTTCTTCAATAAATTCCACAAGCTCAGTCATAAACTTAAGCTTTCCAAGGAGATCGTTCTTTAGGTTTTCTCCTTCTGCTACTCTGGTTTCCACAAAACGCTTTGCAGCTTCCTCAATGGTTTCTGAAAGAAGCTTCCACATCTGGTCCTCATCCTCAGGCACCTCTTCCATAATAAGGACCTCCGGGCATCTGGCCAGGGCCGATACTTTAATGTCGTTTTGAATTCCGAACTGTGCCTCCATCTTTGCGAAATAATCCATATATTCAGCAGCCAGCGCACTGTTATACTTCAAGCACAGTTTATTCTCTGTGTAATCCTCATAGGAAATGAATACATCAACCTTACCTCGCTGGATATAATTCTTTAACAGATTCCTGATTCCTGCTTCAAAGAAATTAAACTTTTTCGGCATCTTTATGCTTAAATCCAAATATCTGTGATTTACAGCTTTCATCTCGACGGAAATCTTATACTCATCCGTGACGGTTTCGCATCTGCCAAAACCTGTCATGCTCTTGATCATTCCATATGCCTCTCTTTCGCCATAGATATCATCCATTATAATTCATAATAAAATACAAGTCAATTGGTTTTAAATTTTACAGAAATATGATTCTGTGCTATACTATCCTTATTATATAGACCATTTACCGGAGGAAACCCCTTCCAGGGATACCATTATGCCCAAATAACGTGGCAGGAAAGAGGAATCAGACAATGGCATTAGACGGAATTGTTATGGCAAATCTCGCAGCAGAAATGAAAGACCGGTTGGAAGGCGGAAAAATCGCTAAAATTGCCCAGCCGGAAAAAGATGAACTGCTGTTTACTGTTAAAAACCAGAAAAATACATGGAGACTCCTGATATCAGCCAGCGCCAGTCTCCCCCTCATCTATTTTACGGAATCAAACAAGCAAAGCCCCATGACCGCCCCCAATTTTTGTATGCTTTTAAGAAAGCACATAGGGAACGGGCGCATCATCCGGGTAAGCCAGCCGGGGCTGGAACGAATCCTATGCATGGAAGTGGAGCATTTCGATGATTTAGGTGACAAAAGGATCAAAAAACTGATCATTGAAATCATGGGAAAACACAGCAACATCATTTTTTGCAATGAAGAAGACTTGATTTTAGACAGCATAAAGCATATTTCTGCCCAGGTCAGCTCCATACGCGAGGTTTTGCCGGGAAGAACCTATTTCATTCCACAAACCATGGAGAAAAAGGACCCTCTGACCATCACAGAGAAAGAATTTATAGATGTGATCGGCCATACGGCTGCTCCCATACAAAAAGCGCTGTATATGAAACTGACCGGTATAAGTCCTATTATGGGGCATGAGCTATGCAACCTGGCTTCCATTGACGGGGACCGGTCTGCCAATGGGATGACGGAACTGGAGCTGGTTCATTTGTATCACATGTTTTCCTTTGTCATGGAAGATGTAAAGCAAGGGCATTTTACTCCAAATATCATATATAAAAAGGAAGAGCCTGTGGAATTCTCCGCACTCCCCTTAACCTGTTATCAGGGAGATGACTATATTTCCCGATGCTTTGATTCCATCAGTTCTCTTTTGGAAACCTATTATGCTTCAAAAAATACCATTACCAGGATCCGTCAGAAATCCGTGGACTTACGGAAAATTGTGCAGATTGCCTTGGAACGAAACTATAAAAAGTATGACCTGCAGGCCAAGCAGCTAAAGGATACGGACAAGCGGGACAAGTATAAGGTTTATGGCGAACTTATCAATACCTATGGATATGAATTAGCTGGCGGAGAAAAGCAGCTAGTCTGCCTTAATTATTACACCAATGAGGAAATTACCATTCCTCTGGACGATCAGTTGTCTGCAAAAGAGAATGCGCAGAAATATTTTGATAAGTACAACAAATTAAAGCGTACCTTTGAAGCCGTGACAGAACAGATTGCTGAAACCAGACAGGAAATCGACCATCTGGAATCTGTAAGTGCCTCTTTGGACATCGCCTTAATGGAAGAGGATCTTGTTCAGATCAAGGAAGAGTTGATGGAATACGGTTACATTAAGCATCGACGGTCCGGTGATAAGAAGCCCAAGATCACAAGCAAGCCCTTCCACTACCTTTCTTCTGACGGATTCCATATTTATGTAGGGAAAAATAATTATCAGAATGAAGAACTGACCTTTAAAGTGGCCGGCAACAGTGACTGGTGGTTCCATGCAAAAGGAATCCCTGGGTCCCATGTAATCGTAAAGTCCGAAGGAAAGGAACTTCCCGACCGGGTATTTGAAGAAGCCGGGGCTTTAGCTGCCTACTATTCCAAGGGCCGTGAAAACGATAAGGTGGAAGTGGATTATGTACAGAAAAAGCAGATAAAGAAGGTGGCCGGAGCGGCACCTGGCTTTGTCATCTACCATACCAATTATTCTATGGTTGCTGAGCCGAGGATTCTTTTGGAAGAGTGTAAGTAGATTTAAAAATATGATTTTTATTATGACATCGTAAAAATGGATTATTATTTGCATCATCAAGTTTATTCAAACACAGAACTGCGGCTTTGATTGTTATCTCAAAGCCGCAGTTCTACGTTTGCCGATCAGGAAGATGGAATTGCACCTGATACAAACCTTATTTAAACCGCCAAATACTCTCCCTCAGTTTTCTTACATCCAAGTCCCGGTAATGTTCCACCGTTTCATGGGCACCGGAGATGTCCTGTTTTATCTCCGCTCCCCTGTAGGCAATCACATAACAGCCTGCATCAAGTCCCGCGCGGATCCCATTAAGGGAATCTTCTACCACCACCGCTTCTTCTGCATGTATCCCCAGCCGCCTGACTGCCTCCAGGTACAGGTCGGGAAAGGGCTTAGACCGGCTGGCTGCCTCCTTGCCAATATAAAAATTAAAATACTCCCTGATTTTCAACTGATTCAGCACATATTCCACATAGTCCTGACCGGAGGAAGAAACTACTGCCAGAAGAATCCCCTCTTTTTTAAGACTTTCCAAAAAGCCTTCAAGCCCGTCCATAGGCGTTAATTTCCCCTTATAAAACCGCTCGTTAAACAGCGTCCTTTGAACGCGGATCAGTCCTTCCGTATCATAATTCTCCAGGCCGAAGTCCTGTTTCAGCCGTTCAGTGATGACGTGGATATCTGCCCCAATCAGATATGCCAGTTCCTCCACTGAAGCCTCCTTGCCCAGCGTTCCCAGTATTTGGGAAACACAGGAAAGGTAGATGCTCTCGCTGTCCAGCAGTACGCCGTCACAGTCAAATAAAACTGCTTTTAACATAGGTCCCTCTTTTACAGGCTGCTTCTAAAATCATTCAGCTTTTCCATAAACCGCTTTACCCGATCCTTATCCACAGGATTTTCAAATATTCCGTCCTTTTTCAGGCTGGTGGCAATAAATGCCGCATCACAAATTGAGAATATATCATCAACTGTCTCATACTTCACGCCCGTGGACGCCACCAGAACCATATCCGGCATAGCCTTTCTCAGTTGATGCAGCAAAGACATATCTGCAGACTGTCCTGCAGTTGCTCCCGGTACAGCAAATCCATCTGGCATGTTCATAAACTTGGACGCCACCGCAGAGGCCAAAGGATCGCGCCCGCCGATATCAGCGCTTGACTCAGGTACCACATAGTGGATCATCTTCACATCATCCGCATGAAGATTGTGACGCAGACGCACATAATCCCCGATGGCAGTATCATACAGCCCCAGATTTCCGGAGTAAACCCCGGAAAATGTTCCTCTGGTGAATTTTGCTCCAACGCTGGCGCACAGCGCCACACTGTCACTGGGGCTGCTGATAACATTTGCGCCGTAAGGCACTTCGATATACGGTTTCAGACGGCCAATCATATAGGCCATTGCTGCCATGATTTCTCTGGGAGGATTCTTCTGGTAGGGAAAGCTGAATTCATTGGAGAAATGCAGTGCATCGATCCCTCCTTCCTGAAGAGACTGAACATCTGCCAAAGCTGCTTCATATATCCGTTCCAGTCCGCCCTCTGCATCATACAGTGGATCACCTGGAAGCGCCAGCAGGTGAACCAGACCGAAAGCCGCTTTTTCTGTTCCAATTACATCTGAAAGCCAGGTTTTTTTCATAATAACTCACATTCCTTTCGCTCAGTTCAGGCACAAATCATTGCAAAAGTACTTGAACTTCATTTTATTTTTCTGTCATATTTACCCCTGGAAATATAATAAGTGTTGTTACAGGCTTTAGTTTTAAATATTTTGTCTGCTGCGGCATGAATGTTCACAAGAAATCCGTTATTGCCGTCTCAGACTATAAGGGCATTACGATTAAATTAACGTTTCGACCTGATCTCATGGTTTTATAAAATCCCAAATAATGCCGCAATAATCGCAACTGCAAACAAAATGATCATGATTTTGAACACGCTGACTCTCTTCTTCATTAACCCAAAGCACAGCATAACAAAAATCACGCTTAACATACCTGGAAGGATGGAATCCAGCAGATCCTGAATGACGACGGAGGTCTTACCAATGTTGATAGCAAGAGGTGTCACAATGGAAACATTATTCACCATCATGGCTCCTGCAATAATTAGTCCCAGGATAGAAAGACTGTTAGTGATCTTTTTCATAATTGCGACATCCGTGATCTTGCCCAGCACATTTTGTCCCAGACGGTAGCCGGAGAAGAACGTAAAATAACCCATTCCTCCTATGTAAATGCCCATAAGGATTGCATAAATAAACGGCGCCGCAATGCTTCCCTTTAAAGTCATATCCACAAAAATTGCCAGCAGAACGGTTTTGAACAGTCCCTGGGTAATGGTATCTCCAATACCTGCCAGAGGTCCCATCAGACCAATTTTGACACTGTTGATCATCTCTTCGCTGATGGTTCCTTCGTTGGCCCTCTCCTCTTCCATGGAGCACACAATTCCCGGAATAAACGCCCCCCAATTGTTTTCGGTGTTGAAAAATACCATGTGGCGCTTCAATGCAGACGCCCGCTCCTCCTTTGTCTTATAAAGGCGGTTGATCACAGGCGTCATGGCATGGCAGAAGCCTAAGGACATCAAACGTTCATAGCTTAAGCAGGATTCGGAGGTGGTCTCCCATATCAAAAAGCAGCGGAGCAAATCCGATTTTCTTAGCTTCTTTTCATTGTTTTCATTTGCTGCAGCAATGTTTTCATCCATCTTTAATTTCCTCCTTCTGTCAGTTTGTCCAGATTCAGGGTCCAGTAAAGAACTGCACAGGCCCCGCCTAACAGGGCACAGGCGATGATGTCCATATGAAGGTATGCCACACAAAGAAACCCTACCACGATAAATGGAGCAAACCTGGGATTGAATACAGTTTTAAGCATCATCGCGATTCCCAGAGCCGGAAGAATCATGCCGACAGTGGTCAGTGCCTTAGACACAAATGCCGGAATATGATTCATAAACGCCTCCAGATAAGAGGAGCCAAAGTATACGGCCAAAAAAGCCGGAATTCCCCACAGCACCCCGCACAAAAGGTTGGGAAGCAGCCAGTTGTAAATCCATATCCTGTTGGTTTTTCCCTCTTCCACATATTTATCAGCCATATGTACAAATGCCACGCAAACCGTCATGAAAATATTGCTGGCAATCAGGCCCAGGGTCCCCAGAGCAACTGCCAGCGTGATTCCAATCTCCGGTGTCTGGTGCGATGCAATGGTAACTGCAGTTGCGATAATGCCGGCATAGGATTTATCATAAGATGAAATGCCTCCCACTGTCACCTGTCCCATGTACAGCAGCTGGATGGTAGCTCCGATCATTGCGCCGGAACGCCAGTCCCCCATCAGAATTCCAGTAATGGTTCCGCTTACAAGCGGCGCACCTCTGACGATCCATACCAGATATTCCGATACCACCATACCGTTAAACCATGCCCAGAAAGCTACTAAAATCGATTGAATTAACATGTTGTTTCCCCCTTTACCGATTATCCTTCAAATAGTGTCTGCTTTTCGTTGGGTGTTACCTGGAAATACACCTTTACTCCGGATTCCTTCATATCTTTTAAAGTTTTCCGTTCCTCCTCACTGGCAGAAATATTCTTAAACAGCTTTTTGCGTTCTGCATTTGCCCCCATTCCGCCCACATTCAGTTCCCTGAGTCTGATATCTGTGTCAAACAACAGCCTGGCGACCTTGGGATATTTCACCAGGATCAACGTATTTTTGTCCGCAGCATCGAATTCCTCCGCCATCTCCCTTGCCTTGTCAGTACCGGTAATCACAAGCTCTGTATCCGGCGGAGATACCATTTTCATTACATTCGTGATAAATGCGTCCTTAGCCACATCATCATCTACAATCCATATCCGTTTGATGGACAGGCTTTTCGCCCATGCCGCAACAATCTGACCATGGATCAGACGGTCATCGATTCGAATCATCCTGACGCTCATTTTCTGCTCCCTTCCCTTCTCTCATATCCGTTCCTTCAAGTCCACGATTCCCTCAGTACCCGCTGTCACCGCGATCTTTTTCAGTTCTTTTACCGGCATATTTCCCACAAAATTAAATACCTGAATGGCCATGGCCAGATTCATGCCTGTCACTATCTCCACCCGGTCCTTGTCCTCCAGTGATGCGAACACACGAGAGGCCGTGATAAACGGCGTTCCTCCAAAAATGTCAGTCAGTATCAGAAGCCCATCTTCCGCTTCCTCTATCTTGCGGCGGATATCCTGCTCATACCGGTTTAAATCTGTTCCCAACGGAAGCGTCAAATACTCTACCCCTGACATCTCTCCCAGCACCATGTTGGATGTGGCCCATATTTCCCTGGCTAAATCCCCATGACTTAATAAAAGTACTTTACTCATATAACCTCCTTGCATGATTTTTCTTGCTCTCATCATACTGTAATCGAGTTTGTTTTGTAAAATTTCATTATAAATCGACACATTTCTCATTTGTGTTTATGCATTTTACATAATTTTTATTTTTTATAAGAGAAGCAAACATTTTTTGTGTAATGTGTGTCAAAACACAGCAATAACTTTTACACACATTTGCATATTTTCTTGTATTCCAATATGATCTGTGTTAAAATTTCACCAAGATATTACACGCATTTTTCAAAAAAATACAAAGGAGAGCCGCTGCAATGGCACATAACACAACTATACTGAATTCCGTACGGGAACAGACCCTGCAAATTCTTGAAAGTGGAGATATTGACGGCCGGGGCGTTGATGCCTATACCCTTGCCATTGACCTGAAAATGGACAGGGCCAACGTATCCAGAGCCTTAAATGATCTCTGGAGGGATGGCCTCTTAATTAAATTTCAGGGAAAACCCACTTTGTTTTTGGACAGAACACTGGTTTCAGAATACCATCCCGGCTTTTTCATCCCTCAGACCGTGGCAAAAGGTGAAGTTCTTTCCAATCTGATCAAAGCTTCGGATAACAGGAAACAACCAGACAGAGCCATCTTTCTGGAAGAGCTGATCGGAGCGGACACCAGTCTTAGAGAAATCATTACCCTTGCCAAGGCCTCCGTAACCTATCCGCCTTATGGGCTGCACACCCTACTCTGTGGTTCCACCGGCGTGGGCAAAAGCAAATTCGCTCACTGTATGTATCTATACAAAAAAACGCTGGTCTCATCTGACAGTGCCATTCCCTTTATTCCTGTGACCTGCCATAGCTTTTCTGACAATCCCAAGCTGTTTTCCCAACAGCTTCTGGGGCTGGCCAGAGATGTAGTCTCTAACAAATCGCGGCGGGGCTTCCTGGACGCAGCCAAAGGCGGAATTCTTTTCTTTGATGGAATCGAGTACCTATCCCCTGCTTCTATGGAGCTTATTGCCTCAGTAATTACCAAAAACTATTATAACCGCATCGGCGATACCTCCCTGCGTGACATCCAGTGTATGATAATCGCCTCCACTACCTGCAAAAGCAGCAATGATTCCATTCGCATACTGGCGGAAAGGTTTCCTTCTGCCATTTCCATCCCTGATCTGGAGGAACGGGGCATCCACGAAAAAATAGAGCTGATCATCCAGCTCTTTTCTGAGGAAGCACGCACCATCCATCTTCCTTTAAAAATTTCCAAAGACGCAATTTCCTGTCTGGCGGTCATGAACTATACCAGAAATATCATTCAACTGAGTAATGAGATCAAGGCCGCCTGCTCCCGCGCCTATCTGGACAGCCTCTCTAACCATTGCAGAACTGTTTACGTCCATCTCCACGATCTGTCTCACGACCTTCTTTCTTTTACAGATAGCACCATAAACAAGCAGGATCTTGTCCGCCATATCCTGGAGGAAATACCTGACCAGTACATTGAGCTGGACCATAACGGAGGTTCCAAATATTTAAATTCCTTTAAATCCGCTTCCTCCATATCCGAGACCGGCCGCCAACAGCTGTTGGAAAACCGTCTGAGCATGGACATCGAATCCATTGACAACATTTATCAGACCGTGGTAAACAACATCGCCCGGCTGTCCAACTGCAGGGATACAGAGCTTCAAGCCATTAAGCGGAATATCTATCCTATTGTCTTCCAGATTGTTATCGCTCAACTGCAAAAGAGAGGCAAGTTTGAGGAAAGCAAAAAGCATATCCATCTTTTATATGGGATTCTTTTGCATATCACCAATTTTTTGAAAAGGGCAGACATCCATTTGCTGCCAGATCCCAACGAGGCTCCCGCCGCTTCCCTGAACAGTTTCCCGGAAGAACATCAGATGGCTTTGGATATCATGGAAAATCTGTCTCAGATTTACTCCTGTTATTTCTCCAACCGTGAAATTGATTACCTGGCCTCCTATTTTGCCATTTTTTCTAACTGGATAACAACCGTAAATCTGGGACTTTTAGTAATCTGCCATGGCGAAACGATTGCCTCGGACATGGTGAGTTATGCCCTGAAAACCATTTATGATGACTATATTATCGATTATATCAACTTCTCATCCACCATGAGCTTAAAGGAGTGCCTGGATCTGGCAGTGGAAAAAGCAACGCAGTTAAACCGCGGCTCCGGCATCCTGATTTTCACCGATATGGAGCCGTTGACCACAATCAATGAATACATTACCAGGCAGACTGGTATTGACACCAACATCCTCTACCCCGTCACCCTGCCTTTGCTTCTGGAAACTATTCGTCAGATTCTGTCCAACCGGTCAGATTTCTCCCTCCTGACTCCTGCCAGCCAGACTCACAGTACCCGTGCCGCCAGCTTAAGTTCCCAGGAAGCCTTTATTCAGAATTTGGTAGACAAGGTAATTTCCAAAACTACAGTATTTTTAGACACCACCAAGGCTGTTAATGTGCTTGAAAAATGCTTGAAAGCCACATTGATGGATTTTAAAATCCCTTATTCCAATGAAATTGCTGCCAAATATCTGTGCCATTGCTGTAATATGCTGGAGCGGGCCATTCGGGGAGAGACCTGGAGCTATTCCCGCCTCAACGGCTTTACCAACGAAAACCATGAGCTTATGTACACTGTAGAACATAAATTAGAATATGCAGAAAATATTTTCGGGATTAAGATTCCGGCCAGTGAAATCGCATATATAACGGAGATATTCATGGAGTAATCCGGCTGCAGATCTTTTTCACAATACTTGCTCAACTGGTTCACGATCCATTAAAAAAAGCGCCGGAGGAAGTCCGACGCTAATAGAACGTGCCTGATTGATTGTCTATAATTCATGGAAAAATAGGCAGCAATGTTATTTGGTGTACTGCCTGCTTTTGCTAACACTCCTTCAGTTACCTGCTCTGGTTAAAGTTCAATACTCTCAATCTCTACCATAGCTTTCCTTTCAGGTATGATTGTTATCACATCTATATAATATTCATCTGGAATGATCTTTCTCTTTCTGTGCTTTGACATGATATTCTTTTGCACAGAAGCATCTGCTAAATTCTTTTCCATTCTTAGAATTCTACGAAATAAGTTTTCTCTCATCTGCTTTTCTCCTATCTTGGTCATCCCTTTGTACAGGAAAGGTCCGGTAAACTTCATGCAAGTAAATCAAGTCTAAAACAGTTTTTATCCAATTCATATAATGACTAACTGCCCTTTGAAATCAATTCAAAGGGCAGCAATTATTTAACCTTATTCTACTGAGCATCCATAAAACTTCTGAATGTATACAAATTCCATATATTTATACTTAAATTGTTTATTGGAATCTTAATTGATCCAGACAAAAGTTTCCCCCTTGTTACTACAGTAGTCATACAATATACATTCCAACTAGTTGGAAGCGAAAATCTTACAATAATTTATATGTATTATTTTCATTGGTATAACAGCGCTTTTTCTCTATAATGAACATATTATCATTATATAACTCATACCGGACCATCTGCACTTAAATTTAAAGGCAGAATTTCTTTCCTTGTTAATTTCCTATTTAGTATTCTCATTGCGCATTTTTAACACTGCTTCCGGAATTTTTCTTTCATAGATTCCAGCCGGAATACTCTTTCCCACCGAATTGAGAGATACCTTCACTAACATTTTCTGTAATCCTTCTACTGCCATTTTTTTCATCATCTGTTTTCTCCTTTAACAATTATTTATTTTTAGGAAGTAATGTTAATACTTCCAATGTAACCGGAATTATAAGTAAATCTCTTAGCGGCGGATTTAAAAATGCAATCGCCATAATGAAAGTCAAAACAACAATGGAATATAATTTCTTTTTTAATTTATCTTGTGAACTAAAGTGCTCAATATTTATTGTTCGTGGAGCACAGCACAGAATAACTAAAGCTGAAACAGTATAAATATACGGCAAAAAAGAGGTTTTTATATCAAAAAAGATATCACCTAAAATCGATATTGCCCAGACTAACAACATGCTAAATCCACAACCCAAACCTGTTTTAGCATGAATGCCGCCAGCTTGTAATCTTAAACCACAAAATGTAGACAATACCACAAGGGTCTCAACCCCTTTTCCTAAGACAATTCCAATAAGCAAAATAACTATTAGTTTAATGATATTGTCTAGCAACAATTCCATTCCATATTGAATCACTTTATTTTCTTCCTGACTTTTGGGACTCATTTTGTTCAACCAGTCGCAAAAACCAACAGCAATTCTCGAAATATTCATTTTATCACCACCGTTTGACCATATATTACCATATCCTTATGCCAATAAAATATTTTTGCAATTTCCGTAGTATTTTTCTTCCTAAGCGTAAAATGCGCTTGCTTTTCATACAATTTCCTTTACTTTCCATTTACAACAATGTAAAATATATACATACATCTACTGGCAAGGAGATACATTATGACTTATTTTATTTACACATTTACAGGAGCCTTATGTAATTACTTTTTTTGTGTACATTTGCTTCCTAATAAGTTGACATTTATAAAACGATTTATTATATTTTTATATGCCTTTAGTACTTTCTACTTTTTTAATCGAATTTATGGACAGGCCAGTACGTTTATAACTTTTTTGGGAATCACATTTTTAATCTATTTTTTTACTAATAGTCCTTATTTAAGTCTATCGTGTTATTTATTTGGATATCTTTATACCATTACATTTAACTACTTGTTTATGTGGATAGCTGGCTTCATTTTCAAAATGGATATGGAAGCCTTAATAACCCACCATTTACTGCTTATTGCTTTTTCTTGTGTTTATTGCATATTCTGTGGAACCACAACAAAACTAATTGGCTATTATTTTCATAAAAAATTAAATATCACTAAATATTTAATTAATGATCATCTGCTGAAAGCTATTTTTATTGATCTTTTTCTATTGGTGTTTTTTTATATTTTTAACTTTTCCTATGGAGAACGCCTTGGTTATAATTACGGTGTCATTGCATTAAATGGAATTATTTTCCTATTATTGTTTGCAATAACGGTTTTTCTCATGTACTCTGTTTATAAAGTCACCATGGGAGAACAGGCTTATAAGCACCGCATGGCACAGTTTGAAAATCTTCGTGTCTACACGGAGCGCTTAGAAAATTCTTACGGCATTATGCGTAAATTTAAGCACGACTACATGAACATACTTGTTACTATGTCAGGATTTTTGAAAGAGGATGATATAGATGGACTAAAAGAATACTACGGAGAAAGAATCCTTCCTATCAGCCGTGCATTTACAGAATCGGACACCAAACTGGGAGCTCTTTCAAATATTAAAAATACTGCTATAAAAAGCCTGCTCTCATCCAAATTCGTCTATATGATAGAAATAGGTATCAAGACGGAAATAGAACTGACTGAGCCCATTAATAATCTGAACATGGATTGTCTGGACCTCTCCCGAATCCTAGGCATATTTTTAGACAATGCTATGGAAGCCGCTATAGAAACAGAAGAAAAACAAGTACGTTTCTGTATATTTTATAAAGAAGAGAACCTTCATCTCATCATTCAAAACACCGCACTTCCTCCGACCTATGCCATATCAGAGCTTTGCAGCCATGAAATTTCAACAAAAGGCGAAAATAGAGGAATCGGTCTTTTTAACGTAGATATGATTTTAAAAAGCTATGAAAATACTATTTGGAATACCACATATGAAGAACCATATTTCACACAGGAACTCATCCTAATACATAATGGTTCATAAGGAGTACAAGAATGATCCACATTTACCTCTGTGAAGATAATAAAAAACAGTTAAATCGTTGGGAAAACATCATTGAAAAATATCTAATAATGAATCCAACAGAATCCAAACTTTTCTGCTCGGCTTCAAAACCGGAAGATTTGCTTTCCATACGGAAACGCTCCAGTACTACCGGACTTTATTTTCTGGACATTGACTTGCAGGCAAATAAAAATGGAATTGAGCTGGCCCAGGAAATACGCAAATATGATCCCCGCGGTTATATTGTTTTTGTAACTACTCATAGTGAGATGGCTGTTCTCACCTTCCGCTATAAGGTAGAAGCAATGGACTTTATTGCAAAAGATGATACGGACACCCTGCCAGAACAAATCTGCGCCTGTATTCAAAACGCAGAAAGGAACTATAAGGCGCAACTGGACTCCTCCAACCGCCTCTTGTCAATAAAGGTTGATAAGGATTCTCTGGTTCTGGATCAAAATGACATTGTAGCTATTACGACTGGCGATGATTCCCACAAGCTCACCTTACATACCAAAACCGGAATCCGACAGATTTCAGGCTCGTTAAAAGAATTCCATGCGACCTTGAATTCCGGTTTCTGTCAATGTAACCGTTCCACCATTGTAAATCTGAAACATGTATTAAAATATTCGAGGGAAAACTCCATGCTTTTCATGGATAACAGGGAAACCTACTCCGTATCCATACGTATGATGGGAAAAGTTCAAAAAGCGTTAAACAGCTTTCATCTATCCATAATGAAATAGGAGGCAGCCGAATAAATCGGCTGCCTCTTATTTCATTGATCTTATAACTTATCCTACCGCTCCCACAAAAACGGATCTTCCGTCTGTCGCAGGTAATTTTTAAGCTTTTCCCGGTATGACAAAACTTCCGCTCTTTGGCAGTCTGATTCCAATAGCTCCGGATTTTTCTGATAAGGATCTTCCTTATTATCATAAAGATATTCCTTTTGCTCCTCTCCAGGAGCATATCCGTTAAAAATGACATAGGTATAACGCTTATCTTTAATGCCTCTCCAGCCATAAGCCTTATGGGTGAGGCCTTTGTCGGAAAATGACTTTACCAGCTCCGCTCCGCCAGGATAAGAACAGATCAGCATATCCTGGGGCTCGCTCTCGTCTTCTCCGAACATTCCTTTTACATGACTGTAGCCCTGGCAGGTCTCCGGTATGGGGAGCTCCAAAAGTTCCAGAATGGTAGGCATATGGTCCGGACTTGCAAAGATACCATCATTGTCCACGGCCTTAACTCTCCCCTTCTGCCGGATCATAAGGGGAATGTGGATGGATTCCTCGTACCAGATGTTTTTACTCATGAGCCCATGGGAACCAAGCATTTCCCCATGGTCCGCAGACAGGATGACAATGGTATTTTCCTCCATATTATGATCCTTTAAATATTGAAGAATTCTTCCAAACTGTTCGTCAATCCCATAGACTGCGGCATAGTATTGCCTTGTCTGAGTTTCCAGAAGTCCGCCTTTTCCCCCCATCTCCTCCGGCACGTTTTCCCGGTAATGGATTTCCAAATCCTTAAACTTCTCATAATACCGGTCCGGCACCAGTTCATAGGGAAGATGGGGAGGATTATAGGATAAGAACAGCGCAAAAGGCTCATCCTCCTCTTTCCTGGCTTCCATGTATTCGATGGCCTTATCTGTTTCAAATTCCGCAGACCATTTACCCGGTTTTATTTGCTTTTCATCATCCTGCCAATAATGGGGATCCAAATGGTCATCCCAGGCTCCGTAGGACAGCCAGTAGTCAAATCCATGCCTTCTCTCCCCTGGCGGCGTATAGGCATCCCAGTCTCTTGCGCCTGATTTTGGATCAGGGGTAAAGTTAAGTTCCGAAGCATCTAAATGCCATTTTCCAATATAGCCCGTCCTATATCCTTCTGTCTTCAGCACATCTCCGATACATATCTCCTGGGGTCTTAGCATGACCTTTTCTTCCAGACCTATCTTGCAATTGGTCCACATCCCTGCGCAAAAGGGGTATTTCCCTGTCATCAGGGAAGCTCTGTGAGGAGAACATAAGGGATACGTACTGTAAGCATTGGTAAACCTCATGCTCTCCTGGGCAAAGGAGTCAATGTTTGGAGTCACTACCTGGTCCATGTTCATAAATCCCATGGCATGAGCCCGCCACTGGTCGGCAAAGACATACAGCAGATTTGTTTTCATTTTTTTCTCCTTATACTTGCACAGTTCTTACCAGTACAGTTCCCAATCCTTTGAAAGCCTGGTAAGAGCCTCCATATAGAAATAGTCGCCCCAGGTGTTGCACTCATCAACGCCCCGGTTCGTACAGGTATTCTCCTTGGAATCTCTGGCATAAGTGCCATGAAGCAAAAGTCCATTGGATTTTTTGTAATCCTTGTTAGCACAATGATCTGCCAGCGCCCTGAGCATCCGGTCAGCTGCATCTAAATATACCATGGCTTTATCTTTTTCCAGATATTTTGCCATTTCCAGGATTCCGCAGACAGCAATGGCTGAAGCAGAAGAATCTCTCGGCTCCGTGCTTTCTGTATCAAAGTCAAAATCCCAGTACGGAACAAGATCATCCGGCAGATGTTCGATAAAATAATCGGTTACACGGCAGAATAAATCCATGTATTCCGTATTCTTTAAATACCGATAGCTTAAGGCAATTCCGTATATGCCCCAGGCCTGGCCTCTGGCCCATGCAGAGCCATCGCGGTTTCCCTGGTGGGTCACGCCATAAGTCGGTTCACCTGTTTCCACGTCAAAGAAATGAGTATGGTACGTGGAATCATCGGGACGCAGAATGCATTTCATGGCAGTCTTTATATGGTTTTCCGCCTTTTCTTCATAAGAAGGATCTCCCGTCACTTCCGTTGCCCAGTAAAGCAGAGGAAGATTTAACAGACAGTCAATAATCAGTCTGTATTCCTTCGGCTCTCCCGGATTTCCCCAGGCCTGAAGGAATTTTCCTTTTTCCCGGTAACGTTCTGCCAGATGGTCCGCTGCTAAAAGGGCTGCCTTTTTGGCATGTTCATTGCCGGTCAGTTTATAGGCTGCCACACAGGACAAGCTGAATAAAAATCCCATATCATGATGGTTTACATCAATTTTATTCTCGATTCTATTAAGAAAGCTTTCAACCTGTACTTCCGCTGCTTTCCGGAATGCCTCATCACCAGTATGCTCATAAGCCAGCCAGATCACTCCTGTCCAGAAACCTGTTGTCCATTCTACATTTTCTGTTGCTTCATAAAATCCGTTAAAACTGTTGGAAGACTGGAATTTATCCGTAAATACCAAAAGGTTTTCTTTGACGATCTTTACCGCATCATCAAGAGCCTTTTTTACCATGCCTTCTTCCATTCCAGGATAAGTTTTTATTTGTTCCAATGTCTGTGCCATATACTTTTCCTTTCCTCTTACTTTCCATCTTTCCAGTTAGCCCTTGATTCCGCTGGCTGCAACGCCCTCTACAAAGAACTTCTGACAGCTTAAAAATACAATGATAACCGGGATCAAAGAACATACAGAAGCAGCCATGATCCATGCATAATCAGCTCCAAACTGGGATATAAACATACGGATTCCCAACTGAATGGTCTTTAATTCCTTTGTCTTTAAATAGATGAGCGGTCCCATGAAATCATTCCATACATTGGTAAACGTAAAGATTGTCAAAGTTGCCATCGCCGGCTTTCCAAGAGGAAATACGATTTTTGCGAATATGCCGTACTCGTTTAACCCGTCAATCCTGGCGGCTTCGCATAATTCGTCAGGAATGCTGATATAAAACTGGCGGATCAAAAATACGCCGAATGCGGAAAATGCCTGCATCAGAATTAATCCTAAGTGGGTATCGTTAAGGCCAAGCTTGGAAACCAGAATAAACTGAGGAACCATGTAGACCTGCCATGGAACGGC
This sequence comes from Lacrimispora sp. BS-2, assembly GCF_040207125.1. Taxonomy (NCBI): domain Bacteria; kingdom Bacillati; phylum Bacillota; class Clostridia; order Lachnospirales; family Lachnospiraceae; genus Lacrimispora; species Lacrimispora cavernae. The sequence goes on from NZ_CP157940.1 coordinate 1,521,815, forward strand.
TATCGTCGTTACATACATAAGGAAGATTAAATCTCTGCCTTTAAAACGTGTCTTTGTAAAACCGTAAGCAGCAAAGCAGCTGGTGAACAGCTGGATTATGGTCGTAATGACCGTCAGCTTGGCGGTATTGAGAAAGAAGGTCACAAGGGGCAGCTTCTTCCAGATGATTTTATAGTTCTCCCAATGCATGGATTCCGGCCACCAGGTCATCGGTACGGAAAATACGTCTTTATTAAGCTTTAAAGAAGAAATCACCATCCAATAAAAGGGCACCAGCATAAAAAGGGATAAAGCAATCAATCCCAGATACAGAAATATGTTTAAATTCTTTGTTTTTGTTCTCATCGCTTTCCCTCCTTACATCAAATCTTTAGACCACTTCTTTTCACCGGCAAACTGAATCAGGGTGACAACAAGTACTACCGAAAACAGAACCAAGGCTCCCGCGCTTGCAGGTCCAAACTCCCAGCTGGTAAACGCCTTTTCATAAATGTAATTGACCAGAGTCTTGGTGGCATTACCAGGACCTCCTCCTGTCATTACATATACAAGGTCAAATACCTTAAAGCACTGGATCGTCAGCATGATCAGCACGAAGAAGGTGGTTGGAGTCAGCATGGGAATGGTAATATACCGAAGCTTCTGGAAGCCGTTGGCCCCGTCAATTCCGGCCGCTTCATAAAGAGAACCTGAGATTCCCTGAAGGGCTGCCAAATATACGATCATATAGTATCCCATGTATTTCCATACGCTTACCACAGAAATGGCTACCATGGCCCATTTCACATCCACAACCCATCTGGGGGGCTTGGAAATTCCAATGAATCTAAGGAATTCATTGATCGGTCCAAAATCCGGCTGGAACAGCATATTCCACACCGCGCCTACTGCTACGATGGAAGCAATATAAGGGAAATACAGTGCTGTACGGAAAATTGCGATCCCCTTTAACTTGTTATTCAACAGAACTGCCAGTAAAAGCGCCAGCACTAAGGTTGGGAATACCGTAAGCAGTGCGTATTGAATGGTGTGAATAAAGGATTGAACAAATATCCTGTCACCGAAAATTTGAGCGAAATTTTTTAATCCTACGAATTCCATGGGAGCACGGGAGCCATCCCATTTCATAACGCTTAAAACAAAAGAAAAGATTACGGGAATGAATACAAAAATTGCATATCCAATTAAGTTGGGCAGAATAAATGAATAACCAATCAGGTTACTTCGGATCGCCTTCATTTGATGTGACGTCATTGTCTTTTTTACTTCTTTCATACAGGGTTAACCTCCTTTTCACCTGCTTTTTGCCGCAAAAAGAGCGCCTTGCCATAATGTTAGAAAAGGCGCTCTCCGGGCAATCAATTTTTTACCAGCCCTTGATCTCCGCAACACGCTTGTTCAGCTCTTCGATTCCCTGATCAACGGTATACTGCTTGATCATGATCATTTCATGAACTTCTTCAAGTACAGTTTTGATTTCAGTAATCTTCGGATCTAAAGGACGGTCAAATATATAGTGGCTATAAGACAACGCTTCAAGGTTTGATTCTCCTTCTGGGAAGAACTGTGCAGAAGCAATGGTCTTTAATGAATCTTCTGTCTGGATACCGGTAAATACTCCCTGTTCAGCCAGGATATTTGCTGCTTCCTCGCTGGTTGCAAACTTAACAAAATCCCAGGATAAGTCAGGCTCATCGGTGTAAGCGCTGATTCCAACAGGAGTAAGAGCTCCTACTGTGTAGCCGGCATCTGTATCAGCAGGATGTGGAATCCTTGCAATGCCCCAGTTAAAGGATGTTTCATCTGATGCGCGGGACTGGATCATAGTTGCGATAAACCAGGTACCCATTGGCATCATGGCACACTGCTGATTTTTGAATACGGAAGAATAATGAATATTTCCTGTTTTTAAGGTAGAGAAGTCCTGAATATAACCATTATCCTGTAAGGAAAGAGCTTCCTCATACCATGGCTTTAAGAAGGAATAATCCTTTTCAACCACTGTATGTTTTCCATCCTGAACAGCCCAGTTGGATACAAGTGCCTGCCAGATATGGTTATGTCCTCCATATACCTTTGAACTGCCTTCTCCGGAGGTCAGCTTAGCTGCAAGGGCATCATACTCATCCCAGGTCATATCATTGGATGGATAGGCAACACCAGCAGCATCAAAAAGATCTTTGTTATAGTATAATACATACCAGTCGGAACGGTATGGAAGTCCATAAGTGGCTCCGTTGTACTGAAGCTGCTCTGCTGCACCATTGTAAACAGACAAATCAACATTGTCCTTCTTCATGAAATCATCCAGAGGAAGAAGCTGATTTTTATCTGCCATCTGAAGCATGGATCCCATGTCCTTTACCCAGATTACATCTGGATCCGGCTGTGCTGCGGATAAGCTGATTCCCAGGGAATTATTGTATTCGTCAGCTGATGTATCAATAACGTTAATCTCAACATTTGGATTTTTCGCCATGTAAGCATCAACAACTGCCTGAAATGTAGGTGCTGTATCATAGTCCCATGTAGTAACGGAAAGAACCTTCTTCTCCCCTGTGCCCTTTGCTTTATCATCTGCTTTTGTTGTTTCTGCAGCAGTTGTTGCTCCGTCTGCAGCACTGCTCTCAGATGTCTTGCTGCCACAGGCAGTCAGAGATGCGCATGCCATTCCGGCTGCTAGCACCATAGCTAAAACTCGTTTTAATCTCATTCGATTGAAACCTCCCTTTTTTTAGAACCACGCGTGTGTGTTCCTTATGGTATATAAGATACCAGATTTGGGTTCATATCGGAATAAACGATTTGCATAATTCTATTATTTTTTTTACCCTTACCAGACTTTCATGGTTTTAAACATGTATTATATTCAGATTCTTATACTTTTTTAAGATTAATTTCTATATTCGTTGAATTTATACAGAATAAAGGATATGATATTATTGAATTTATTCCCGTGAAAGGATCCTTGCCATGCCCCGCACATTCCAGTACAAATTTCTTCTGTATAATCTTCTGGTAGTCATAAGCATTGCCTGCGCAGTCAGCTTTTATAACTATCGCTCTTATTATAAGGATGCCATTCAGAACGAAACGGAAAATTCCGTCAACCGCATCCAGATTTTGTCCGACCGGATGGAAGTAGCCTATGAGGAAATGGTCAATATTGTTGTGACATGTTCCGAAAGAAAGTCTTTATTTTCTACTCCCTCTCTGAAACGGTCAGACGGGGAGTCCGCCTATATCAAGCTGTATGCCTCTAATGTGCTGAAGGATTTTTGTGCGATTTCAGGATATAGCAAATATATTTATAAAATTGCACTTTATAACAACGGGGAAGTCCTGCAGGCAGGAAGTGCCTACGGCTCCACTCACGATGTCAATGACATCCAAAATGCGCCCTGGTTCCATGATTTGCTTTCCCGTGAAAATACACAGTATCTTCTTTCCCTTGAGGACAACCCTTTTTCTCCAACGAATTACACCCCAAAGCTTCTTCCTCTTTTAAGACCTTTAAAATATGTATCCGGCAGCCGGCCGGAAGATGCCTGGATATTTCTGGCCATTTCTCCCCGCCTGTTTTCTGATACCCTGGAAAGCATGGGCGATGGACAGATTCTCTATGCGGTCACTTTAGATGGAAGCATCATTTCCTCTGTTAATGGAGATTCTTATGATGTTTCCGATTTGCTGGTCACTTTTAAAAATTCAAAAGAGCCTCAGGGCAATTTCCGCACCTGGCTCAATGGAAAGGATTGCATCATTTCCTATCAGAGACAAGGCATCAGCGGGCTTATTTTCTTTCAGATCCTTCCAATTTCAGACCTAAACCTGGATCATGGCATGATTGGAGGTACCATTGCCCTCATATTCTTTTTCTGCTGCGGCATCGGCCTGACCTTGTCCTGGTTCATAGCCCGCCAGCTGAGCGCCCCGATCAGCCGTTTGAAAAAACGCCTGGAATTCATTTCCCAGGGAAATTTTGACCCGGACCGCTCCATTGAAACAGATGACGAAATCGGCAGCATAGGAAAACAGATCAACCAGATGTCCAACCGGATCTCCGACCTTCTGGAAACCAGAGTTCAAAGTGAAAAAGAAAAACGGGATCTGGAAATCAAAATGCTTCAGGCCCAGATCAACCCCCATTTCCTATATAATACCCTGGATTCTATCAAATGGATCGCGACCATGCAGAAAAACAGCGGGATCGTCCAGGTGGTCACTGCCCTTTCCTCTCTGTTAAAGAACATGGCAAAGGGATTTAATGAAAAAGTAACCCTTCGTCAGGAATTGGATTTTTTGCAAAATTATGTTATTATAGAGAAGATCCGCTATATTGAACTTTTTGATGTGACCACCCAGGTTGACCAGGAAGTTTTATACGATGCCAAAATCGTGAAGCTGACCCTTCAGCCGCTTGTGGAAAATGCCATCTTTAACGGAATTGAACCAAGCGGAAGAAACGGTCTGATACAGATACACGTTTTTTCTGAAAACGGCGTTCTTTATATTACAGTAAGGGACAACGGCATCGGCATTTCCCCGGAAGACATTGAAACACTGCTGACAGATACTTCCCGCATTACGAGAAGCAACATGAGCGGAATCGGACTTCCCAATGTGGACCGGAGATTAAAGCTGGTTTACGGAGAAGAATACGGATTAAAGCTGGAAAGCGAATTAGACCAATACACATTGATTACCATTGCCCTTCCTCTGGAATTTTAGAAAGGGCTGACAAAGGGGTATAAAACAGCATGTACCGAATTATAATTATAGATGACGAGCCGCTTATTCTGGCTGGTATCGCCTCCCTGATCATATGGGAAAACTATGAATGCACTATTATTGGAAAGGCAACCAACGGCCCTTCCGCCTATGACATGATCATGGACCTTCATCCGGATATCGTCATAACAGACATCCGGATGCCCGTACTGAACGGACTGGATCTGGTGGAAAAATGCAAGGAAAACGGCTGTGACTTTGCTTTTATCGTATTAACAAACTTAGAGGAATTTCATCTGGTAAAAAAGGCCCTTTCCCTGGGTGCTTCAGACTATCTGGTGAAAATTGATTTAAATGAGGAAGCCCTTGTGGCCGCTTTGGAACGGGCCAAGGAAGCCTTTGATTTGCTGGCTAATAAGCAGAACCGGCTCCTTGACAGCCAGCTTAAGAATAACCAGGAGGACCTGGCTAAGACAGCGTTCCGCCGCCTTTTTCTTACCCAGGAGGCAGTTCCTGATATCCCTGCAGAGCTTGAGGCGCAGTATCCAACTCCTTTTGTTATCCTGTTTTCCTTAAACCCTATCCATATTGATTTTGAAGCAGGCGGGGGGAGTTATGACCTTCATTCCGTCAGCAGGCAGCTTATGGATATACTGGGCGGGATTGCGGCAAGGTTTTTCTTTCATTATACGGTCCTGGAATACCGGCAGGATACCTTTCTCCTTACAGCCTCTTTAAAAGAGGAGGTCTTTTCCCAAAGCGTTATAAGGGAATTCTGCCAGAAGTTCAGCGTTGCTTTAAAGACTTATTTTGAGCTGTCCGCCGTTTACGGCGTCAGCAGGGCAAAAGAAAAGATTTCAGAGCTTCCCCAGGCATTCTCAGAAGCCATGACAGCACTGGAATATTACTACTTTGATTCTTCATCCCAGGTGGTATTTTACGAAGGACAGTCTTCCAATTCCAGCCATGCGAAGAAGTTCAATATCAATGTATTTAAAAAAGATCTGGCTGCTTATATAAGCCAGAACGACAGCGAAAAGCTGGCCTCCATCTTTGAAGACATCATCACCCTGTTCCGGGATAACAGGCCTCGTAAGGAACAGGCCACCAGCGCCTGCATCAATATTTACACCTATCTCTATTCATTTTTTGAAACAGGGGATGACAGCTATCAGGAGATCTTTCCCTATACCATCAACATTGCAGAGCAGCTGAACAATTTTAACAGTCTGGAGGACATTTTAGAATGGCTGAGAAGCTTCTGCCAAAAGCTGTGCCGTCTTTTGGATGACCGGAAGTCTACCCGTTCCGACAAGCTGGTGGATCTGGCCAGAAGTTACATCAAGGAGCACTACATGGAGAAGCTGACCCTGGCCGATGTTGCGGAAGCTTTAAACATAAGCTCCGGGCATTTAAGCAATACCTTTAAAAAACTCACAGGTACCACCCTGTCTGATTACATTGCCCAGGTCAAGATACAGCATGCCATGGAGCTTATTGATACCCACCAGTACCTGATGTATGAAATCTCTGATAAACTGGGGTTTGATAATCCTTATTACTTCAGCAAGGTATTTAAAAAGGTTACCGGCATATCACCGAGGGAATACGAAAACCGGATCACCTATCCGTTTACAGATGAAGGAAATTAAATCATGCCTCCGGTTAATCTTTTGATCAGACCAGCTTTCAAGGCTTATGCAGATTGCAGGTAAAATCAATTATCTTTTATAATATAGAATGGAATAATCAATGCAAAAAAGAGGTTTCCCCCCTGGCGGCAAATCAACCGGGGGAACCTCCAGCACCATCAAAAGAAGGTAAGATCATTAATCCTTAAATACGATTGAATAATAAAGAATTATTTGTTTACTGCCGCAAGGGCATGTACAGCCTAAGAAAACTGTATTCTCTTGGTTGAAACAAAAACCAAAAAGATGTCCAAAAAAATTAATTAAGAACAAGAAGAAATTCAATTCTTCCTCTAACTCCCTTGTGCTGCAATAAGTGAAAACTTGGGCATACCAAAATTTACATGGTCCTCTGGAATTATCACAGCGTCTAGGAATGTCCCAATCAATATTAAATCTTTCTCTCAGTATTTCTCTCTTTTCTTCATCCGTTTTTCCTTCTATAGATCTCAATACTTCTTCTTTCAATTCTTTTAATTCTTTTCCCTGTATTTTCATAACAGCATTGCGCCCCCTTAATATATACTTACAATATAATAATATTCAATATAATATTTTTTGACACAAGCCCTAATCCATAGTCTTTGTGCTGCAGGGATTGTATTATGGCTGGAAGAACCCAGGGAATACAGGTTCAATCAGGCAGCATAAAAAAAGGGGGGCTACTCTACAGATGATTTTTCATCTGTAGAGCAACGCCCCCTTTTGTAAAACATATGCACTTTCATGAACCTGTAAAACTAATTATCTTTTTCTGTCACATTACGATATAAACAGTTACCTCTTTTTTCACAAATAATCAACATCTTGCTTATAACCGCAGAAAGCAAAAACATGACTATACAAATGCCCGCATTAAAAGCCAAGTATGGAAAAAGACTTCTCATATCTTCAGTTGCCAGTAGTAGAGAAAACCAATCCAGAAAATTAAACAAAAAGTATTTTACGCAGTAAAATGTTATAATCAGTATATAATACTTTTTTAATTGAGGGTACAGTTTCCAGACTACAACAGTAAAAACTACGGCAAAAATCAATACCAATGCCAGATTGGAAGAGTACTCAACTGTTCTTTTCTCCATGCTTCCATTATTTATATGCTCAGCCATTGTGGTTGTAGTATAAACCATATAATTTCCATATATGTTGCTGGTTCCCAATATTATTCCAACTATACCCGTTTTAACTAATGCACAGAGAGGCAAAAAAGTCTTTTTTGTTATCACATGATTCCAAACTTTGAATCGTCTGGCATTTACACAGAAAGCAAACAGAACAACGGGAATGGGGAATAACAGTTGACGTATTGATTTTGTCCAATCCGGGCCATGAATGGAGATAAACAAAACACTGTCAAAAAAAATGTCATGGTCTGTGACAAAATCGTTCACATAAAGGCTCACAGAACTGGAAATACACCAAAACAATAATATTCCAAGAGCATTCATCCAATAGATGTCAATTTCAGAAAAAAATTTCCTTATAAATATGGGCAGCAACAGGGTAAAAGCAATACCCAATACCCAATTCCACTCACTTTGAAAATAAATCAGTCCATAGGAACAGCCAGCTACCGCCATGGTTACAAGAAGTGAGAATAAACATGTTTTCTCTATGTATTTCACAGATGCTCTTTCATCTACCATCATCTCGTCCCATTGCTGCTAATCTTCCCATTATAATTACACGAAATATTAATTTTTCCATTTACATAACTAAGTGATTTTTTTCCTTTACAAGTGTATGTGGCAGTAGCTTTACTGGTCCCATTTCCAGAAATTACAATCTTTTCATCATATACTTCATTCACTCCATCCATATCGGTAACCTGACCTTCCACATCATATACTTCTACTCTTTTATCACTGCTGTCCCATTCAAAACTTGCACTGAGTTCAACAGTCATTTTTGCACTTCCTGTGCCACATACCCTGGTTTTGGTAACATCCTTACTGTCATGAACACGCAATCTCGGATTTTGTGGTTTTACATAGGTCCGCTCAACATATGGCTCACCATTTTCATCGAACCCCCATTCTTCCGATATCAGTATCCCTTTTGCGGCGTCCGGTCCTTTGTCTTCCTTCCTGAAATCTTCCATGGGCGTGGACGCCATCGCCTGAGGTGCTGCCATGGTACTGACAGTTAAGGCCATTAAAATTACTGCTGTTCATTTTTTTAACTTTTTCAATTTAGCAAATCCCTCCTTATATACATTTATATAAACAGGTGTTTGCGAAACTCCAAAACCGTTGAAAATATCATATTATCTAGCTGTAATTAGATCCTTCTCTTCAAAAACTGTGAAAATGCATCTTATTTTACTTTATTTTAATTAGTAATAATCTTATTTTAAGGCTCATAATTATATTTGATCTTTTTAAACTTAGACACATTAATTGTTTTTTGAGTTTCGCGATCACTTCATTTATATAAATTATTAGTTACATTATAATTATACTCTCCTCTCAAACTTTTACAATTTGAATTTATCGACACTATCTGACTATTTTCGACATTATTTAATTCAGATACAAATGGATATGAAGTTATGTCGCTGGTTAATAATATCAATCCCCGTAAGTCCCTTTTGATTTAACCAGCTTTGGCCGGTACCCCGCTGCCGTAAGCGCTGCCATAATCGTATTCTTATGTTCCGTTCCGAATGCCTCCAGGGTAATGCGAAGTTCCACTGCCGCATTCCGGTTGATGCTGACAAACTGGTTGTGATCCAGACGGATGACATTTCCCTGTTCTTTTGCGAGAAGTGCGGACACCTTTGCAAGCTCTCCCGGTTTATCCGGAAGCAGAATGGACACCGTAAAGATGCGGTCTCTCTGCATCAGTCCGAACTGGACAATGGAAGCCATGGTGATCACATCCATGTTTCCTCCGCTTAAGATGGAAACAATTTTTTTATTATCCACATTCATATGCTTTAATGCCGCAACCGTCAGAAGTCCTGAATTCTCCACGATCATCTTATGGTTCTCAACCATGTCAAGGAATGCCACGATCAGTTCAGAATCTTCTATGGTGATGATCTCATCCACATTTTCCTGGATGTAGGGGAAAAGCTTTCCTCCCGGACATTTCACGGCAGTTCCGTCTGCAATCGTGTTGACGTTTGGAAGGGAGACTACCTTTCCCTGACGTAAGGATTCCTGCATACAGTTGGCGCCTGCCGGCTCCACGCCGATGATCTTGATCTTGGGGTTTAACATCTTAGCCAGAGTGGACACACCTGCACAAAGACCGCCTCCTCCAATGGGAACCAGGATATAATCAACGGTAGGAAGCTCCTTGATGATCTCCATGGCAATGGTTCCCTGTCCGGACGCCACATCTAAGTCATCAAAGGCATGGACAAAGGTAAGACCACGTTCTTCTGCAAGCTTGTAGGCATAATTACAGGCCTCATCAAAGACATCACCTTCCAGTATGACCTCAGCACCATAGCCTTTGGTACGGTTCACCTTCATAAGAGGCGCAGTGGTGGGCATAACGATGGTTGCCGGAATGCCGGCCAGCTTTGCCGCATAGGCAACGCCCTGGGCGTGATTGCCTGCAGAAGCGGCAATAAGACCCTTGGATTTCTCTTCTTCCGACAAAGTGCTGATCTTATAATAAGCCCCTCTCACCTTGTAAGCACCGGTATACTGCATGTTTTCCGGCTTAAAATATACCTTATTGCCCGTCTGGTTGGAGAAATACTCACTGTATATCAGTTTTGTTTCCAGGATAACTTTGCTAACAGCTTCTGATGCTTCTTCAAACCTTTCCAATGTCAACATATTTTACGCCTCTTCTTTCTCTTCTACGTGAAACAATGCGCTTACAAATTCTTTTGCATTGAATTTCTGCAGGTCATCAAGTTTCTCTCCTACTCCAATGTATTTTACGGGAATCCCCAGCTCCGACTGGATAGCCACCGCGATTCCCCCTTTCGCGGTTCCGTCAAGCTTTGTAAGGATAATCCCGGTAATATCAGCAACCTCCATAAATTGCTTTGCCTGGACAAGGGCATTTTGTCCTGTGGTCCCGTCAAGTACTACCAGGGTTTCCCGGTATGCCTCCGGGTATTCCTTATCAATGATCCGGTTGATCTTTTTAAGCTCTTCCATCAGGTTTTTCTTGTTATGAAGGCGGCCTGCAGTATCGCAGATTAAAATATCCGCATGTCTGGATTTTGCCGCAGCTACCGCATCAAATACAACTGCCGCCGGATCGGAACCTTCCTGCTGGGCAATGATGTCCACTCCTGCCCTTTTTGCCCACTCGCTCAGCTGCTCAATGGCTGCCGCACGAAACGTATCCGCTGCAGCTACGATCACCTTTTTTCCGTCATCCTTCATCTGTCCGGCAAGCTTTCCTACTGATGTGGTCTTTCCCACTCCATTTACGCCGATGATCAAAAGAACGGACCGCCGGTTTTCAAATTCATAGGCATTTTCCCCAAGATCCATCTGCTCCATGATGCTGTCCATAAGAAGCTGCTTGCATTCCATGGGATCCTTGATATTTTGTTCCTTTATCTTTTTTCTTAAATCCTCCATAATCGACATGGTGGTCTGGATGCCCAGATCTCCCATGATCAGGATTTCTTCAATTTCCTCATAAAACTCATCATCAATGGCTGAAAAACCGCTGAATATGGAATCTACGCCCGCGATGATGTTATCCCTTGTCTTCTGCAGCCCAGCAACCAGCTTCCCAAAGAATCCCTTTTTCTCACCCATAGTCGGCCTCCTTAACTTTCTAAATCTTCTTCAATCAGGTTTACAGATACAAGCGTTGAAACGCCTTTCTCCTGCATGGTAATACCATACAGACGATCTGCAGACACCATGGTGCCACGTCTGTGTGTAATAACAATAAACTGCGTATTTTTTGTCAGCTTATGCAGGTATTTTGCAAAACGGTCCACATTGGAATCATCAAGAGCTGCTTCGATCTCGTCCAGAAGGCAGAACGGAGAAGGCTTTAAGTTCTGGATGGCAAACAGCAGCGCAATGGCCGTCAATGCCTTTTCCCCGCCGGAAAGCTGCATCATATTCTGAAGCTTCTTGCCGGGCGGCTGGGATATGATCTGGATTCCCGCTTCCAGGATATCCTCACCTTCCACCAGCTCCAAAGCACCACGTCCTCCTCCGAAAAGCTCCTTGAACACCTTGTCAAACTCCATCCGTATTTCACGGAACTTTTCCTCGAATTGTTTTCTCATTCCCGTATCCAGCTCATCGATGATCTTTAACAGGGTACCCTCTGCGGCTACCAGATCATCGTGCTGGGTCTTCATGAATTCATAACGCTCCGATACCTCTTTGTAATCCTCAATGGCATTGACATTGACATTGCCAAGCTTCCGGATTTCCTCTTTTAAGGACTGGATCATTCGCTTGATCTCAGGCAGTGACGTCCATTCCTGATTCCTCAAATCCTTTGCAGTGGAAAAAGTCAGTTCATATTCATTCCACATGTAATTGACATGGCTCTCCATCCACTCATCAAGCTTTTCCTTCTGGCTTTGGAGGCGGAACAGTTCTTTATCCAAAAGGCTGATCCTTCCCGTAAGCTCCTCTCTTTTTCGGAATAATTCCTTCTGTTCTCTGGAACTTGCTTCTTTTTGTGTGGACTTCTCGTTTATGATCCCTTCCAACTCTTCCGAGTATACCTTTTCTTCCTGGATTTTCCCCTTTAATGCCTCAATTTCCTTTTGTTTCTCTTCAATAATGGAATTGGAACCATGGGTCCCGTTTGAAAGTCCGGAAAGTTCTTCCTCCAGACGGTGAACCTCTTCCTTTACACGCCGGATATTTTCCAGTTCAAAATCATCCTTTTGCTTTAAACCTGAGGTTTTCAGCTGAACTGATGATAAGTCTTTTAAATACTGTTCCCGGTCTGCCCTGGCAGTTTCAAGCCGGCCATTTAATTGTTCCAGCTCTCCAACTGTTTCCTGGTTCTGGGTTTCCAGCTTGTCAATGGCTGTAAAAATTTCCTGCTGGCTGGCACCGACCTCCCGTATCTGCTCTTCAAGCTGGCCGTTTTCCCGCTCCAAGTCTCCGTAGGATTCTTTGATTTCTTCTTTTTTATCTTCAATCCGGCGTATATTTATTTTAACCGTATTTTGTTTTAAATAAAGCTGCTGTTTTTCCGCCCGGATCTTTTCCAGTTCTTCCCTGCTTTCCCCAAGGAGTCCTTCGTTCATCACCAGTTCTTTTTCCAGCCGCTCCACATCGGTAAGAGCCTTGGAACAGATCTCTTCCAGTTCTTCCATCTCACGCTTGCGTCCCAAAAGATTGCTTGTGTTCTTAAAAGCACCGCCTGTCATGGAACCGCCTACGCTGAGAAGTTCTCCTTCCAGGGTTACGATCCTGAAAGAATACTGGAATTTTTTTGCAAGGGCGATGGCGTGTTCAATGGTATCCACCACAACCACACGGCCCAGCAAGTGATTTAAAAGGCCTTTATACTGGCTATCCGCTTCCACCAGGGTATTAGCAAGTCCCAGAACTCCCGGCTCCGTTAAAGCCCTGTCCTGGCGAAAGGAATCCCTGTTGCCGACGCTGGTCAAGGGAAGGAAGGTGGCCCTTCCATACCGGTTTTTCTTTAAGTATTCAATGAGCTGCTTGGCAGTTTCTTCGGAATCAGTAACAATATTCTGAATGCTTCCGCCAAGAGCAGTCTCAATGGCAATTTCATATTTTTTCGGCACTGTGATCAGATCCGCCACAACCCCATGGATGCCGCGAACCCGGTCCCTTACCTCCATGATACGGCGGATGCTGCCGCCATAGCCTTCATACCGTTCCGCAATGTTTCTTAAGGATTCCAGCTTTGTATAACTGGTATGGTATTCCTGCTGCTTATCATTTAAGTTTTTGTTAAGCCTTTTGACCTCGCCTTGCAGCTCCTCAGCCCGGTTCTCACTGAATGCCTGGGCTTCCTGGCCTTCCGCGATTCTGGTTTCTATCTCATCTGCTTCCTTTTGAAGAGCTTCCAGCTGTTCTTCCTGTTCCGACTCATCGCTTTTAAATTTCAAAAGCTTCTGGCAAACCTCAGAACGGCGCACATTCACCTGTTCCAGCATGGTTTCATACCGCTGCTGTTTTGCGGTCAGGGAAGCTTTTTCATTGAGGATATCAATGATGCCGCTCTTTCCTTCCTCAATCTGATGCTCTAATAGGTGGATCTTCTCTTCCTCTGAATACAGGACTTCTTCCGCTTCTTTCAGTTCATTTACAGCAGATTTTACCTGGTCGGCAATCAGGGAACGCTCTTCCTCATAAGTGGCTGCCTGAGTCATTTTCATCTGGATTTCAGAATCAATAGCCCTCATACGGCCGGCAATGTGCTCCGCATTCATCTGTTCCGTATTGATCTGTTCCTTTAAAACATTGATCCGGCCTTCCAGGCTTCCCATTTCCATGTTGGATTTATTTTTCTCATTGCCGGCTTTGCTGATGGCCTCTTCCAGCTCCGCTAAATAGGTATCCAGTGCATCATATTTTTCCCGGATGCCTTCCGATGTCTGCTTTGCCTCCTCCAGATCACGGGATACAATGATTTCCTTTTCCTGGTTTTCCTTTACCTGTACCTGTATTCCCTCTGTCTCCATCAGGAACTGGTTGACATCATACTTTTTTAAATCTTCCTTTAAACGGAGATATTCCTTTGCCGCCTCTGATTGCCTTGCAAGGGGGCCTACCTGCTTTTCAAGCTCTGTTAAAATGTCATTCACACGGATGAGATTTTGTTTTTCATCTTCAAGCTTTTTCTGGGCAATGAGCTTGCGCCGTTTAAATTTAACAATGCCGGCGGCCTCATCAAATAATTCTCTGCGCTCCTCCGGCTTTCCGCTTAAAATCTTATCAATCTGTCCCTGTCCGATGATGGAATAGCCTTCCTTTCCGATTCCGGTATCATAGAACAATTCATAAATATCCTTTAAACGGCAGGCACTGCCATTGATCATGTACTCGCTTTCGCCGGAACGGTATACTCTCCTTGAAACCGTTACCTGGTCATAATCAATGGCCAGATGGTGATCGGAATTATCAAGGGTAATGGCAACATAGGCAAAGCCCTGTGGCTTTCTTAGTTCTGTTCCGGAGAAAATCACATCCTGCATGTTGGAGCTTCGAAGCTGCTTTACCTTCTGTTCACCAAGCACCCAGCGCACGGCATCGGCAACATTGCTCTTGCCGCTGCCGTTAGGGCCTACGATGCCGGTGATCCCGTTATGAAATTCAAAGACGATCTTATTGGCAAAAGATTTAAAACCCTGGATTTCAATACTTTTTAAATACATATTTCACTCCGACAGGCTTCACAGGGCCTGCCCTTTCTTTTCCTTATTATTGTCCATGCTTTCCGTACATAGAGGTATACCCGCAGGGTGTTTCCTTATTGTTGTCCATTCCCTTAAGGCTGAGAATCCCATGATAGGCTGCCACCTGCTCTGCTGCCTTTTTCGTCCGTCCGGTCCCCTGGCCGATCACCTCCTGGCCTATGAGGACCTGAGTCTCAAATACCTTGTTATGATCCGGTCCCTCTTCCCGCAAAAGCTCATAGCTCAAAGGCTCTTCTGTCTTACTCTGTACGATCTCCTGCAAGATAGTCTTGCTATCATAAAAGAGCTGCTTATGTTCCAGATCATTCATGATGAAACGAAGGATAAACTCTTTTGCATTAGCAAAACCACCGTCCAGATAAATGGCCCCAATCAGCGCTTCCATAGCATCAGAAACAATCGACGCACGTCCCCTGCCTCCGGTGGCTTCTTCCCCCCTGCCTAAAAGCAGATACTCTCCAAGCCTTATATCCTCTGCACAATAGGCAAGAGTCGGCTCGCAGACGATACTGGCACGTATCTTTGTCAAATCACCCTCCGGCTTTTCCGGATATTTGTGATACAGACAGTCACTGGAAACCACCTCAAGCACAGAGTCGCCCAAAAACTCCAGGCGTTCGTTGCATTCCAGCTTATTTAACCGGTGTTCATTGGCATAGGAGCTGTGGGTCATGGCCTGTGTCATAAGATGCTTGTCCGAAAAATGGTAGCCGATCCGCTCCTCCAGTTCTTTTAAATTCCTGCTCATCATACACCTCTTCTCATTATGAAAGAAGGTGCTGCGGACAGACCCAAAGGTCCCCGGCAGCACCCACATCTATTAATTTAAAGCATTCTTGATCTGTTCTACTGCGTCATTGACACTTACGATGTTTTCTGCCACTTCCGTTGGAATCTCAATATCAAATTCCTCCTCAATGCCCATAATGATCTGGAACACATCAAGGGAGTCAGCGCCAAGGTCATCCACAAATGTGGAGTTCATGGTCACCTCATCCGGCTCAATATTTAATACCTCTGCAATTATGTTCTGTAACTTCTCAAATTCCATCTCTTTTCCTTCCTCTCTCCTATTCTTGATTTCCTTATTCCTGCCCATTCTTTTTGGGCATAAAGGTATGCCCGGAGGGCGTTTCATCATTCTTTTTAAGACTTTCTCTTATCTTATCATTAATCCCCTGTTCTTTGAAGGTTACGCACTGAAGTATGGAGTTCTTCACTTCTACTGCCTTTGAATTCCCATGGGTTTTTACAACCAAGCCATTAAGTCCTAACAGCGGCGCACCGCCGTGTTCAGATACATCAAATGATTTCAGGCTTTCCTTCAAAGCAGGCTTTACAAGCAGCGCTCCGATTTTGCTCCTTAAACTTCCCATCATACCGCGTTTTACCTTATTAATTAAGGTCGCTCCAACTCCTTCGTAAAGCTTCAGGATTACATTGCCTACAAATGCCTCACAAATAATGACATCTGCACCGCCATGCGGAATCTCCCTGGCTTCGATGCTTCCGGTAAAATGGATATCCTTGCACTCCTTTAACAGTGGAAAGGTTTCTTTTACAAGCGCATTTCCCTTTTCTTCTTCTGCGCCGATATTAACGATAGCCACTCTTGGATTCTTGACTCCCACTACATGCTCCATGTAAAGGGATCCCATCCTGGCAAACTGTACCAAGTGGGATGGTCTTGCATCCACATTGGCTCCGCAGTCAATCAGCAGGGAAACGCCTTTTTCCGTTGGGATAAGCGGTGCCAGCGGTGGTCTTTCCACCCCTCTTATCCGTCCGACAATTACCTGTCCGCCAACCAGTATAGCGCCGGAACTGCCAGCCGATACAAATGCATCCGCTTGCCTTTGTTTTACCAGATTCATCCCCACAACGATGGAAGAATCTTTCTTCTTTCGTATGGCGTTAACCGGAGGTTCATCCGTCTCGATTACCTCTGACGCATTCACAATCTGTATCTGATCCTTTTGATACGTATGTTTCTTTAACTCCTCTGATACAATATGCTCCTGCCCTACTAAGAGAACCTGGATTTCTTTATTCGCGTTCACCGCCTCTACGGCTCCGGCTACCATCTCTACCGGTGCATAGTCACCGCCCATGGCGTCAACAGCTACTTTTATCATCATGATTCTCCTTTCAAATATCGCCTAAGATAATCTATTACATAATATACTAAATATTATACTATAAATCAATAATAAATTAAGAAAAATAAAAGATCAGACAGGACCTTGGCTTTCCCTGTTTTTTTCCACCTTTTTCATAATATAGACATATGAAATTAATGTAAACAGCCCGGCGCTTAACCAAGCAGCCGGATCACAGGCACAGGCTAAGGGAAAACTTAAAAGCCTGATCGCCACTGCAGCTGTTACCAGTCTGGCAACAAGCTCTACAACTCCTCCCAGCATGGGAAGAAAGCCATAACCGCATCCCTGCATGGTGTTTCTGAATATGAAAATCATTCCAAGAGGAATATAAAAAACAGAACATAGATAAATATAGGTTTTCGCCCATGGAAGCATTTCCGTTATATCCACATCTCCAGAGAAAAACAGCCTTAAAGCATAGGGAAGGGCTAAGCAGACAATAACAGAACAAAGAACCGAATACACCACCCCCGTCCCAAGCACCAGCCTGACGCCATGGCGGATTCTTCCTATGTCACCCTTTCCGTAATTTTGACCCGAATACGTAGCCATTGTCTGACCCATGGCAAGCATTCCCTGAATGACCATGCCCTGAAACTTATTGGCGGCCGTATAGGCTGCTACTGCGGTTGAACCGAATAAATTAACAGCCGACTGCATGATGAT
This sequence comes from Lacrimispora sp. BS-2, assembly GCF_040207125.1. NCBI lineage: Bacteria > Bacillati > Bacillota > Clostridia > Lachnospirales > Lachnospiraceae > Lacrimispora > Lacrimispora cavernae. The sequence continues at coordinate 1,539,418 of NZ_CP157940.1, forward strand.
GGTTCCTGATGCAGTGATTCCAAACTGAAGAGCCATGGGAATTCCCACGGAAAGCTGGTGCCTTGTATCCGTCTCATTCAGTTTCCAGTGATTCCTCTTTGGAGTTAAAACCGGCACCTTTTTATAGATATAGAAGATACACAGGATTGCGGATATCCCCTGAGAAAGATTGGTCGCCCAGGCAGCTCCGGCCACTCCCATTTTAAACTTAATAATAAAAACAAGGTCCAGCACCACGTTTAAGCAGGCGGAAAACATCAGGAACAAAAGAGGGCTCCGGCTGTTTCCAACGGAACGGAGATAAGAGGAAAACAGATTGTAAAATACATTTGCAATAATTCCCATACAAATGATGGAAATGTAGGTATAAGCATCCTCGAAAATATCCCCGGGTGTGTTCATAGCCCTTAATAGTGTTCTCATGAAGGCCAGGCTTAATACTGTCATGGCCGCAACAACAAAAAATGACAGGATGATCCCGTTAGCCACAGAGCGCTTCGCACCATTTTCATCCCCTGCCCCAAAGCGCTGGCTGGTAAGAACCGTAAATCCGGTGCTCATTCCCTGGGAAAATCCAATAACCAGAAACATGATAGTACCGGTGGAGCCTACTGCGGCCAGGGCATCCGGCCCAACAAAACGGCCGACAATAATGGTATCTGCCATGTTATAAAGCTGCTGAAAAATATTTCCCATTAGAAGCGGAAGCGTAAATTTTAAAATGATCGGAAGAGGATTGCCTCTTGTCATATCGGTTTCCATTTTTTTCCATCCTATGTTTAAAAATTATATCCTCTTTTAAGAGGCGCATGGGTTATTTTATCACGTTCCCCGCCAGTTGTCACTCCTTTTCAAAAAATCATAAATTCTATTCATAAACCGCAGCCATAACAGCTCCATAATCCCCTATCTTCTCACCTAACCGGGCCGGCACGATCCTGCACGCGGCTGCAGAAGAGGCAAGAGCCTCCTTACGGATTTCATCCCACATAGCTGTTTCCATGAATTCATGGGCTCTGGCGTATATGCTGCCGGCAACGATTACCTCCGGATTCAGGATATCGATAAGCATGGACAGTCCTCTTCCGAAATACGTTCCTGACTCACTCAATAATTCTGCGGCATCCTCATGGCCGGCCCTGGCGGCCTCTGCCACATCCTTTGCCCTGATCTTCTCCATTTCTCCTGTCTGAAAGGATGCCTTTTTTCCTTCCTTTTCCATCTGCTCCGCCTTATGTACTGCCATTTGCCGGATTCCGCCGCCGCTGCAAAATCCTTCCATGCTCCCTGCCTTTCCATATCCCACCGGCCCATCCTCCTTAAGGCGGACATGCCCCACTTCTCCTGCCATGCCGCAGGCTCCAGTATATAAACGTCCATTTAAAATAAACCCCGCGCCAAGGCCGGTGCCAAAGGTGAGGAATATCATATGAAGAGATCCTTTTCCGGCCCCATATTTCCATTCGGCAAGGGCACAGGCATCGGCATCGTTTAACATCCTGGCAGGCATTTGAAGCTTTACCGACAGATAAGAAACAACGGGAACATCATCCCACCCCGGCAGGTTAGGCGGAGAGCAGATGACCGTGCGGTCAGGGCTCAACGGCCCTCCGCAGGATATCCCGATGCGGCAGTGAGACCGGGAGACCTCATGGGTTTTAAGCATCCCTTCCCCATAACCACATAAGGTATCCAACACGGCTCTCCAGTCTGATGTTGTCTGTATTTCCTTCCGGTCAATCCATATAATCGTATCGCCTTCCAGGCGGCAAAGAAACACCGCACACTTTGTTCCTCCAATATCAAATCCCACTATATGCATCGTAATACCTCAGTCCTTCTATTATTATAAGTAAATTTGATTCGCCTGACATCTCGTCTGGCAGCGGTTTTACCTTCATTAAGAAAAATATGCCAACAGAGCAGGAACCGAAATACCGGCCCTGCTCTTTCACTGTTATGAAATATATCTGCGCTTATACCCGCATTTTATTTTATTGCTTCTTTTGTGAGGACGGAAACTCCTGTGTCTAAGTTCTTGTCTCCTGTATCCTTGCCTTCCAGGGCATTAACCGCTGTCTTCACTCCTTCATATCCCATAACATCAGGATTCTGAGCCATGGTTGCCAGGAGATAGCCTTCCTTAATCAGCTGAAGGATCATGTCGGATTTGTCAAAGCCTACGCCGATCACAGTCTCGCCTGCTTCCTGAATGGCATTGCCGGTTCCTACGGTAGAGCCTTCATTGGCTCCGAAAATGCCTACGCAGCCCTGGGTGATATAGTTTGCAGCAATATCCTTGGATTTTGCCGCATCGCCTTCTCCGTACTGAGTTTCCAGAATCTCAAATTTTGTTCCCTCAAATGCAGAACGGAAGCCTTCTTCTCTGGCTACTGTGGATGCGGTTGCAGCATTCACATTTACGATGCCGATCTTGCCTGATTCAATTCCATTAGCCTTTAAGGCTTTGATCATTTCTTCGCCTGCAGTTTTTCCGGCAGCTTTGTTATCTGTTGCAAGGGTCTGGACCGCCGGCAGGGATGCTGCGGAATCTACGTATACCACCTTCACTCCTGCGTCCATGGCTTCCTGTAACGATGCTGTCACTGCATCAGGGCCATTTGCCGCCAGTAAAATGGCTTCAGCGCCTCCTGCTACGGCATTGTTGATGCATTCGATCTGCTTTGCGTCATCCTTTACATCAGGAGCCAGCCACTTATAATCTACATTTCCAAGCTCCTTTACGGCCTTCTGGGCGCCTGCATCCACGTTTACCCAGTGCTGGTCCATTTGATCCATGGTGATTAAGTAAACCTTGTGTGAGCCTCCGCCGGAAGCTGCCTCTTTCGCAGTTTCTTCTGTTGTAGCTGCAGCTTCCGTTGCAGTCTCAGTTGTTGCCCCAGTGGTAGCTGCCGCCTCTTTTTGCCCGCTGCTGCAGCCTGCCATAGAGGCAATCACTCCCATAGAAAGAATAGCCGCCAATACTTTCCGCTTCATAAACCTTTTCCTCCTTAAATTTGAATATTTTATAGTCTGCCTATATCAAAGCCTCAGGCTCCAATACCTTGTTTATGGTTCTAACTTATTTTTCTTACCAAGCTTTCCGCTTCTTACAATTACATCGATCAATACGGAGATCACCACAATGGCACCGATGACAATGTTGCGGATGGCAACCGGAGCACCTGCAAACTGAAGGCCATTCTGCAGTACGCCCCAGATGGAAGCACCGATCACCGTACCGATTAAGATTCCCTGGCCTCCCAGGGTTGACACTCCTCCGATTACGGAAGCCGCCACAGCATACATTTCATAGGCATTGCCGGCATCCATGGTGCCCATGCCGCTTGTTGCACAGATCACCAGTCCTACGATACAGGAACAAAAGGAGCTGACTAGATAAGCCTTTGTGGTAGTGGCGACAATATTTACCCCGGATAGCTTGGAGGCTTCTATATTGCTTCCGATTGCATAAATATGCCGGCCGGTCCTTGTTTTGCTTAAGAGGAAATTAAATACCAGCCATAAAACAATGGCTATGATCACCGTATTATACACTCCGGCAACCTTTCCATAATAAAAGAAATTCCGAAACCCCTTTGCCCCGTCTCCGATGGCATCGGTATTGTAGTTATTATTGACGATCTGGGCAACGCCCCTGGCAATGGTCATGGTGCCTAAGGTTGCAATAAAAGGCGGAAGCTTGCACTTGGCTACCAGTAAGCCGTTGACCACTCCTACGATCAGACAGCATATCAGGGTAAGAAGTACCGCTGCCCACGGATTTATGCCATTTGTCATCATGGTCGCAGATATCATGCAGCTCATGCCGACAACGGAACCAATGGACAAATCAATATTGCCGGTGATCAATACATAGGACTGGCCGATGCCGATTAACAGGATGGGCGCAATCTGGCGCAATAGATTCGCAACATTTTTCCCGGAAAAGAATGTAGGGTTTATGATGCCAAAAACAACGCACATGACCATGAGTCCCACACCTACAGTGACTACCTGCCCCATCCCGCGAACGGCAAACAGCCTTTTATACCAACTCTGTCTTTTACTATTCATGTTACCTCTCCTTGCCCTTCTCTTAACTGATCTTGCTTTCAAACTGAGTCGCAAATTTAAGGATCTGATCCTGTGTCGCCTCAGCTGTCATCACTTCCCCTGTAATCTTCCCGTCGCACATGACAATGATCCGGTCGCTGATGCCAAGGACTTCCGGCATTTCCGATGAGACAAATAAAACGCCGATCCCCTCCTGTTTTAATTCGTTCATCAGGTTATAGATCTCTACCTTGGCAGCCACGTCGATTCCTCTGGTGGGTTCATCGAAAATCACCACCCGTGAATTCCTTGCCAGCCATTTACCCACCACCACTTTTTGCTGGTTGCCGCCTGACAGGCTTCCGGCATTCACCTCTGCGCTTGGCAGCTTGATTTTTAAGGAAACCACTGTTTTATCCGTCATTTCCCTCTCTTTTTTTCTGTTGACGATCCCAAGCTTTCCGCACAGGATATCCAGATTGGGAAGAGCGATGTTGTCCCGTATGCTGAGCTTCGTGCAAAGGCCATCCTTTTTCCTGTCCTCAGGAGCCAGTACAATGCCTGCTTTTATGGAATCCTCCACGTTATGTATGGCGACCTCTTTTCCATCCAGGATAATCTGCCCTGTTTCCTTGGGATCCGCTCCAAATATGGCCCTGGTGGTTTCCGTCCTCCCTGCCCCCATTAACCCTGCAATGCCTACGATCTCACCTTCGTACAGCTCCAGATTGATGTTGCGTACCATCCGCCCTGCATTTAAGTTACGGACCTCCAGGATTCTTTTCCCTTTTGGACAGGAAACACGGGGGAACTTCTGTTTTATTTCGCGGCCTACCATGTGGGCAATGATCTCTTCCATCTGCTTTTGATCAAAATCCATGGAAGTGATAAATTTTCCGTCCCTCATGATTGTGACCCGGTCCACGATATGTTTTAACTCTTCCAGACGGTGGGATATGTATACGATTCCGCAGCCTTCCTTTTTCAGCTTTTTAATGATTGCAAACAAATCATTGATCTCCTTTGATGTCAGGGCTGACGTAGGTTCATCCATAATAAGGACCCTGGCATTCATGGAAAGTGCCTTGGCAATCTCAACCATCTGCTGCTTGGATACTGCAAGGTTTCCTACTAACTCCTCCGGATCTAAATCAATATTCATGCGTCCCAGAATCTCAGCCGCCGCCTTGTTCATCTCTTTTTCAGAAAGAACCATTCCCCTTGTCCGTTCCCGTCCCAGGAAAATGTTTTCCGCTACAGTCAAATGCTGACACATGTTCAGTTCCTGATGGATGATCGCTATTCCCAGTTCCTTTGCCTTCTGTGTGGTCATTTCCCGAATATCAGAACCAAATACCTCAATGGTCCCTCCATCTTTTGGGTAGACACCGCTCAATATTTTAACAAGTGTTGATTTTCCCGCACCATTTTCACCCAACAATGCCATAACTTCGCCTGACTTTAAGTAAAATGAAACATCGTCAAGCGCTTTTACACCAGGGAATGTTTTTGTAATATTCTGCATCCGCACAATATCTTCCTGCATACCTTTCACCCTCATACTTCTCTCAAATTCTAGCTTCTGTAATTAGTATATCATTGGAAGCTCATGGAAAGTAGGGGAGATTCTTCCGTTTAAGGGGGGCAATCTTTGGCAGTCTGATGACCTGCAGCAATGAAAAACAGGCAGTCAGACCGCCTGTTAATCCTTTTTATCACCAGCCCACTTTATAGAATTCCTCTTTCATGTATTCTGCCGCCGCCTTTCCAGCCCGCAGGACTATCATCCGGTCCGATACATCCATGTTGTCGGCAAGGTTGCTGGTAAGAATGAGTACCGAGATCCCGCTGTTTTTTAACTCCTGGATCAAATCCAGTACATAACGCCTTAAGTACATGTCCCCTTTTGCCAGGGGCTGCACGCACACGGCGACCTTTGGGTGAAGGAGATGGATCCGGTAATAGGCCAGGCCGTATTTTTCCCGCAGACTTAAACGGTCAATCTTCACCGCATCAATGCAGGGGCCTACCTTATTCCTATATTCCTTCCGAACGCTGCGAAGATGGCTGCGCTTTAAATTTCCAAGCCGCACCTTCCGGTCCAGAAGAAAGGTCAAATTCTCCATATAGCTCATATCCCGAAACAGAAAAGTTTCAGCCGGATCATCGGGAATAACGGCTACCCCTTCCTTAAAAAAGTCTGTAGGCTCCTCTCCTGCAAAAACCCTTTCCCCCAGGTAAATCCTGCCACCCCTGATTCCCCTGCTGCCGGATAGAACCTCCACCAAGGGCTCCCAGGTCTGGTTATCCGTATCCAGTATCATAAGGCATTCCCCTTTTCTCAGAGAAAAATCCACCGGTTCTTTCCCATTCAAATGAACTCCCTCCAGCTTAAGGACAGCCTCCTCCTTTGGTTCCCGGATCTGGCTGCCGGATAAGTCAAAGGATATGGTATAGGGCTGAAGGGCTGTTTCCACCATTTCTTCCTTCTCAAATACCTTCCAGATGGTACCCTGGTGAAAAAGAGCCGCCCGGTCCGTGATCTGGAACACCTCCTGATGATGGTTTCCCATATAAAGAAATGCGGTTTCCCGCTTTGCCTGCTCTCTGATAATGTCCTGAAACTGTTTTAGTTCCATCTGGCTTAAAAAATTGCTGATCCTGTCCAGAATAATGAACCTGCACCCGGCCAGAATGGCCTTTAAAAGCTCAACAACGCAGCGCTCAAAGGCGCTTAAGGTCGAAATCCGGCGTTTGGGATCAATGGACAGCCCCAGCGGCCTCATCAGCAACTCCACCTGATGATCCAGCACCCTGCTGTTAATCATATACTTTTTAAACCCTTTCCGCATAACAAACAGGTTATCGGATATGGTAAGGCTGTCTATGAGCCGTCCCCTCTCCTCAATGACATAAACCCGGTTGTCGGTGAAATCCGAGTGGGAATAATGATTTACCCGGTTCCCTTCATAATACACTCCGCCAAAGCTTATGGGAATATTATGGCAGATAAGGCGGATCAGCTGGGAACAGCCCTTTGCATCGGAAACGATGAGCCCCATAATTTCTCCCTGGAGAATATAAAAGTCCAGATTATCCAGATAACGCTCCCCCTTTTCTTCCAGAGTAACATGATTCAGCCGGAGAATTTCCTTTCTCATCTCATCACCTCTCTGTCCTGTCAATCCTTTACCAGAGGAAGGGATATCTCAACATCTGTCCCTGCTCCTACCTGGCTGTAGACGTGGATACCATATTCCTCTCCAAAAAGCAGCTTGATCCTGTTGTTGACATTCTGGATCGCAATGCCGCCTTTCCGGTCCATATCAGGGTTCACGTCGTCTAAGGACAGGCTTTTAAGCTTTTCATTCAGCTTCCTGACTCTGTCGGCCTCCATGCCAAGCCCATCATCAGATACCTTGATGATCAGCCGGGAATCGGTCACCAAAATTTTAATAATCAGATGCCCTTCTCCTATTTTCCGTTCGATCCCATGATAAATGGAATTTTCAACAACCGGCTGGAGGGTCAGCTTTGGCAGGCGGTATTGCAGGATCTCCATTTCATCCAGTTCTTCGGAATATGCATACTGGATATTTAACTGTAATTTTTTTCCAAAACGGAACTGTTGGATATAATAATAGTTCTCAATATTTGCAAGCTCATCCTCTAAGTTTACCAGATGGTCTACATTGGAAATGGTATAGCGGAAAAAAGTGGCAAGAGCCTCTGTCATCTCCGCGATACTGTCCACTCCAAGGCTCAGAGCCTCACTTCGTATGCCTTCCAGGGTGTTGTACAAAAAATGGGGATTGATCTGGTTTTGGAGAGCCAGATATTCCGCCTGCTTTTTTGAAACATTGATCAGTTCCCTGGTTCCAAGCATATCAAAGAACCTTTGATTTACTTTCTCGGATTCCGGGCAGTAGGGATAGCGTATTTTAAATAAGTCATTTAAAACACTGCCGGAAGCGAACTGCCGCTCCACCCGCTTTGTCTCCTGCATGGGCTTATAAATTCCATAATATCCGCCGTAAAAAAACAGGGCCAGCAGTACCGACGACGCAATGAAAAGCCAGATTTGTTCCGGCTGACCCCTGGTCAAGTACAATGCATAGCAAAGCAATAGTAGGAACCCGGCCAAAAGACCTGCTAAAAGAAGAATCACCCTGACGGACAGAAACCGTAACTTTTCCTTCATAATACGCCTCCCATCAGGAATAAAGCTTCCGATACTCATTTGGCTTTAAACCGGAATATTTGGTAAAATTCTTTGTAAAATACTTTACATCGCTGTAACCCACTTCCTCACATATGGATGCAACATTTAAATTCGTTTCCTTTAAAAGGCTTTTCGCCTGTTCCATGCGCACCTCGGATAAAAACTCCAGAAAATTCTTTCCTGTCTCTTTCTTAAACAGGGAACTGAAATAGGTAGGATTGAATCCGGCGACTTCACTGACAGTTTCCAGGGTAATTGCTTCCCTGTAATGATCTCTGATATATTTTTTTGCCATGCGTATGGGGCGGTTATTCTCCTGCATCTTTCCGGCTACGGCATTATCGTAGGATGCAGAAATCTCCTTTATAAGATAGCGCAGGACCTCTCTTGCAGAGGAACAAAATTCCACTCCCTGATTAAACCGTTCCATGAAATTCTGTTCAATTGGAATTTTATGATTTTTCATGAAAAACAGATAAAGATTACAAACTTCCCTGCACATCTGCAGAATTTCATGTCCGGTCATATCCGGCTGCTCCAAAAGTCCTTCTTTCAGCTTCATCAGACAATCACCCACCTGCTGCCGGTCCAGGCTTTCCAGGGCTGTGTTCATATTCTGGTTAAACTGAGTGAACCACTGGCTTGATGCCAGATGAAAGGAACTGCGCAGTTCCCCTTCCAGGAGTTTGCCGTTTCCTGCCACCAGCCGCTGCTCCACTAAGTACCTGGCGGATTTGAGGGAACCTCTTAGCTGTTCGATATTCCATACGGTTGTGCCAAAGCCAATGGTCACGCGGAGTCCTTCCAAAATGGATTCCAGCACAGCAAGCTCATTTAATATGTTTTTACACTGCCGGCGGATGAGCTTCCTGTTTTCCTCCCCATAATTCAGGAACAGGTAAATATGGCTGTTTTCCACATACAATTCCCAGTCAAATACCTGGCCTTTCAGCATTTGCTCTGCAATCTGAGTTGTCTTTTCTGTCAGAAATTCCAGGTTTTTCTCGTCAGGCATGGAAATTCCATCAAATTTGACACAAACGATCTGGAAGCATCCCGGCTTTAGCTGATAATAATACTGCTTGTTGATTTCTTCCAGGCTGGAACAATCCTGTTCGCTCCGGTCCCGGTACAGGACATTGGAGAACCATATGGTCCTCAGCCTTTCCGCATCGCTTTTTCTTGCCAGCCTGACCCGCTCCTCGTAGGTCAGCTGCTCGCTTTTTTCATTGTACCTTACTCTGATTTTTTCCAGAGTTTCCGTTAGTTCCTGCTTTTTAATGGGCTTTAACAAATAATCGCTGACCCCATATTTGATCGCCGTCTGGGCATATTCAAAATGGCGGTATCCGCTGATAATCACAAATTCCACGCCTACATTCAGTTCCCGGGTCTTTTTTACCAGGTCCAGTCCGTCATATCCCGGCATCCGGATATCCGTAATCACCACATCAGGAGAAAGGGCTTCTATCTTTTCAAGTGCCTCGATCCCATTATTTGCCACACCGCAAAGCGTCATATCCAGCGCCTGCCAGTCGATCAGCTTCTCGATCAACTGGCAGATCTTTTCTTCATCGTCCGCTATTAGTACTTTTAACATGATTATCCCCCTGCTCTGCCCCGATTCTTTTGTCATTATAACATGTTCACCTGGGTGAAGGAAATAGTGTAAAAAAGAAAAACTGCCATAATCATTGACGCGGTAAGTTCTGTCATTCCCATTTGAAAAAGCGGAGGGAAACACTGATACATATTACTGCAATTCCGATCATTACCGTAACTGGAATGAAAACCCCGTCCATTGGCAGCCCCAGTGAAGCAGCCTTAAGAAGTTTAATTCCCTGTGTCAACGGCAGGATATCTGCTGCTTTTTGAAATGCAGCAGGCATCACCTTAAACCGCTTTAATATCTTTCTGCTTCGGTAATCAGATACAACCAGAGGAAGCCCCATCACGCCTCCGGCGCAAATGGCAATGGTCGATACGCTTGTTTAAGTCAGCCTGCCTTACAGTGCCATAAACATTATTTACTCTTTACCTTTCTATTTCAAATTCAACCGCCCCGGCTGCTCCAGGTGCTATCTCATATTTGTCAAAAACAATGACCGGATTTCCATTCTCTTTCATATAAAATTTTGTCTCATCAGAAATGCTTTCGAAACCGCCTTCCTCAGCGGTAAAAAACGGGATACCAATTTCCTTTGATTTTTCCTCCATCCGGCTATTAATGCTTTCGTTCGCTTTATTGATATAATCCTCTCCAAGAACCTCCTTAAGGGATAATAGCTTTCCTGACTTTAAATCTATGTTATAGTACTTTTCCTGACTGTAGGCAGAAGTCCAGCTCTCTGTTCCCCTTACAACAAAGGAAAGATAATCATCGCTTTGGGCCTTGATTTCATACCACACCTTGATCTCGATCTTATGTTCCGCCCATTCTGCCTCTGTTCCGCCTGTATCCAAAAATGCCTGTTTGTATTCCTTTGCCCGTTCCAATGATTCATCCGCATATTTGCTGCAGATTTCCTGGATTTCTTCATTTATTTGTTTGGAAAGTCCGTGGGTGTCATTTTGGATAAATTCCACACCCGGTACTTCTACCGAAATTTTTTCATCCCCAACAGCCTTTTTATAGGAACTTACGGTAAGTATCCGGGCGATGGCGCCGACAACCGGAAGCTGATGTACCTCCTCTGCAAACGCTGTGTTTATATTCAGCGCCGCTGTAAATGTAATAAGGAAAGCGGCCGCTGTTCCCAGTCCCCATTTATAATACCGCCTCTTTCCATTCCCGGTATTATTCTGGCTGCTTGCTGCTGTTTTACCTTCAAACTGTTCGATGGCACCCTGTATCCATCCGCTTAATTCCTCGGGAATGTGAGTCTCATCGTATCTTTTTTTTGCATCATCCAACTGGTTCATAAGTTTACCTCCTGAATATTCTGCTTTAACATTTTTAAACCACGGTACAGTCTTGCCTTTACCGTGTTTAAATTGGCACCGGTGATCTCTGCAATCTCTTTCAGCGACATTTCTTCAAAAAAACGAAGCTTAATGATATTTTGTATTTCCATATCCAACCGGTTGATCTCGCTATAAAGGTCATCCGATGGTTCAAAGCCCTGTTCATAATAGGGGATCTCCAGACCCAGTTCTTCTCCTGAGGCGATCTCTTTTTTGTTTTTCTTGAGGAAATAAATGCTTTCGTTTACAAGAATCCTGTAAAACCACGTTTTGATGGCATCGGTATTTTTTAAGGATTCATAATGATCCAGCGCTTTTAATACCGCATTCTGAACAATATCCAGAGCATCCTCCTGATTTCGGGCGTAGCTGAATGCCAGCCGGTAAAACTTTTTCTGGTTTTCAATGATGTAGCCTGTCATCTTATCATAAATCTCTTGTCTCATTCGTTACCCTTTCTGTCCTTTACCAGACATTTTTGCCTTTCTGTTATATAGATGATTTCAGATGCAAAAAAGTTGCAGGAAATGAAAAACAAGGTTCTGAAGATTCAGAAGCCCTATACCTGTTATGATTAACGCATTCATTGCAATTAAATCAATGCATTCTTTTGATTGGGCCACCATCATTTAAAACTGTAGAAATTATATCACAAGCAATAGCAAAAAATTTTTTCAGAATCTACAGATATTGTCACGTCCCATAAAAAGAGCCGGGGCACCAGACCGATTAAACCAGTCTGATGCCCCAGCTAATATATAATATGGATTATTCTTTTGTAACTAATTCATTTACATTATCAGCGGTTACCAGTTCGTTGTCCAGGATCACATACTTGTCTACGTCTTTGCCCTGAAGATAATTGTATGCAGAGTTCATAATCGCTTTTCCAAGGAAGAAAGGCGGTTCTGCAATCGTTGCTTCGACCTTTCCTACCTTAATTGCTTCAATGGTGTCATCAATGGCATCGCAGCCGATCATGGTAATCTCGTCTAAACGGCCGGCAGCTTCAATCGCTTCCAAAGCACCGAGAAGCATTTCATCATTGGCTGCATATAATCCGTCGATGTGGTCATTGGCCTGAAGGATGTTTTCCATTACGCTCATGCCCTTGGAACGGTCAAAATCTGCAACCTGGCAGGCAACGATCTTCATGTCAGGATTCTGGCTTATCACTTCGTTAAAGCCCTGGGAACGACTCTGGGCCACATTGGTTCCCATGATACCCTGGATTTCTACGATATTTCCTTTGCCTCCCAGTGTGTCTACCAGATACTGGCCTGCCAGTTTTCCGGATTTGATGGCATCGTAGCCAATATGGGAAACCACTTCCCCGCCGCTTGCCTCACGGTCCATGGTAAGCACCGGGATACCGGCTTCGTTACATGCTTCAATAGAAGAAACGATTGCATCGGAATCGCAGGTATCAATGATGATGCAGTCTGGTTTTTTGGTGATCAGGTTTTCTACATCCTTCATCTGAATTGCAGGATCATCCTGGGCATCTGTAATATAAAGCTCCACGCCTAATTCATCTGCGGCTTTCTGTACCCCGTCTTTTACATCCACGAAGAATGGATTTGTCTGGGTATTCATTGCAAGACCTATCACGTATTTCTTGCCCCCTGACGCAGCATCTGCCTGGGCCTCTGCTGTTGTCGTAGCTGCTTCCGCCTGTGCGGTCTCCTGTTTGGTTTCAGGTGCCTTGTTTCCACTGCTGCATCCTGCCAGTGATGCAAGGACAAGTCCTGCGGCTGCTACTGCTGCCATGTGTTTTCTTTTCATCATAATTTTGTACCTTCCCTTCTTTTTTACATTAATAGTTTTATTTATTCTGCTTTCGCAGATAAATCCTTAACCTTTTTGTCCACTAAAACTGCGATGAGTACAACTGCACCCTTTACAATATTGGTGGCATGGGGATTTACGTTCATAAGCGTAAGAATATTATCGATAATTCCCATGATCATGGCACCTACCACAGTAGGCAGCACAAATCCGGTTCCCCCGCTTAAGCTGGTACCTCCAAGTATGACCGCTGCAATGGCATCCATCTCGATCCCCTGTCCGCTGGTAGATTGGGCAGACCCCAGTCTGGCTGTTAAAACCACTGCCGCAATGCCGCTTAAGAAACCGTTAATGATGTAAGCCATCCATTCCGTCTTTTTTACTGAAATTCCGGATAAACGGGCTGCTTCCCGGTTTCCGCCGAATGCGTAAATGCTTCGTCCAAAGCTGGTCTGTGTCAATATATAATGTGCCAGCAGGAAAAGCGCTATCAGTATAATAACAGGCACCGGAATCCCCAGAACCGTACCTTTTCCAATAAATTTGTAGGAATCTACCTTGACCGGAATGGGAGAACCTTTGGTGTAGACCAAAACGCAGCCCCGAAGCAGGGTCATCATTCCAAGGGTTGCAATAAATGGGGGAATCCCGCACTGGGAAATAAAAAATCCATTTACGGTTCCGCAGGTAATTCCTATTGCAACCGCTGTCAGTACCGCCAGAAAGGTATTGCCGGTAGAGGCCAGTACGCCGGAGGCTACAACTCCGGCAAACCCCAGAATGGAGCCTACGGACAGATCGATTCCGCCGGTAAGGATTACAAAGGTCATGCCGCATCCGATAATACCGGCAACTGTCACCTGCTTAAACACATTAAACAGGTTGGAAACACTTAAAAAGCTTTCTGATAAAAAAGCGGCAAAGAGACAGATTACCAGTAAGATCAAAACCGAGCGATATATATTTATTTGGTTGATTAACCGTTTTTTAGTTTCCTGATTCATTTTCGCTTACCCCTCCAGATGCATGCGCTAATATTTTTTCCTGATTCATTTCCTGTTTGGAGATTTCTAATACCGTTCTTCCTTCCCGCATGACAATGACACGGTCACTGACTCCAATAAGCTCCGGCAGATCCGTGGAAATTACCAGGATGCTCTTGCCGGCCTCCGTCAGCTCATTCATAATGGCATAAATTTCCGCCTTGGCTCCCACATCTACTCCTCTAGTGGGTTCATCTAAAATCAGAATATCAGAATCTGCTAAAAGCACCTTTCCAAACACTACCTTTTGCTGGTTTCCGCCGCTTAACTTTCCGGCAGGCTGCTGTGCAGAACTGACTTTAATATTCAACGCTTTAACCTGTTCCTTTACGCGTTCCATTTCCAGCTTGTTGTCTAACCGGAATCCTTTGGTCAGCTTTTTTAAAGAAGACATGGAAATATTTTCTTTGATGCTTCTTATTAAAACAAGCCCTTCCTGTTTCCTGTCATCCGAGACAAAGCCGATTCCTGCTTTTAATGCTTTTCTTGGTGAAGAACAGTCCTTTTTTTCACCATGTACGAATATTTCCCCACTGTCCATTGGTATAGCGCCGTAAATCAGCTTGGAGAGTTCTATGGTACCGGCACCCAGAAGACCTGTAATCCCTAAAATTTCCCCTTTATGAAGCTTTAAGCTGACGTCATGGACTCCGTGGCTGTTCACCTTCCTGGCCTCAAATACCACTTCCTGGGGGTTGTAATCCCTTACCGGGTACAGGTTGGATACATTGCGTCCGACCATCATGGATACCACATCATCATAATCCGTCTCTCCAATGAGTTTTGATGCAACGAACTTTCCATCCCGGAAAACCGTAAGGCGGTCTGAAATCTGAAAAATCTCATCCATCCGGTGGGATATATAAATGATTGCGATTCCCTTTTTCTTCAGTTCCTCAATGGTCCGGAAGAGAATCTGGATTTCCTCTTCTGCCAGTGCTGCAGTTGGCTCATCCATAATAATGATTTTTGCTCCAATTGTCAGGCACTTGGCAATTTCCGTCATTTGAGCCTCTGCCACAGATAAGTTCCTGACCTTGGTCCTTGCACTGAACTTTAAGCCCAGATGATCCAGATTTTCCTGTGCGTCCCGGTACAGCCTGTTCCAATCCACCTTCCCAAACTGATTGACAGGAAGCCTTCCAAGATACATGTTTTCAGCCACCGACAGTTCCGGAACCATATTAAATTCCTGATAAATCATGGCGATTCCGTGCTTTTCTGCGTCTTTTGCGGAATGGAACACCACCTCTTTTTCATCCAGATACATGGTGCCGGAAGTATAAGGCTGTGCTCCCGCGATTATCTTCATTAAAGTGGATTTTCCTGCTCCGTTTTCTCCGCACAGGGCATGGACCTCTCCCTCAAAAATCTCCAGATGCACCCCGTCAAGAGCCTTGACACCGGGAAACGTCTTTACGATTGATTCCAGTTTTAAAACTAACCTTCCTCCCATATGTTTTCACCACTTCCCCTTTACTTCCGGTCAATATGCGCAGCCTGAGACCAGGACTACGTTGGTGTATCCCGTAAATTCGCCTGTCAGGATGATCGCCTTGGCCCCCTCAGTGATCTTTTTTAATTCCTTATGGGGCACATACTCCACCGGAATGCCTTCCGGCAAGAGAGCCAGCGCCTTCTCATGAAGTCCCGGGCTTACCTCAAGTGCCTCCTCTGCAAATATGGCCTTTTCCGTCACCATATACTTTTCTATTTCTTCCAGAACCTCCAGATAAGAGGGGCTTCCCGGCTTCCAGCCTAAGTCTACCCGTTCCACTCCCTTTGGAATAGGAAGGCCGGCATCTCCGATCACCAGCATATCCATATGCCTGAGTTCTGCCATGACCCTTGCTAATTGAGGGTGCAAAATTCCTGTTTTTAACATGACCGTTCCTCCTGCTTTCTGATAAATGAGTCAATTTCCTCCCGGTCAGGCATGGCCGGTGTGGTTCCGATTCTCTGTACCGAAATTGCGGCTAATGCATTGGCAAAGGCTGCCGCCTCCCATAAATCCTTTCCTTCTGCCAGGGCTGCCACCAGGCCGCCATTAAATGCATCCCCTGCACCGGTTGTATCAACTGCCTCTACCCGGTAAGCAGGCAGGAGGCCCCTCTTCTCAGGAGTTGCTAAGTAAACTCCTTTGCCCCCTAAGGTAATAAGTACATTTTTAACCCCTTTTTCAAAAAAGAAGTCTGCAGCTCTTCCTGCATTTTCTTCCCCATCCACCGGTATCCCGGTTAATATCTCAGCTTCTACTTCATTAGGTGTGATTAAATCCACCTTGCTTAAAATACTGTCACTGACCGGCTGTACAGGTGCTGTATTTAAAATGATTTTTACGCCTTTCTCATATGCAAGATCAATTACTTTTTCCACGGAAGAAATATTGGTTTCCAGCTGGGTCAACAGAAATTCCGATTGATCCAGCAGGTCTGAAATAGACTCTACTTCTTCATCTGTAATCGTGTCGCAGGCACCCAGAATAACGACGATTTCATTCTGGCTGGTGTTTTCATCCACCATGATCAGCGCGCAGCCTGTCTCTGTCTTACTGGTTCGGAATATCCGTCCCGTATCCATTCCCAGCTTTTTCATGGTATTTAGGGCCACATCTGCGAATGCATCCTCCCCAAGCTTTGTTACCATGGTCACATCGGCTCCCGCCTTATGAGCAGCTACCCCTTGGTTGAAGCCCTTGCCGCCCGGACCCATTTTAAAAATGCTTCCTTTAACGGTTTCTCCCGGAACCGGAAGATGGGGGCTTCTTCCCATCAGATCCACTACAAAGCTTCCGAAAACTGTTACCTTTTTCCCCATAACTCTTCTCCTTCCTTATAGCAAGACAATACCGTTGCCTGCCCCAATCCGGTCCGCTCCGGCTTCTATCATAGCCCGGGCTTCTTCTTGTGTGCGGATTCCTCCGCTTGCCTTTACTTTTGCCCGGTCACCTACTGTCTGCTTCATAAGTGCCACATCCTCCGGCAGTGCACCGCCTGTGCTAAAACCCGTGGATGTCTTTACAAAATCTGCTCCGGCTTCTATAGAAATCTCACAGGCTATTACGATTTCTTCTTTCGTTAAGAGGCAGTTTTCTAAAATAACTTTAACCACCTTACCTTGGGAAGCCTTTACAACTGCTTTTATATCATCACGCACCAGATCATAATTTTCATCTTTCATGGCGCCGATATTCATTACCATATCCACTTCATCTGCCCCTGCCTTCACTGCTTCGGAGGCTTCAAATGCCTTTGCAGAAGTCATCATGGTTCCCAGGGGAAAACCAACCACACAGCAAACCGCTACGCCGCTGCCTTTTAATTCCTGTGCAGCGAGAGGTACTTGACATGTATTCACGCACACCGATGCGAATCCATATTCTTTTGCTTCTGAACAATATCTTTTAATTGTTTCTGATGTAGCATCTGCCTTTAACATCGTGTGATCCACTAATTTTGCGATATCCATTTTTTCTCCTCTTTTCTTTTATTATCTATCCCCGGATATGTAACCGGTTACATACCCGGGGTAAAAATAAACTGCTAACCGCAGCCTATTTTGTTAATTCTGACCCGCGAAGCACCACCTGATACGGAACAAAGATTTTTCTGCCGGAGCTTTTGCTCTCTTTATTGGACAGCTTGTCAATGAGCATTGCCATTGCTTCATATCCCTGCTTCTTTGCATCACGTTCAATGGTTGATAGTCTGTAATCAATTATTTTAAGGGATTCAATCTGGTCAAAGCCTACGATTGATATGTCCCTGCCTATTTTAAGTTTCTGCTCGGTAAGATACTTGAGCACTCCCAGACTGGTCTGGTTATTGGAGGCAAAAATCGCAGTCGGCGGATCCGGAAGCTGAAGCAATTCCTTTGTCCGTTCGTATGCCTTAATGATCTTAAAGTCTCCGGATACAATATACTCTTCCTTAAGTTCAATCTCATAATCACTTAAGGCCGCCTTATATCCCTTTAACCGGTCTTTTCCTGGCATAGAAGTATTTGGACCTGTAATGATTGCGATCTTACGGTGTCCGGCATGAATCAACGCTTCCACCCCTTTATAAGCAGCGGCGTCATTTTCTACAAAAACCCCATCCAGACTGGAATTTTTAATGTTACGGTCAACTAAAACCACCGGAATTCCCTTGTTTTCAAATTGGATCAGCTTATCCAGAGTCACCCTGTCAAGCTCGGAAACCGGGGTTATGATCAATCCGGAAAGTCTTTGTCCTTCTGCCATCTGAAGGTACTGGTGTTCTCTTTCCTGCATTTCACCTGTATCAAATAAAACAATGTTATACTGTTTATTAGCCGCCAGTTCTCCCATTCCGCTTATGATGCTGGAAAAAAATTCATTGGCTATATCCGGGACAATAACCCCAATACTGGAAGAGTCGCGGATGCTTAAGCTTCTTGCTATGGCATTCGGTACGAAATCCGCTTCTTCAATCGCTGCTAAAACTTTCTGCTTCGTTTCGTCCTTTACGTATCCAGACTGATTGATTACTCTGGATACAGTCGCAGAAGAAACACCCACCTTTTTGGCAATATCCCGTATGTTCATTTATTAAATCTCCTTTATGTAACCGGTTACATATGAATATTAACATATTACGCAATGAATGTAAAGTGTTTTTCAACATTTTTTACAATGATTTTTGAACTTTTTTTATAAAAGTGTGAAAATTGCTTCTTCTATACCGTCTTATTGCTTATCTATTCTACTAATTGATTTTTTTCATCACTAATGCATTCCTTACAAAAGCAGCGTTTTCTCTAAAGAGCTGCTTATCGAGCGGGTAACCATTTCTATCCGTAAAAAGTTGGCATTCCTCGCATTCAGGCTTATCCGTCAGCTCTTGAAAATAGACTGCATATTCTTTTTTACGGCTTTCAGCAGTTCTTTAGGAAGCTTCTCCACTTGTTCTCCTAATATTATGCCGTGAGGCTCCTTGTAGCCGTCATTCCATATAAAATTAAATGTGCTTTCGCTGGCTGCACTGTTCTTTCCGATTTGAAAAGCGTAAAGGGCAACATCTTTCGATAAAAGCTCTTGGACAGCGTCCTTGGTCAGGCCGGGAAAACTGGAGGCTCCGTCAGTAATTTCAAAAACTATTTTTATATGCTTTCCGATTTTAAGCTGCCTTTCTTCTACAGGAGTGATGCTTCCGGATATTTCTTTCAGGCAGCTTGCATCGTCTGTAGCGCCATCGGTAGAATTAAGCCTTACGATGGAACGGATTATATCCGCCGATTCTTTTTCTCCGGAGGTTTTGTCCTTAAATTCTTTCATATGATAATATTTACTTCCGTAAAACCATGTTTCGCTTAAGACTTCTATTTTCTGGTTTAATTGTTCAGCATTTCGTTTAAGATATGTGTTCAAATCATCAATTGACAGCAACGTTACGGCCAGCGCTTCTCTTGCAGATTCAATCTTTGCAGCATTCATGGAGCCTGAATTATCTATAACAAAAGAAATTTCGATTCGTTCCGGCAATTGCTCTGCCTGGGTTTCCAGCAAATATCTGCTGAACACGGGAAGATTTTTATAATTTCCTTTTTTCTCCGCTTCCACAAAATCCGGATAGGCGGCAATAAAACTGTTAACGTCCAGCTTGCCTTTTATTTGCCCGTCTTTTTTTACGCTGATTTCTTTTTTGGCATCTCCAATAAGTTTACTCCAGAATTGGCGCATCTGCTTTCTTTCCGGCTTCATTTTATTTGAGTAATACTGAAAAAGCTGCTGATCATTCTGGCTGATGCCGTAAGATGTTAAATCGACCTTTCCAATCATTGTATTTTGAACTATTTCATTGTTTTTTTCCTGCTGGTCCAGCATCTCTTCAAGAATCGTTTTTTCTTCTTCCTCAGTGGATTCCAATGTATCCCTTTTTTCTTCTTCCGATTGTTCAAAAGGACTTTTTCTTTCACTTACCTGTTCCTGAGATGCGCCTTGGGATTTAAAAAATTCCATTGCATCTATTTCTTCTTTCCATAATTGCTCAAATACAGGATAAATAAAAGAACGAATCAGGGAATCTCTTTCTAAAATACCCTCTTCGCTGTTTATCTGACTTACTAATTGAGAATGAATAAAATCCAAAAAAGGCTGATTCAATATCCTTTTGCTCAATGGATTCTCACCGCAGCCTTTAATCTCAGGCGTTGATTTATAAATTTCCTTAAAGATAAAACTATTGATAAATGCCCTGTGCTTCGGCATTTCATCAATAGCCTTCATTTTATTGCCTGTCTGCTCCATATATGCAGCTATCTTTTTAAAATTAGCTTCATCTCTGTAAACAGGGCACATTTGCAGTACCCTTAAAAAGGAAGTCAGCTTATCCAGCCTGTGCAAAGCATCAAGTATTTCCTTTTTGACATATCCGGCTATCATATCCGGCTGATATGCCCTATCTTTTCCAAGCCCTTCTTTCTCAATGCGATGAAGGATATATCCGGTCATTCTGTCTTTTTCTTTTTTCCACCCTTTGCTTCTGTACAGATAAGCTTTCGTTTGTTTTTTCCAATCGGGATACATGGCAAGCTCATAATAAATATGCCATAAAATCTGATTTTCATCTAAGTCCCTGTCCAAAAAAGCCGCCAGCGGAAGATATAATATGCCCTTGGACGGATTTAACAAAAATCTTTCAAGCTTTGGATCAGGCATATACATCAGACTGGAATCCCCTGTAAACGTAGCTAACGAACGCTGCTCTCTCTGCAAAAAGGATTCCACATGTTTTGTTGACTCTTCTATCAGCTTCTGTTCATCATAATTAGGCAAGCCCCTTCCCTCCTACTGATATAACGGCAGATCCCACAAAGCTTCCGGGGTATCGATTCTATTAATATTTAGTGTGCATAATTCTCCTTCTACCCCCATCAGCAAATACTTTGATGGATAAAGCTTCAGCACATCGGTAAAAAAGGCCCCTTCCAGCATTGAATCTTTATTGATATGCCATTTTCCAAAATTTTCTTCCAGCAAATATATCATTCCGTCTTCGCTTAATATTACGGCTGTTCCTTTTGAAGACTCTGCATCAAAAAGATTCCCTTTAAGAAAATTTCCTTCATCAAGAATGTTTCTATCCGCCCCGTCAAGAGAAATGATATGAAGCTTACCATGATTCCCTATGGACAAAAGAGTATCCTTCTGACCCTTTTCATTTTCGAGACAATGGATTTTGCGTATTTCGCAATCTGGAATTTTAATTTCATTTACGATAGAAAAATGATTATATTTCTGTTTTATAAAATATATTTCTCCTGTTTTGGTGCCGACGGCAAAATCATCCGCTCCTGTTTTCTCCATTCCATTTATGTTTGAAATAGGAAGAGAAGCGTCTTTATGAAGTATCAGGCGGTATTCTTCTTTTTCTTTAACTATTTCCAGCAAAACCAGCTCTTCCTGCTCTTTTTCCGCGGCTATCAAATTATGGCTTATTGACAGGCATTGGCCAAACCAGCTCATTCCTGTTTCTGTCTTTATCTTTTTTATATGCATCTCCCCGCTTCCATTGGGGATTTGTTTAAAGTTGCTGCATGATAATAAATAGCAGCCGCCTTTGCTTCCAAAAAGCAGAATTTCATTCTTATTCAGCCTGTGAAAGGCCGATATCTTTTCTTTAATATCTTTAATGGGCAGACCCCATTCCTCCTGAATCCTTTCCTTGCCGGAAGGTTCCGTTCTTTTACTGATCTGAAAAAACTGCAATGCACAATCTGTACTTCCAGCAACAAACATATCCTGGGAAAGCCTTAAAACACTTTGAAAAAATCCTTCAAAGCCACAGGCTCCCAGCTTTGTTATAGATTCTGTTTTTATGGCATCCTTTGAATTTCCTGCATATGCCCTGTAATGGGGAATCATCTCCGTAAGAAGCTTTTCCTCCTTAGCGGAAAGCACTTCAAGGCATTTTTCAAAATCATCTTCTAAAATTCCTGTTTCCAGAATTTTATTTAGTTTTTGCCTTAAGTCTTTTACCTGCATTTTAAAATTTTCCTCATCAACCGATAAATTCAGCTTCATTTTAGCCTCCATGATTCTCCAAATGCTCAAGGAGAGCTTTTGAATGTTCCAAATGGGATAATTTCTGATCCAGCAGCTGATATTTTTTTGCATCAATCCTCAGCGTATCTTCCAGGTCCGCTTGAAAAATGTTCTTTAATTCTTCCGGTATATTTTTTCTTTGGGTACCCTTTCCAAAAAGCATATGAACTACATCCAAATGGCTCAAGGTCTGGGTTTTGGGGCGAACATAGCGATAAGGGCGGGTTCTGATTTCGTCGTAAGTGGTGATTGATTCTCCTATGCCTTTGGTTTCAATCTTCCAGCCTTCCTCTGCCGGAAAAAAGCCAAAGCGCACTGCCTGGGAAAGAATATAATTCTGATCGTCGGAATAAGTGATAGAGCTTATAAATCCGTCCCACAGGGCCTTGCTTAAATCCTTTTCTTCTCCTTGATTCCAATTGTCCAAAACATGCAGAATATTTCTTATGGACAATACGGATTCTCTAAGCTCCAGCTCCTCACCGGAAAAATCCTTTTGCTCTTCATCCTTCCATTTGCCCATAAATACATTTTGGGTAACACGGCAAAGCTGAGAAAACCGAAACAGCTCTTCAAGGGTCCGTTTGGGATTAGGTATTTGAATTGTTCCGTTAGCACTCGAAAGCCTTGCAATAATAACTCTGAAAAGTTCGTTTTTTTTCGGGTCTGCCTGTTCTTCCATAGAGCCTTTGGTATTCTGGGAAACGTAATTATATTCTATAGTTACAAACCGGGATTTAAACGCAGGGTTAAGTTCGTTTGTGCCTTCATAATTAACCATCTGGGTAGATAGATTTCCTGTTCCTATCAATGCAAACCCCGGCTTAATCAATACAGGACCTACCCCTGTAATATAAGCCGTACCCCCTGCATGGCGCTGCAGTATATCGTTTAATGCAATGAGATTCTGCATCGCGATGGTGTTAATCTCGTCAATAATTACAGGCCGGCCTTCTTTTACCGCGATCAATATTTCCTTCTCAATTTTCTTGATTTCCGTACCGAAAGCACTGTTGCTTGCAACCAATAAATCGGAGAAGCTGTTCCATATCTGTATTTTAAGCTGAAGCTTTTCTTCTTCCGTCATCTGCTGAAGCTTTTCTTCGTTTTCATGCAGCCACTGATAAAAATCTCCGATGATCATATCCAGATAATCATGATAGGATTTCTGAGAAAAGCTATGTTTGAGGGTCAGTGTCTTCTCCACAAACATATCTTCATAGGTCAGATTGTGAGAACCGGATATAAAGAGCGGCTGCAAAGACTCTATCTCTTCTTGCCTTCCATTTGTCAGTATTTCCTTATAATGCTGCTTTCGCTGTGTATTTATCTCCTTGAATTTTTCAATAGCCTCTTGTTCCCCGGCCTTTGGATTGGCGCAATACCATTTCTCCATTTGATCTTCAAGTTCTGCTTGAATTTTATTTTGTATTGAAAAATCCATGGCGGCTTCCGTGGCAAGCTGGGTCTTTCCGCTTCCTAAATGCCCTACAATATATACCGGCATTCCATGATTTAAAGAATCTATTACCTTTTCCTTTGCTTCCATTACATAAGGAACCGTTACTAAGCGCTGCTGATGCTGGGTTTCTATATCGCTCAGCAATTGACGGGTATGATAAAATTCCCATGCTTCGGCAGAGCCGTCCAAAAGCTTTTCTATCTCTTTTCTTAGGTGCTCTATACGGTCAACCCTGTATCTCGTAGCGGAATTGCTTCTATGATGGGAATAATTATTGCTCTCATAACTAACCCGCCTTTCCCATTTAAGAAAAAAAGTCTCGTACTCAATCAGATTTTCAATTTCCTCTATTGTCAAACCCTGATTTGCTGTTTCCTTTTCAACATAGGCCCTGTATTTTTCAAAATATTCAATGTCTGTATTTTCATCCGCCGCAGAGCTTTCGCTTATCTGTTCAAATCTTCTAAAGGCCTTGAAAAAGCCTCCTTGCCCGTCTGTAATTTTATTGTGCTCATCCTCTAATAACTGTGAAGATTCCTTTCGCAGCTGCTTTTCATACTGCTCCTGCATGGCTTCAATTGAGGGAATACAGCGCGGCTCAATGTCGTGTTTATCCTTCATGAAAAATTCCCCTTTGCACGATATTTATAGTCAAATAAATTCAAGCTTGTTTTAAAATCCATGAACAATGCATTTTTAAAAGTTTCAAAACATGCTCTATGACTGATATAGAACTTTTAGAACCCTTCTTAAATGGAATCTGTACATTTTTTAATTTGACTGGCTATAAATTAAAATCCCGGCTTTTAAAAAACCGGGATTTTAACCTTTTTATCTAATTTTACAACTTTGGTTAATTTATAAAACCCCATGTTCTTTCAGCATTACCTCAATGTCCGTTCCTGCTAACTGCTTCATAATCTTGCGTTTTGTAAGAGGAGGCAGGTTGAGCTTCGGTTTTTCTCCGTCAAGCAGACATATGGCTGCGCTGAGAAGATAACGAATATCGTAACGGGAACCAAATACTTCGGGAACACCCTTTTCCACTCCGGTTAAAACATATACGGCTTCCATAGCTGTACGTCCGGAATATTCAATGGTAAATACTGTATCGCGGCCGGGATCATCCAATGTTTCAGCGAACTGTCCAAGGAAAGCAAAGTTTACTGCATTCCTAGGCACTACATAAGGACGGTCACCAGATTCACGGGGCATAAATTGAGAAGTTATGAATGGCATCATTACTGGGATAGCTGTACATGTATTGGCTAACTCCTCTATTTCATTAACAGGTACGCCTATATGATACAACCATTCTTTTGTGATTTCCTTGCCGGTACAGTCTCTCATGGGCTTTTTAATATAGTCTCCCGGAACATCGGAGAATAATCCGTATACCCAAACTACAACGTCTTTTTCAGGCTGTCCGTAGTACTGCTCCTGACGGTTTATTGTCCAGCTCATAAGCCATGAAGAATCCAATGCGGTAACGATACCGCCTGTTACTGTACGGCCTGTATAAGGTGAGCGTTTTGTAATCTTTTCAATATATTTGGGCACGCTTTCGTCATGGCATGTTACAGTACAGGATTCCCAATTGGATTTTTCAGGCTCTCCGCAGAATTTATCCGGTCTTCCGAATTCATCGCATTGATCGGCGATATTTTTCCAAAGTGTCCAGCATCCGCCAGGTTCTTTATTGAAAGGAGCAGGCGTATTGTCATCGCCGCATCCGGAGCCTTCTGTCATGGAACCATTTGTAATAAATACTAAATCATTTTCCGACAAGTCTATAGAAATATCTTTTCCTTCTTTATCTACTGCAATAATCTTTGTAGCAGCTTTCTTTTCTTGAGAAATTGCAAACTCTACATTGTTTACGGTAACTCCATATCTGAATGTTGCTCCATTTTCCTCCAGATATTTAACCATAGGCATTACGAAGGAAGTGTACTGGTCATGGCGTGAGAACTGCAAAGCTGAAAGGTTAGGCAAACCGCCCACATGATGTATGAAACGGTTCATATAAAGCTTCATTTCAAGTGCGCTGTGCCAGTTTTCAAAGGCAAACATGGTTCTCCAATATGTCCAGAAATCACTGTCAAGAAGCTTGTCGGAGAATATATCTTCTATGGTTTTGTTTTCAAGCTCTTCATCGGATGTTGCTACAAACATGGCAAGTTCTTTTGCAAGTTCCTGGCCTAAATTGAATTTACCGTTGTCATAGCGAACGCCGCGTTCTTTTGTAATACGGCAATTGCTGAAGTTGGGGTCTTCAAGGTTTGTATAATACAGATGATCCAATACAGTCATATTCGGATCCTCTGTTGAAGGTAAAGAGCTGAATAAGTTCCAGAGAACCTCGAAGCACTGGCCCATTTCACGGCCGCCGCGTGCTACATAACCTGCGTTTTGCATAACTGCACCGTCTAAAGAACCTCCTGGAAGGTCAAGCTGCTCTAAAAAAACAATTTTACTGCCGTCCATATGGGCGTCCCGAATCAAAAAGCAGCCTGCTGCCAAGGCACCGATGCCGGTACCGATTAAATAAGCTTTCTTATCTTCGATTCCTTCCGGCTTTCTTGCATGAACCAATGCATGATATGTACCGTTTGTAAGAGTAAGTCTTTCATCATGAGTTTTAATTTTCATTCTTTGCCTCTCTTTCAAGATTTTTACTAACTGAAGTAATGTATAGCAAAATAAATGAATAACAGTAACAAAAACCATATATTTCAAATGGCTAAATATAGAGGTTTTATGTATTTAAGCCATTTATGAAAAACAGGCTTTTGCCACTCCCTTCATATTATTTTGCTTTAATTAGATTTTGAGCGCTCATCCGGCCTCAACAATAGGCAATATCCCATCAATTTTTGTAAACGCCGGCGCTCTTATTTCCTAATTGAGTTTATCATATAACTTTTTCACAACTTTTCATTAGACAAATAAGCCCAAGTGTTCAATTTTCGAACACTTGGGCTTATTTGTCTAATATTTAGACCTTAAAATAATCGAATTCCGCAAGCCGCAAATACTTTAAAAAAATCAGATTGAAATATTGCCCTGTCTTTCCCGCCTGTTTGCTTATTTTAAAGTTTGTTTACTTTAATCATCCATTTTATTTAATAATATTTTAAAAATCAAGTTTTCCGCTCTTTTTTAGAGACAGGGTAATATGACCGTCAAAAAGCTCGCCGATACGTCTGATAATTACATTGGGATCTTCTTTCATTCCTGAGCCTATCCAGTGCAGCACCATTTCAGTAAGAGCGCATTGATAGAAATAGGCTATAAGTTTCTTATCTTTGGTGGAAGCTTGAATCCCTTTGCTTTCGCTTTCTCTTTCAACATAACGGTACATAACATTTCCGGCGACGCTGAAAATATAGTTTTCCAATTCCTCTCTCTGCATGGAATTATATACATGATAAACCGCTCTTCTGTTTACCATTGCAAATTTAGCCGCAACAAGAAATCCTTCCTCCCATGAAAGGGTATCGTTATATTCATCAATGGCAGTTTGAAGCTCCGACTGGAAAATTTCCGATAGAATAGCATATATATCCGGATAATGGTAATAAAAAGTATTTCTGTTAATATCACAGGCTGTAACAATATCTTTTACTGTAATTTTATTCAACGGGCGCTCATTCAGCATTTTAACGCACATATCCCGAATCCTTTTTTTTGTATATAGCCGTGCCAAATTATACCTCCAGAACCCTTTATTTTTATTTGATATTATAACATAAAAGCCAATATTTGCAAATATCTTAAGCCTCCCCCTATTATCCGAAACTGGTCATAGAACGATCAGAAAAGCTCTCTTGTGCTAAGTACATCTTGAGGGGAGATGTAAGGAAACTCACGGCTTCTCCCTCTCTTAACGGAAAAGACGGACGATCAGCATTCCGCCGATAGTCCGTCTCTTGTTGTCGCATTTAGCTTGCCAACTACTCCCCAATTTAAAGTACTCAGCCGCAAAAACGATCTTTTTCTTTTTTCATCCAGTCCTTACCGTCAACGATCCTCGCTATCACCATAGCAAGTCCTGTATCCCCCGTTACATTCACTACAGTAGCAGGAGCATCTGTTATGGTCCCGATCAATACCATAACCGGTATGGCAACGGTAGGGAATCCAAATGCCGATATAATGAATATTTCAGCAACATATCCACCGGCCGGAATTCCTCCCATGACAACAGATGCTACCACCGCCACAACGATGGACATAATAATATTTCTGGGTGTTGCATAAGGAATTCCAAATATCGAACATAAAAAAGCAATTTTCAGGATTTGGATAATACATGCGCCGTCTTTATGTAAATTTGCTCCTAACGGTATGGTAATATCCGCAATATCATCAGGAATACCCAATTGTTTGCCCTGAATCATATTCAGAGGAAGAGTTGCCGCTGAAGAACAAGTTCCCAGTGCGGTTAATGTTGGAGCAAGTGCGGTCTTCCACCACCGTTTCACTCCGGCTGTACCGGCGCCAATATAAGCCATGACCGTTTGTGAAAAAACAAAATAGACAACGATGACAGCACAATAAATGATAATGGCACGGGAAAGAGGTCCTATTACCTGATCTCCATATTCTCCGATTAAGATCGCAAAATAACACCCCAAACCAATCGGTGCAATCTTCATTACGATTCCAATCACATTCACAATGATATCGGACAGTCCTTCCATAAGTTTTAGAACCGGCTTTCCTTTTTCTCCAGCCATAATAATTGCGATTGAAAACATAACGGTAAATACAATCAAAGCCATCAGATTGCTTTTAGAAAATAAAAGTGGAAAATCATTAACTGTAAACATACCTAAGAAATTCATGCTGCTGTTCACATTATCCGCCTTTTCTGCAAGATCCAGCACAGCGCCTTTGGCTGGGTCAAACATCAGTGCAGCAGCTACCATGAAAAGACATGAAATCACTCCGGTTATGATCGTGCCTATCAGAAACGTGATCAGTATTTTTCTTAGTTTCACCAAATTCTCCATTTTGGCAATCGCCGAAGTCAATGAGCAGAAAATCAGGGGAACAACACAACAGTAAAGCAAATTTAAGAAGATGTCCGCAACCGGCTGCAGTATTTTTGCGCCTTTCCCCCAGAAAAGACCGATCACTCCTCCCAGAACCATTGAACCCAGTAATATTACGGAAGATTTATATGTATTCCAAATGTTTTTCATATGTTTCTCTCCAATCACTTTTCAGTATTTACCTATTAATTTTTCTTAAATTTGTCTTTATGCTTTCAATTGCACTCATTACTATTTCAGGCGTCGTTCCTAAGTTCAGCCGGATAAAGCCTTTCCAGTTCTCACCGAACCATTCACCGTAATCGACAGCCAGTCTGCACTGATTTTGTGTAAATTCTTTTATTTGTTCAATGTCTACATAATTCCTTAAATCCATGAAAAGCAGGTAAGTTCCTTCAAGTGGAACAATATAAACTTCCGGGAACTCTTTCATCTCTTCCACTACCATCTGATAATTGTGACAGATCACCTTCTTCAGGGATTGATACCACTCATTCCCCCCTCTTAAAGCGGCCTCCACTGCCGTAATACCGAATATATTTACCTCCACATTATTAAATACTCTGGTGAACTCATCCCAGGTTTTTCTTAATTCCTCATTTTTGATTACAATCGTTGAAGTTAAGCAAGTTGCCAGATTAAAGGTTTTAGATGCTGCAAAGGCAGTAATCATATTGTCCCCATATTTTCCGTTGGCTATAGTTGCTGCCGGAATATGTTTTTTCTCTCCAAACACCAAATCCTGATGGATTTCGTCAGATACAACCAAAACATTATGGCGCGCGCAGATCTCCAGCATTTTCTCCAGCTCTTCTTCCGTCCATACACGGCCTGCAGGATTGTGAGGAGAACACATAATATACATCTTTACATGGTTCTCTTCAATTTTCTTTTCAAACGCTTCAAAATCAATGGTATAGATCCCTTTATCATAATTCAAATCACAAGTAACCAGATTACGTTTGCTGTCTTTCACACAGTTGTGGAATGGATAATATACCGGTGTAAGAATAATGACGGAGTCATTTTCTTCCGTATACATATTAACCGCCCAATACAAAGCCGCCACAACTCCGGGAGAAATCCGCATCCATTCTTTTTTCATTTTGTAACCATGATGGCTGTATTCCCAATCAATAACAGCCTCGTAATAGGAATCCGGCACGAAAGAATAGCCAAATATGCCATGATCAACCCTCTTATGTAATGCTTCAACAACAGCTTCCGGTACTTTAAATTCCATATCTGCCACCCACATGGATATCAAATCCGGATCCCCAAACCGTAGATCGAGCGCATCCCATTTTAAGGAAGCTGTCCCCATACGATCTACATAATACTTGCTGCAAAAATCTTTGACTCCCATTTAATAAACCCTCCTTTTAGTTTAATGCCTAAACAATTTTACATTTGAATTATATCGGTATACAAGAACTTTGTCAATATGTTTTTGTTTAATGTCTATACTATTTTTATACCTTTTTTCGATTTTTTATTTGATTTTTCCAGATTATTGTGTTAGACTTATGATTGGGTAAGTTTACCTTTATGGACTTTACACAAAATTTAATTAAAAGGGAATGAGTAAATGAAAGAGAACCAAAATTTAAATGAAAGTATTATTGACGAGACTTTTCACACATTAAATGAAAGGCACAATAGTATTTATCAGTTTGTTATGCGATATAATGACTATATAATCTCAACACATGATTATGGGCTTGGCATCCTGCTCAGCATGATTGAAGCACACACACTCACTTATATTGAGGAAAACCCAGGTATAACCATTACAGAGCTGGCCTCCTATTGGAATAAAACAAAAGGTGCATTATCACAAACAGTCAGCCGGTTATCTGAAAAGGGACTTGTTACAAAAGAAAAAAAAGAAGGAAATGCTAAAAATGTGCTCCTGTATGCTACAGATACAGGAGTGAAACTCAGCAAAGCACATAAACTTTATGATACAATCGATATCGCCAAGACAATGGGGGAACTAAAAAAGGAATGCACCCCTGAAGAAATCGATAACTTTTATAAAGTAATATCGGTATACAACAAAGTCATTCAAAATGATTTTGAAATCAACCGGGGAAAGAAAAATAATGTATGTTCTTCTGAACATTCAATTTAACCTCATCAAGCAGCAAAGCGGATTGCGAATATCCGGTTGACTTCCCTGCATCAAGCAGTCAAACTACGAGAAAGGCTCTTTTGAAAAATGAAAAGGCCGATAAAATAAGGCTTTCCGGAAATCCGGAAAGCCTTATTTTACCAGCTTTATAAGCTTATTCTTTTAAAGATTACTCAACAGAAATGATTTCTTTCTTGTTGTAAGAACCGCAAGCCTTGCATACTCTGTGAGGCATCATAAGTGCACCGCACTTGCTGCACTTCACTAAGTTTGGAGCGCTCATCTTCCAGTTTGCTCTACGTTTGTCTCTTCTTGCTTTAGAAGATTTGTTCTTTGGACAGATAGACATGGTTACACCTCCTTAAACTGTTTAAAAATATCCTGGATGACTGCCATTCTAGGGTCTGCAGACCTAATATCGCAGTCACAAGTCTCGTGATTGAGATTTGTTCCACATCTATTACAAATCCCCTTACAGTCTTCACTGCAGAGAACTTTCATAGGCAGGTTCAGTATGAGTTCATCACAAACCAACTGGTCTACATCCAGATTATAACCATTAACAAATGGTTGTTCTTTGAAATCTTCTACAATACCCGTATCCGTTTCACTTAAATCAAGAGTACGAATTACATCAAAATTCAGGTCAACACGCACCGGCTCCAAGCAACGGTCACATGGAATGAGCAAAGCTAATTTCGCTTTTCCTTCCACTTCCAGCTTTTTGTCTCCCAGATTCATAATCCGCAGCAGCACAGGTTCTGCATCCACCACTTCATAATCACCACCTGGCCCGTGATAGACCTTCATCTCAAGATCGGGTGTGTAAGTTTTCTCTTTCCCTTCCAGGGTGAACAACTCAGTTAAATTAATAAGCATACTAGTCTCCTAATACGCACCTATGTTATTATACATATGGGTGCACAATTTGTCAACAAATATTTCCATATTTGAAGTAACAGTTCAGCCGTACAGAAACATTTGTGCGATTTGTAAGTGGAAGCTTGCTCATCAGGCACAAATGATACAAATGTTTCCATAGGGCAGGTCAATCGGATATAATCCGCTTTGCCACTTGCTCACAGTGTGCCCCGCTTCACCGGATTATACCAGAGCCTTTGTCTCTCTTGCAATGGCCAGCTCTTCATTGGTAGGAATTACGCATACCTTTACCTTAGAATCAGGTGTGGAGATCATGACACGTTTTCCTCTTGTTTTATTGATTTCATCATCAATGGAAACACCAAGATAGCCTAAATATTCGCAAACCGCACCTCTGATAGGTCTATCGTTCTCACCTACGCCTGCAGTAAATACAATGGCGTCAACGCCGTTCATTGCTGCTGCATAAGCGCCGATGTATTTTGCCACGCGGTAAATAAATGCCTGAATGGCAACATCAGCCAGATGGTTCCCTTCTCCCTGTGCCTTCTGCACATCACGGAAATCGCTGGAAATACCGCCGGACATACCAAGGATACCGGATTTTTTATTTAAAATGTCCAGTACCTCATTGACGCTCTTGCCTTCCTTATTGCAGATAAACTGTACAACAGCAGGATCGATATCACCACTTCTGGTACCCATGATAAGTCCCTCTAAAGGAGTGAGTCCCATGCTGGTATCCACGCACTTGCCGCCGATGGATGCAGAAATGCTGGCTCCGTTTCCTAAATGGCAAACAATCACCTTGCCGTTCTTAGAATCCAGATCACAATACTTTAAGGCTTCATTGGATACAAATTTGTGGCTTGTTCCATGGAAGCCGTAACGGCGAATGCTGTATTTCTCATAATATTCCTGAGGAATTGCATACATGGAGGCTTTTTCAGGCATTCCCATGCCGAAAGAGGTATCAAATACTGCTACATTAGGAACTCCTGGCATTGCTTTCTCACATGCTTCAATTCCCATTAAGTTTGCCGGATTATGCAAAGGTCCTAAATCAAAACAGTCACGGATAACCTTTTTCACATCTTCATTTACTACGATGGAATCGCTGTAAATTGTGCCGGCATGAAGAGCCCGGTGGCCTACCGCAGAAATTTCACTGGTATCTTTGATTATGCCGTATGTTGGGTCAACCAATGCATCCATAACCAGCTTGATAGCAACGGTATGGTTCGGCATCTCTTTTTCTACTTCCATTTTCTCTTTTCCTTCTGCCTTGTGAGACAGCTTGGAACCGTTAATACCGATTCTCTCGCATAAACCGATTGCTAAGACTCCCTCATTCTCCATATCGATCAACTGGTATTTTAAGGAAGAGCTTCCGCAGTTAATAACTAAAATTTTCATCTTTCTTTAATTCTCCTTTATTATTTAATAATTTCGCCGTACTGTTCTCTGCTGCAGCTTGCCGCATTGGATTCATCTGTATCAATGTGCATTGCCAAAGCATAATTGTCTTTTACTCGTACAACCACATCTCCGAAGATAAGGCTTCTACCGTCTGTAGCAACCTTCACAGATACGATTTCATCATCCTTAACACCGAGTTTTTCTGCTTCTGCAGGAGTTGCATGGATATGACGTTTTGCAACGATCACGCCTTCTGTTATCTCGATTTCACCGACAGGTCCAATGATCTTGCACGCACCGCTGCCAGCAACGTCGCCGGATTCTCTCAAAGGCGCTGCAATTCCAATGGAACGGGCATCGGTTGCGGAAAGCTCTACCTGAGTCGCTTTTCTAACCGGTCCCAAAATGGAAATTCCTTTAAACTCGCCCTTAGAACCTATAACAGTCACTCTCTCCTCACAGGCAAACTGGCCTGGCTGGGATAAATATTTTTTCTTTGTTAACTCATAGCCCTTTCCAAATAAAATCTCAAGATGTTCCTGAGTTAGATGTACATGACGAGCTGATGTTTCAACGATAAAATTCATACCTATCTATTCTCCTGTTCTTTTAATCGATGTTTTTCACCGATTCTCAACTCTATTCTATGAGTATTCGTCAAAATTTTCAAGTGTTGTGTTAAAATAATTTGCATTTTTTGCGAAACAATCGCATAATAGAGTATAATAAAAAGAAAAAGGATATTTTTTAAGATGAAAAATAAAAATTCTCTTGCCGTTGGCATTATCGCTGAATACAACCCTTTTCACGATGGACACGCCTATCATATCAGGAGGGCCAAGGAGCTGACACAGTCAGAGTACTGCATCGTTGTCATGAGCGGAGATTTTGTCCAAAGAGGATCTCCTGCCATCTATGATAAATATACCAGAACAGCCATGGCATTGTCCTGCGGGGCCGATCTTGTGATCGAGCTTCCGTCAGTCTTTGCCTCCAGCAGTGCAGAGGATTTTGCCGCCTGCGGTGTTGCCCTCCTTAATAATCTGGGAGTGGTTGACGGCCTCTGCTTTGGAAGCGAATGCGGAAATGTGGAAAAACTTTCCGGTATTGCTTCTATTTTAGCCACGGAGCCCTCTGTTTATACGAAGGAGCTGCGCAGGGAGTTAAAAAAAGGGGCTACCTTTCCCCAGGCCAGAAACAAGGCTCTCATCTCCTGCGGGATCCTGGATGAGGAGGACGCCTCCATTCTGGCGTCCCCAAATAACATTCTGGGAATCGAATATTGCAAGGCTCTTTACCGGCAGAAAAGCTTAATGACTCCCGTCACCATTTCCAGAAAAGGGTATGGATATCACGATACCAGCCTTGCCCCAGAAGGTTTCAGCTCTGCCACCGGGATCCGAAAAGTCCTTCGTGAAAACCCGGATATTCTGATACAGGCGGAGTCCTCTCTGATTCAGGTACCGGATTCCGTAAAACAGATAATGGCCAAGGGCTTTCCAGTATTTCCTGATGATTTCAGCGCCTTGTTAAACACCACCCTGCTTAAACTGGACTACGAGGGAATTCCCTTTGAAAAGTATGCCGATGTTTCAGAGGAATTGGCGGCCAGACTTTTAAGGCAGCTTCCGGATTTCCTTCCTTTTGAGGAAAAAATCAACCACTTAAAAACAAGGCAGTATACCTATACCCGGATCAGCCGGGCCCTTCTCCATATCGCCCTCGGGATCACTTCCCACCAGGTCACTCTGGGACGAAACGCCGGTTATGCCCCATATGCCCGTGTTTTAGGCTTTAAAAAAACTTCCACAGACCTTATGGGAGAAATAAAAAAGAGAGGGAGCATCCCTCTCATCACAAAAACTGCCGATTCCAGGCTCATTCTTTCCGGAGCAGCCTGGTCCATGCTCCGGCAGGATTTTTACTGCTCCCATATTTATCAGACTATTCTACAGGACAAATATGGAATAAAAATGAAAAATGAGTTCACTCATTCCGTCGTCATCCTATGACGGCGGTTGAAGGAATTCGCTGATCCTGTCTTTATATAGAAGAAACCGGGATTTGGGAACTACGATTCCCTGTTTCCACATTTCAAGAAGCTGTTCAAATGTGGCAAATTTTGCATCTACCACTTCTTCCTGCTGAATGGTTATGTCTTTTATGGTAACATTTTGTCTGGTGATATAGGTGTCCACAAACCGCTCCTTCAGGCGGATGGAATGAATCAGGAGGAGCTGCTCTTTTTCTGCCCGGATCCCAACCTCTTCTGAAAGCTCACGAAGGGCTCCTTCAACGCTTGTTTCTCCAGCAAGAACAGAGCCTCCGGTGCATTCCCACATAAGGCCATAGGGCTTATCCGGATGCCTTCTGGTCAGCAGAATCTCCTGATTCTCGTTAACCAGCCATACATCCGCTACAAGGTGGTATTCTCCTGTACCCAGCGGAAGTCCGCGAACATGGGTTTTACCGGTGGCTACCCGGTTTTCATCATAAACATCCCAAAGCTCCATAAGCCATTCCTCCTGACCTAAGTATCAGCCGCGCAGTTAAAAGTTTCCTCCATTCCAACCCCAGTGATCCACTTCCTCATATTTTACATAAATTTTATCCTGGGCAATGGAAAGCACATCCTTATAGATTTTACAGATTTCAACAGTCAGCCGGTCGTAATCCCGTTCTGATGCATGTCCAAAAATCTTCACTTCCACAAAAGCCAGCTTTGTATTATTTTTCCCTTTAAAATAAAGGGAACAGTTATCTTCAAAACCAATCATGAGCCAGCTTTCCGATTTACCGGGAATGAGGCTGATGGCCTGTCCAAGTCTTGTTTTTAGTGCTGTTTTTTCTTCTTCTGATAATGTGACATTTACTTTAGAGTTGATGAAAGGCACTGATTACTCCTCCTTAAGCTGTTTGTTATATCATACCACAAATGACCAAAAATTACCATCTGCTTTCTATTTCCTATCCTCTTTTAACAGCAGATCTGCAAGGGTCAGCTTCCCATGGAGAAATCCCATGATTTCCTGGATCTCACTGCGGTTATCTTTCCTTCCTCCCTGTTTTACTCCCCTGATCAGAATATTCTTCGGAGTGTGCTCCATGTCAATGAATTCCAGGATCTGGGTACGGTATCCCTGGTTTTCCAGAATTTCTGCCCTGAGGGCATCGGTATAAAGGGCGGCCATCCGTTCCCGGATCAGTCCATATTGGAATACGGGAGCCATAAGCTCCTGATGCATGGTTTTGTTCAGCTCATGCTGACAGCAGGGAACCGATAAAATGACAGAAGCCCCCCATCGGACCGCCTTTGCCAGGGCATAATCCGTAGCAGTATCACAGGCGTGAAGGGTCACTACCATATCTACATGGTCCACTCCCTCATAGGAAGCGATATCTCCATGATAAAATTTTAACATATCATATCCATACCGTTCTCCCAGACGGTTACAGTCGTCAATGACCGTCTGCTTTAAATCCAGCCCGATGACGCGGATCAAATACCCTTTCAGCTCATGGAGATAGTAATACATGGCAAAGGTCAGATAGGATTTTCCGCAGCCAAAATCAATGATCACATTTTCTCTGTTCTTGTCAAGCCTGGGAAGGATATCCTCAATAAATTCCAAAAAACGGTTGATCTGACGAAATTTATCATACTTTGAAGCAATGACTTTTCCTTCCGCCGTCATAACTCCTAAGTCCACCAGAAAGGGAACCGGCGTTCCTTCCTTTATAATGTAGCTCTTCTGTCTGTTATGCTGAGGGACTGGGGAAGGTGCCTCAATTTTCTGCTGCCGCTTCACCTTGATGCTGAGACTTCCCTTTTTGCTCACCAGAACTCTTACCTGGCCTTTACGGGATTCCAGCTCCATCTGGCGCAGCTTACCATCTAACAGGTCTGCAATATAGGTTATGCATTCCTCTGCAGAATAATTCTTATGAAAGGCCTGGTTTCCCACCAGCTCCTCCGCCTGAAAAACCAGGCTTTTCTTTAGCAAAAGCGGGCGTACCTTTACCTTGGAAACGCCCTGCTTATCCGATGGATTGCTGATTACGATCCGAAGCAGATTTTCATCGAGAAATTCTCTGACTATTTGAATTAAATGTTCTTGTTCCTTTTGTTCCATAAAATCAGGCAATTCCTTTCTTTCCTGCCCATGTTCTTTGGGCATAAGGTACACCCCCAGGGTGTTTCTGCTTTCAGTTTTCTGCATCCACCCAGCTTACCCGCAAAAGCTCCGGATAAGGTTCCAGATGTGCAAAATCATTAAATCGTTCCATGAAAAAACGCCCTGTTTTTTCATTCCAGCACACTTCCGTGATGCTGCAGTTCTCAAGGGAATTTCCAAGGAGGCGGTAATATTTCGGCTCCATATGAAGCAGTGCTGTGGTCACAGTGCGGATCACTCCTCCGTGAGTCACAACTGCAACATTCTGGTAACCGCTTGCAGCAATTTCTTCAAGGACAGGAATGGCCCGTTTTATTACGTCCCCGGCGTTCTCGCCTCCAGGATAGGGCAAATCCTGTTCCATCCGTTCCTGCTCTTTCTTAAAATCTTTAAATCTTGCTGCTATGTCCCCATCCGCCATGCCTTCCATTTCTCCAAAGGAAATCTCCCTAAGTTCCTGCCTTATGATGTGCTTTCCATTCCAATAGCGGTTTGCCTCTCTGGCAGTTTCCACAGCCCGGATCAAATGGCTGGAATATACTGCTTCAATACCCTTGGAAGCCAGCCGTTCCCCGACTAATGCCGCCTGGCGGCGGCCTGCCTCGGATAGATCCACATCAACATTACAGAGTTTGCTGCTCTGCCTTCCATGGCGAATTAAATAAATATTCATCTCCTGTATCCTTCCTCCAGGGCAATTAATTTTTAAAGCTGTGAATGGGCGCCGGAATCCGTCCGCCTCTGGTTATGAATTTTTCACAGGAGTACCGGCTGACCGGCATAACAGGAGCATATCCTAATAAACCGCCGAATTCCACTGTTTCTCCAACGGATTTACCAATAACCGGGATAATGCGGACTGCGGTGGTCTTCTGGTTTACCATACCGATGGCGGATTCGTCTGCAATAATACCTGCAATGGTTGTGGCAGGTGTATCTCCCGGAATTGCGATCATATCAAGGCCAACCGAGCAGACGCAAGTCATTGCTTCCAGCTTCTCTATGTTCAAGGCTCCCATGGCTACTGCATCGATCATTCCCTGATCCTCGCTGACCGGAATAAACGCGCCGCTTAAACCGCCTACATAGGAAGAAGCCATGACGCCGCCTTTTTTTACCTGGTCATTTAACAGGGCAAGGGCTGCTGTGGTGCCCGGTGCACCTACCCGTTCCAGGCCGATCTCTTCCAGGATTTCAGCCACGCTGTCGCCAACGGCAGGAGTCGGTGCAAGAGATAAATCAATGATTCCAAAAGGAACATTCAGCCTTTTTGACGCCTCCTGGGCAACCAGCTGGCCCACACGGGTTATCTTAAAGGCGGTTTTCTTAATCGTCTCGCAGAGGACCTCAAAATCCTTTCCCCTGGCCGCTTCAATTGCAGTCTTAACAACTCCCGGACCGCTGACTCCCACATTAATGATGACATCCGCTTCCGTCACCCCGTGGAACGCTCCTGCCATAAAAGGATTATCATCCGGCGCATTGCAGAATACCACCAGCTTGGCGCAGCCGAGGGAATCAATGTCCTTGGTGGCCTTTGCCGTTTCCACTACGGTCTCACCCATAAGGGCCACTGCATCCATGTTAATGCCTGTTTTTGTGGAACCTACATTGACAGAGCTGCATACACGGTCTGTGCAGGCAAGAGCTTCAGGTATGGAACGGATCAGGTGTTCATCCGCCGCTGTCATTCCTTTGCTCACCAGGGCAGAATAGCCGCCGATGAAATTCACGCCCACTTCCTTTGCTGCACGGTCAAGGGTCTGTGCAATGGTCACAAAATCTTCCGGACTTTTACAGGCCGCTCCGCCGACTATAGCAATGGGAGTTACAGAAATTCTTTTATTTACAATGGGAATTGCAAAATCCTTTTCAATCTCCTTTCCCACTGCCACAAGGTCTTTTGCAACGGTTGTGATTTTATTGTATATTTTTTCATTCACCGCGTTTAAGTCACTGTCACTGCAGTCAAGAAGGCTGATGCCCATGGTAATGGTACGTACATCAAGCAGCTCCTGGTCGATCATTTTATTGGTTTCATTCACTTCAAACATATTTAACATATCGGGAACCCATCCTTTTCTTAAGCCTTGAACTTGTCATCAGATACGGTGCATGCTGGTAAAAATTTCCTCACGCTGGCATTTTACCTTTACTCCGATTTCATCACCAATCTGTTCCAGCTCGTCAGCCAGCTCCCCGAAAGGCTTTGTTGCGTCATTGATATCCACAATCATCATCATATTAAAGAAGCCCTGAACAATGGTCTGGGAAATATCCAATATGTTCACCTGGTTGCCTGCCAGATAAGTACAAATCTTTGCTATGATTCCTACGGTATCTTTTCCAACTACTGTAATAATCGTTTTGTTCATAATGTTTCTCCTCTTTCATTAGACTATACGGTGATAATTTCTGACATCTGATCTCTTTTTGCAACCTCTATGTAAAAATCCGATGCTTTATATGGATTATCTCCTTCTGTGATCTCCAGCCTTACGGTCTCATAAGCAAGCTCTTCATAATTATTCTCCTTGCTTAAATGGCCCAGCAGTACCTTTTTTAAATTATCATGGAGAATACAGCACAAAAGCCGCCCCGCATTCTCATTGGAAAGGTGTCCGTGATCTCCCAGGATCCGGCGTTTCAGATAGTAGGGATAGGGTCCTGCCTGCAGCATATTCACATCGTGATTGGATTCTAAAAGCACTGCATCAAGTCCCTGAAGATGCTCGATAATATACTGGTCGTAATGTCCCATATCCGTGGCAACCGCAACAGACTTGTGGTCATGCTGGATCCTGTAAGCCACCGGATTTGACGCATCATGGTCAATGGAAAAGGGCTTGACTTCCAGATCCCCCACATTAAAATCCACGTCAGGCCTGATGGCACAAAATAACTCCCTGGGATATTCCCCCAGATACTTCTGTTTTGATATCTCTTCCAGGGTCTCTCTTGTCCCATAAATAGGAACCCCATATTTTCTGGCAAGGACTCCAAGCCCTTTTGTATGGTCGGAATGTTCATGGGTAATGACGATTCCGGTAAGTTCACTACCCTTTATTCCTATCTCATTTAATCCCTGCTGGATCCGTTTGTTGCTTATCCCGGCATCCACCAGGATATGTGTGGAATCAGAGCCCACATAAATGCAGTTTCCGCTGCTTCCGCTTGCAATACTTACCAATCTCATTCTTTCCTCTTTTCAGCCCTGCTTTCCGGGGATAATGGTATACCCGCAGGGTGTTTTCCTCTGCTTTACAATATTTCAGCCAGTTGGCTTTTCACATCTTCCATGGAACCGTCATTTTCAATCACCCGCGTACAGCGTTTTAAAAACTCCGATTCAGAGGCCTGACTCGCTATGATGCGTTCCGAATGCTCCCTCGTATAGCCCCTGTTTTCCGCCAAACGGCGGATCCTGTTCTCCATTGACGCACGAACGTACCACATCTCCTCCCAGCTGTCATCCATTTTTTCATTCATAATTGCAAATTCTACCACAATAAGCTCTGCTTGGGAAGCAGAAATTTTATCCCTTATGGTTTTCCATACCATAGGGTGAATGATGTCATCCACGGTTTTCCTTGCCCTGTCATCCTGAAAAATACGTGTGGCCAGGGCTTTACGGTCAATGGTTCCATCGGAATTTAGAAGGCCCTCCCCCAGAGCTTCTGTCACAGCCAGATACCCTTCTTTTCCCGGCTCCATCAGCTCATGGGCTAATTCATCCGCTTTGATCACTTCCGCACCGTATTCCTCCTTTAAAATAGAAAGAACCAGGCTTTTTCCGGCTCCGATCCCTCCGGTCAATCCAATCACTCTCATCCTAACACCAACCCTTTATTCTCATGAAGGCAACGCCCCGCCGGACAAGGCTCCTTACCTATCCGGCGACAGCCCATAAAATACCTTGTAGAAGTCTGAAAGATATTTTACTTTGCATCAAACCAGGAATCCCCTACATTAGCCTCCACCTCAAGGGATACTGCAAGCTCTGCCGCATGCTTCATTTCTTCCACCAGAAGCTCTTTTACTTTATCAACCTCATCCTGATATGCTTCAATGAGAAGTTCATCGTGAACCTGCAGGACGATCCGGGATTTTAATCCCTGTTTTTTCAGGGCATTGTCCACACGGATCATGGCTATCTTGATAATGTCTGCCGCAGTGCCCTGAATGGGAGAATTCATGGCAACCCGTTCCCCAAAAGAGCGCTGCATGAAGTTGGAGGATTTCAGTTCAGGAACGGGACGGCGTCTGCCAAACATGCTGACCGCATAGCCCTGTTCTTTTGCCTCAGCCACAAGACCATCTAAAAATGATTTCACTCCCGGATAGGTTTCAAAATATTTGCTGATGTATTCCGAAGCCTCTTTTCTGGTGATGCTTAAGCCCTCACTCAATCCAAAGGAACTGATTCCATATACAATACCGAAGTTTACAGCCTTTGCGTTCCTTCGCTGAAGAGGAGTCACCTCATCAAGGGGAACATGAAACACCTGGGAAGCCGTGATGGCATGGATATCCTCCGCCTGACGGTAGGCCCCGATCAGGCGCTGGTCTCCTGACATATGAGCCAGCACTCTCAGTTCAATCTGGGAATAGTCCGCATCAACAAACAGGCAGCCCTCCTGAGGCACGAAAACCTTTCTGATTTCCCTTCCCAGCTCCATTCGGACCGGAATATTCTGTAAATTAGGTTCCGTACTGCTGATTCTTCCTGTAGCTGTGATCGTCTGGTTAAAGGTTCCGTGAATCCGCTCATCCGGACCAATGTAGGCTGCCAGCCCGTCTGCGTAAGTGGAATTTAATTTGGTCAGCTGTCTGTAATCCAGGATTAAGTTGACCGCAGGCCAGTCAGATGCCAGCTTTTCCAATACATCCGCTGCTGTTGAATAACCGGTTTTTGTCTTTTTTCCTCCCGGAATCTTCATATGGTCAAAAAGTACCTCTCCCAGCTGCTTGGGAGAATTGATGTTAAAGGTTTCTCCCGTTTCTTCATATATCTTCTGCTCCAATTCTGCAATACGGACCTTTAAGCGGTCGCCATATTCTTTCAGGCGTTCCCTTTCCACACGGATTCCTGCTTCCTCCATATGAAACAGGCTGTAAATCAAAGGCATTTCAATTTCATAGAACAGCTTATCCATGGCTGCCTTTTTAAGTGACTCACAAAGCAGGTCATGACATTTAAAGGCCACATAGGACATATAACAGATGCAGGAAACAGCCTTTTCCCTGTTTTCCTCCAGCGCGTACTTAACAGAGCCTTTTCCCAAAAGCTCTGTTTTGGATGGGATGGAAAGGTCCAGGTAATCCTCCGCCAGATCATTGTATTCATAGGAATCCTTTAACGGATTTAGCAGATATCCGGCAACGCCCGCATCAAATACCGGGCTTTCCGGCATAAGCTTTAAAAACGCAAGCTGGCTCTTTAAATGAATGACAGTTGTCTGCCCTGCCCTTTTACAGATCTCCTCTGCTTTCTCTGCCAGGTATTCCGGCTCAAGAGTTCCCTGAGGGATAAAGCAGTACACTTCTGTCTCACTGAGGCAAAGAGACAGGGCTGATACGGCCTTGTCCTCAACCACCAGCTGCAGCCCCAGCCGGCTGCCGGCTGCGCACTTTAAGAATATGGACTCAGCCTCTGAAAGGTCTGTAACTGCATAGAAGCCTGATTCCAGGGACGGTTCCTCCTCTTCTCCCGGAAAAGAGGCCGGAACGAAATCCATATCAATAATTTTTTGAATCTCCGCCTGTTCAAGGGTTTTCGTATAATCCAGGCGGATATCGCAATCCCTGCGAAGGGCAGTAAGAGCTTCCTTCCGCCTTACTGCTTCCTGATTCCCGGTAAGTGCTTCCCGGATTCTCTGGGATTCTATTGCTTCTATATGATTATAAATATTTTCAACGCTGTGATGTTCCCTTATCAGCTGACAGGCAGTTTTCTCACCGATTCCCCATTCTCCTGCCAGTGCAAAAACACCTGCAAGAGCCTCTGGCTCCAGGCCAAATTCTTCCCGTACAAGCTCTGGGGAATAGGATTTAAACTCCAGTCCCTCTTCCCCGACAGCAGGAAGCTTAAGGGTCACATGTTCTTCTACTGCCTGTAAAAGCGTTCGCTCATCAGACAGAATCACGACTTCCCCATCTTCCTCCTGGCACCGTTTTGCCAATGAAGCCAAAATATCGGTTGAAGTATATCCTTCCTTTTTAAGAACAGAAATATCCAGGGTAAGCAGCGTTTCCCTTAACCCCTCGTCCTCCTTTAAAAGCCCTTCGTACACTGCTGTATTTTTATATGATTCCTTTTTACCTTCTGTTTCAGAATCAAAGGCAACAGCCAGGTAGTCCGCTTCTTTTGCCTCCAAAAGCTTCATGATCAGGCTTTGAATACCTTTCGCTCCATTGGAAGGAAGTCCATAAAAGGCGTTCCTTAGCATACTGCTTCCATCTACTAATACTATCTTTTTTCTGCTCATGTTTCCTCTTTCCTGCCCACGCTTTTTGGGCAAAGTTCGCCCCGCTATATCGGGCGTAAAGGTATACCCGCAGGGTACATTTTCCCATCATAGTAAGCCCCACTGCATCCAGATCCGGCATTGCAGAAGGACTGTAAAAATCAGCGCCATTGCGCTGACCGTAGCTACCGCATACCTGGCGATTTTAATACATCGAATGACCTGAAGCCTTTGTCTGGACTGTTCTATGGCTGACTCCAGCGCTCCTTTTATATTATAATTCCCCGTTTCAGAATCCAGCTCCCTGATTCCCACATCCACAGTAAAGTATATTTCCAGCTCTTCCCGGCAATCCGGACAGGACTCCAAATGTTCCAGGAATTCCCCCAGTTCGTCGTCCGTCAGTTCATCATTGATGTATGGCATGACCAGACGTTCTACTTCCTTACATGTCATGGTCCTGACACCTCCTTAAATACATCTTCTGTCTATCATACAATATATTTTGTTCATTTTCAATTTAATAATCACAAAAAAACACTTGCCAAATGGAAAATCCTATGATAAAATAATGAGCGTTGTAAGGAAATGCCGGCATGTCGGAATGGCAGACGAGGCGGACTCAAAATCCGTTGATGGCAACATCGTGTGGGTTCAAGTCCCACTGCCGGCACTACACCCTTGGCAGGGAGCAAGGCTCTGGAGATCTGAGAAAATCAGATTTCCAGGGCCTTTTCTCTGTCTGGCAGCACCCATTTCCAATAATTTCCTATTTTTTTCTTAATTCGGGGAAAATCCCGGCCACAGCCCCAATATTTGTGATATACTGTAAAAAATCCGCAAAAATGAAGGAAGGTAATCCTATGAAACGAAGCACAGTTATCCCAGCCCTTTTCATCATCTGCGCCCTGATTTTAAGCGGCTGCGGACAAAAGAATTATGTTAAGACCAATTTGCCAGGCACCTCTGCCGCTGCGGACGGAGAATCCGAGCCCTCTGCCACGGAAG
Source organism: Lacrimispora sp. BS-2 (assembly GCF_040207125.1). NCBI lineage: Bacteria > Bacillati > Bacillota > Clostridia > Lachnospirales > Lachnospiraceae > Lacrimispora > Lacrimispora cavernae. The sequence continues at coordinate 1,584,163 of NZ_CP157940.1, forward strand.
CATCAGAGCCTGTAAAAATCGAAAACCCTGATAATCAGGCTCAGCAAATGGAAACAAACAACAGCACTTCTTCCTCCGGCATCACTGCTGTCCTGCACACCTATAAGGAAGGAAATGTTTCCATTGAATATCCTGCTATCTCTGGTTTGGAGGATAGCGCAGCAGAGGAAAAAATCAACTCTCTGTTAAAAAGCAATGCCCTGAAGATATTAAAGGCCTATTCCATCAACAAAGAAAAGGACAGCCTTTCTGTTACAGCCAAGGTAAACTCCGTAGACAGGAAGCGGATCACTGCCATATACACCGGACTTATTTCCGGGGCTGGAGCAGCTCATCCGGTCAATGTGTTTTTTACCAACACAGTTGATATATCTCAGGCAAAGAATATAAGACTCAAAGATTATGCCGATCCAAATGTGCTGGCTGAATACATCCGTTCCGATGACTGCCAGTTCTACGATGCCTCTCCTGAACTTACAGAAGCCTTAATTCCTTTCCTTGCTCAAACAAGTCAGGAAACATATGCGACAATGTTCAAACAAGCGGATTTTCCCATGGAATCAGTATCCTCAGACTCCACTCCTGCTTTTCCGGAATCCTTCAGCTATGAAGATCACGGCACCATTATTATTTCCATTCCAGTTCCTCACAGCCTGGGGGATTTTGCGCTGATAAAATATACTCCTGAGACAAAATAGGAAAAATAGTTGCCTTTTACCCCTTTCTTTGATAAAATAGGACGGAAAATAAAAAGAAATGGGGTAGAATAATGAGTAACAACGAAAAACTGACAACCCGGGATTATCCGCTCAGCATCCAGCACCTGTTCCCTATATCCGGCGCTGCCGTGCATACCCTTACTGATAAGCTTCATTCCATCGCCGGCATTATTTTCTTTAAGTGTTGGCGCCTTAGTATTCCACTGCTGTACTAAATTTAAGGTTCCTGTATTCCCTGGTTCCTCCTTCGCTTTTCCGGCCGCTGCTACCGCAGTTATCCGACCGGAAGGAACCGTGATCCCAGGAAATCGGCCTTTAGCACAGGGTGGAATTATTTTTGCGGTATTTTGACTTGGATTCCCACAGCTTGGAGAACTTAATGTTAAAGCAAGCCCCATTTCATGAAACATTTCAGGTCTGTTTCCAGCAGTCATAATCGGAGTTCTTAGGAACCCCATATCGCCGGAAACTCCTGATACACTAAGAGAATAAAGAAAGGATTTAAAACTATTATGGACTTTTCAATGGACAATGTAACTGTTTTTACCCACCCGCTTATTCAGCACAAGATCTCTATTTTAAGAGATAAGAGGACAGGAACCAATGAGTTCCGCGCTCTCATCGAAGAGATTGCAATGCTGATGGGATTTGAAGCTTTAAGAGATCTCCCCTTGCAGGATGTAGAGGTGGAAACTCCCATTGAGACCTGCATGACTCCTATGATTGCCGGTAAAAAAATGGCTGTCGTTCCTATTCTTCGTGCAGGACTGGGCATGGTCAACGGAATCCTGGCCTTGGTTCCCTCCGCAAAAGTGGGCCACATCGGCCTTTATCGTGATGAAGTTACCCATGAACCTCACGAATACTACTGTAAGCTGCCAAGCCCTATTGAGCAGAGAACCATTGTTGTCACCGATCCCATGCTGGCAACCGGAGGTTCCGCAATCGCTGCTGTGGATTTCATTAAACAGCACGGCGGAAGGAATATCAAGTTCATGGCCATTATCGCTGCTCCAGAAGGCTTAGAGAAGCTTCGTGAGGCACATCCGGACATACAGATCTACATCGGACATCTGGACCGCCAGTTAAATGAAAACGCCTATATCTGTCCTGGCCTTGGTGATGCAGGGGATAGAATCTTCGGTACAAAATAGCAGACAAAAAAGAAATTCAAAAAACGCGCATTGATTTGGCATATTAAGCCGCTTCATGCGCGTTTCTTTTAGATATTTTTATCCGATTCCTTTATATAGAATGCTAAGTGCAAACACCAATGCAGCAAGAAAAACATAAACGAATTTTGCAGTAAAAAGATAAGCTGCCCCTAAAGGCTTCTTCCGTCCCCTGTTTAATTCTTCCATGATCCTGCCGTCTTTTAAAACCCAGTAAATCATGATGGAGCATAAAACAGCACCAAAAGGAACTACGTATATTGTTATCAAATCCATAAAGAATCCCATATACGGCTCATATTCTATGAAAAGCCCGGGAATAAATACTGCGGCCCCTACCAGGAAAATGGACTTTTTACGGGACAAGTGAAGGTGGGTCTGAACAGCCTCCGAGCACACCTCAAGCATGTTTACCAAAGAAGTCACCCCGGCAAACAACACAGAGAGGAAAAACAGCACTGCCACCCATCTTCCTGCCGGAATCATGGAAAATACCTTTGGGACTGTGATGAACATAAGGGGAGGACCGCTTGCAGGATCCATCTGGAAGGCAAAGACCGCCGGAATAATGGCAAAACCAGCCAAAAGCGCTGCAATTGTATCAAGTAGCGCGGTAGTAAGGGCTGCCTTGGGAATATCCTCCTTTTTATCCAGATAGCTTCCGTAAATGACCATTCCGGAGCCTGTAATGGATAAGGAAAAGAATGCCTGTCCCATGGCCATCACCCAGGTTTCCGGCTTCAGTAAGTACTCCCACCTGGGAACCAGCAGATATTCATAGCCGGCCAGAGAGCCTGGAAGAAAAAACACCCGTATTGCAATGATCGCAAACAAAATAAAAAAAGACGGCATCATGATTGCATTCACTTTTTCAATGCCCTTTAAAACGCCCCCTGTCAGTACTGCTACAGTAATGACCACCACAAGAAAATGCCAGGGCACACTGCCGAATTTTCCTGTCATGCCGGAAAAGTATTCCTTTGCATCCGTATTCATCATTACACCGGTCAGGGAACCAAACAGATACTTAAGAACCCAGCCTACAATAATAGCATAGCCAATGGCAATGCCAAGAGAGCCAATCAAAGGAATGGCTCCAAGAAATGCTCCGCCCTTTTTTCCTCTGGTCTTCATGGCATAATCATAGGAACCAATAGGGCCTGTCCCAGTCAGCCTTCCAAAAGCAAACTCGCCGGAAAGCCCGACTATACCAAACAAAAAAATAAAGCCGAAATACACCAGTAAAAAAGCAGCTCCCCCATACTGCCCCAGGCGGTAGGGAAACATCCAGATGTTCCCCATACCTACCGCAGAGCCAACAGAGGCGAGAATAAACCCGATCCGTGAACCAAAGGTACCGTTCTTCGCCGCAGTGTGTTGTTTATCCATTGTATTGTTCCTTATTCCTCAATAATTTTTTTCTCTACGATTTCTCCCTGATTCTTATAGATGGAATTCGCGTCAACACAGCTTCTGACACAGGAAAGAGGATAAACAATGGATTTCGGTCCGATTACGGTTCCTGGATTTAAGACTGCACCGCAGCCAATTTCAGTGAAATCGCCAATGATCGCGCCGAATTTCTTAAGTCCTGTCTCAATATCCCCGTCTTCTGCATGAACTGTAACAAGAGACTTATCGGTTTTTACGTTGGAAGCCAGAGAAGAAGCGCCCATATGAGACTTATAACCTAAAATGGAATCTCCTACATAGTTATAGTGAGGAACCTGTACACCGTCAAAAAGAATGGAATTCTTAATTTCAGAAGAGTTTCCTATTACAGCACCTTCTCCTATGATGGCATTGCCTCTGATGAATGCACAATGACGGATCTGTGCGCCCTTGCAGATGATTACATGCTCACCCATACAGGCTGTTGGCGGAAGATTTATGGATTTATGAATCCACACCGCTTTTCCTACGTGAACATACTCATCCTTTGGAAGACGCTCTCCCAGGGAAACGATGAAGTCACTGATTTTCGGAAGAATTTCCCATGGATAAGTGGTCTGTTCAAATAATAATTTGGCTATGGTATGGGTGGTATCAAATAAGTCCTGGTTTGTCATATCTTCTTTTTTCATTTTATAATCTCCTATTTTTGTTTTTTATAATTAGCTGCCGCAGCATCAAATACACCATGCAGATCGTAATGATTGTTGAGCCTTAAAACTCCTGCGGTCCGCCCGGCAACAAAATTCTCCAGTTTCTGCATATATTCTTCCGGGGTAATGGTCCCCTCGGCCACATAATTCAGCCCTTTTTCCCAGCTTGCCGTCAATTCCGGATTAAGGAGCTGTCTGATGGAAGCATTGACTACATCAAAAATCATTTCTCCCAAAAGAGTGGGAACAATTACCTGAGTCTTGCTGTTTAAAGAAAGATACTTGATATGAAACAGCTTTTTTAAAATCTCAGCCCGGGTAGCACTGGTTCCTATTCCGCTTCCCTTTATCTGGGCGCGGAGCTCTTCATCTTCTATAAGCTGTCCGGCGTTTTCCATGGCTAAGATCATGGAACCGGATGTATAGCGCTTGGGCGGGGAGGTTTCTCCTTCCTTAATCTGCAGCTTTTTAAGAGAAAGCTTCATCCCCTTTTTCAGGGTTCCAAGCATGGCAATAAATGCGGGATTATCCATTTGATTTTGAGAGGATTCCGGATTGTTTTCCTCCTGTCCGCTGTCTTCAGAGGGCGCTTCTGCTTTTCCTTCATCCTGCTGCTTCTTTTTCCCCCAGGATACCTCGGCGACCTTTAAATAGCCTGCTTCCAGCATGACACGGAAATTGGCATAGAAATGTTCCTTGCCCGGCACCTGGTTAACCGGTGCCGGCTCTGTATCTGCCACAAGCTCCAGTGCATATTTCTGATAGACAGCCGGCGGATAAAAGACGCTTATAAATCTTCTTGCTATGACCTCATAAACCTTCAGTCCCAGGGGAGAGAGTCCCCTTAATGCGGCCAGTCCCTGACCGGTGGGTATGATGGCATAATGGTCCGTTATCTGCTTATCATTAACGTACCTGGTTTTTTCAATGGTCTTGTAGGACCCCTTCTCCATAACCTCTGCCGCCGCTTCCGCCATAGGTTCAAAGCCCTTAAGCCCGGCAATGTTCTTATGGATTTCCTTTGCAACCGCCGTGGATAAAACTCTGGCATCGGTTCTTGGGTAAGTGACCATCTTCTTTTCATAAAGCTGCTGAACCAGCTTCAAGGTCTCATCAGGGCTGATCTTAAACATTCTGGAACAGTCATTCTGAAGCTCAGCCAGATTGTAAAGCAAGGGAGGATTCTTTGTTTCCTTTTTCTTTTCTATGGAAGCAACGGTTCCTTCCATGGGATTCATAAGAGACAGGGTACTGATCAGCTCTTCTGCGTATTTTCGTTCCTTAAAGCCATTTTCCTTATAAAGGAACGGGGATTCAAAATACCTGGATCCGGGGGCGCTTTTCCACTCCCCGTCAAAATCCATACCCGGTAGTTCCGGGTTTGCTGCATCCTCTCTGGAAAAGGTTCCGATTACACGGTAAAACGGGGTTTTAACAAACTCCCTGATCTCCCGTTCTCTCCGTACCACCATTCCCATGACACAGGTCATGACCCTGCCGACGGATATTACCGTATTCTTCCCGCTTTTTAAGTAATTGGAAATGTTCTGCCCATATCTTAGTGTAAGCAATCGGGAAAAATTAATTCCCATGAGATAATCTTCTTTTGCCCTTAAATAGGCGGAGGCCGAAAGATTATCGTATTCGGATTCATCCTTTGCTTCCCGGATGCCTCTTAAAATCTCTTCCTCTGTCTGGGAATCAATCCACACACGCTTCTGCTTCTTGTCCCTGACCCCTGCCATCTGCGCCACCAGACGGTATATGTACTCTCCTTCCCGCCCGGAGTCCGTGCACACATAAATGGTCTCCACATCAGGGCGGTTCAGCAGACTGCTTACAATCTTAAATTGCTTTTCAGCGTTTGGGATCACCTCGTACTTAAATTCCCTGGGAAGAAAAGGAAGGGTGGAAAGGCTCCACCGCTTGAATTTTGGATCATAGCTTTCCGGATAGCTCATCGTTACCAGATGCCCTACGCACCAGGTTATGATCACCTGATCCGATTCTATATATCCATCCCTGCGCCGTCCATTCGCCTTTAAAGCATTTGCAAACTCCTGGGCCACACTTGGTTTTTCTGCAATGTATAACGATTTTGACATATATCTCCCTACCGCCTTATGATAGTAACCCTTTCATTATAACACTAAAATTCATGAATGGCAAATCTTTCTGATAACTATGCTTTTGCGGAGCCTTTCCTTTTATACTCAGATAAGATAACAGAGGCGAACATCAGCACACATCCTGCAGCCAATTTTCTCGTCACCTGTTCCCCCAGAAACAGGACGGAAAACGTCAGTCCGAATACGGCTTCAAAAGATAAAATGATGGAAGAAGTATTGGGAGTCAGATGCTTTTGTCCCATATTCTGCAGAAGAAAACAGATCATGGTCCCAAAAATCCCCAGATACAGCAAACCAGTCATCATAGAAGGGTCGATCACGGTTAAATCTAAGGAACCTTCCAGAAACGGAGCTATTGCCCAGCTTAATATTGCCGCCACCACCATCTGGATCACAGTCAGAATAATGGGATCATGATCTACGGTATAACGGTCAATAAAAACAATGTGAAACGCAAAGAAAAAGCCACATACCAAAGTCATCAGATCGCCAGCATTCACCGATAAGTTTCCTTCCAGGGACAACAGGGCAAGCCCCAGCACTGCCATCCCTGCTGCTGCCACGTTGTTCCGGGAAGGCTTTTTTCTGTTATAAAACCAATGGAGAAACGGCACCAGAATCACGTATAATGTAGTGATAAAGGCATTTTTACTGGCAGTGGTATATTTAAGCCCATAGGTCTGAAAAAAATAACTGACAAACAAAAATACGCCTAAAAGTCCGCCGCACATCATATCTGTTTTACAGATCTTTTTCACCCGTTTCCAGAATACGGCCACCAGAGCAGCAGAAGCAATAGTAAAACGTAAAGCCAGCAAGTAGACCGGAGTAACCACTTCCACCGAATTCTTCATCACAACAAAGCCGCTGCCCCATATGATGGTTGTTATAATCAGACCTAAGACAGACAGCGCCTTGATTCCATTTCCGTTCTGTTTTTTCATATGTACACTTTAATGTCCTTTCATATAAGAGCAGGGGCGCAGTGTCCTGCGTCCCTGGTTTATTTTTCTGTTCGTTTCTATTTTATATTGGAGAACTTGTAAATGGTTGTTGTCTTGTATTCTTCGCCGGCCTTTAAGACTGGAGACTGGAATTCCGGCTTATTCACAGAATCTGGATAATACTGGGTTTCAAAGCAATAGCAGCAGCGTTTTTCGTATACCGCTCCGCCTTTGCCCTTTATTCCATTTAAGAAGTTTGCAGTGTAAAACTGCATTCCCGGGAGATCTGTATAAACCTCCATCCGGATGCCTGTCTTATCTGACTCCGATGCGGCACACAGGGAAACCTCACCTGGCAGGTGGTTTAAGACCCAGTTATGGTCATAACCTCCGCCGTATATCAGGGCCTCATATTCCTCATGGATATCCTGCTCAATGGGTTTCATCACAGTGAAATCCATGGGAGTTCCCTTAACAGAAGTGATCTCACCGGTGGGAATGGAACCTTTATCCGCTCTCGTATAAGCATCTCCGTCAATCCAGACACGCTGCTTCATGGCATCTGTGCTGCCCTGGCCGTCCAGATTGAAATAACTGTGATTGGTAAAGTTTGCTACGGTATCTGCATCACAGATCATATGGTAGGAAATCTCAAGGCTGTTATCCGGTGTAAGAGTATAGGTTACGGTAATGTTTGCATTCCCAGGGAATCCCTGGTCTCCATCCGGTGAAAAGAGGGAAAAGCTGACACTGGTTCCCAGATCATTTTCCTCTGCCTCACTGTCCCAAAGACGGCTCTGATAAAGATCCGGACCGCTGTGAAGATTGTTAGGTCCATTATTGGCTTTCAGCCTGTACTCTTTTCCATTGATGCTGAATTTCGCGCCTGCAATGCGGTTGGCGTTCCTTCCAATGGGAGCTCCAAAGTGAGGCGGATTTAAAAGATACTCATCTGCACTGTCAAATCCCAGGACCACATCAACCATGTTTCCACCCCTGTCAGGCATATTCATGTTGACCCAAACTGCACCCAGATTTGTGAAAGAAGCGGAAACTCCGTTTTTATTTACCAGTGTATACAAATACACTTCCCTTCCACCTTGCACATTTCCCCAAAGTTCTTTCTTGTATGCCATTTTCCTTCCTCCATATGCCTTTTATTGAAAGCTCCCTCCCTCCAGGCCGGGAGCTTTATGATTCAATCATTCCTTGGCTTTGATATATCCCTTTGCGGTTAAAAGCTCTGCGGACAGAACCGCACCGCCGGCCGCTCCGCGGACCGTGTTGTGGGAAAGGCCCACAAACTTATAATCGTAAACCGAATCTTCTCTTAAACGTCCTACGGAAATTCCCATTCCTTTTTCAAAATCCACATCAAGGTTTACCTGAGGACGGTTGTCTTCTTCTAAATACTGTATGAACTGTTTGGGAGCGCTTGGAAGTTTCAGTTCCTGAGGAAGGCCCTTAAAATTCACGATGCGGTCAATCAATTCCTCTTTGGTCGGTTTTTTGCGGAACTTTACGAATACAGCCGCTGTATGTCCGTTTAATACTGGTACCCGGATGCACTGACAGGTGATTACAGGCTCACTTGCTTTCACGATCTCTCCGTTTTCAACCTTTCCCCAGAGACGAAGAGGCTCCTGCTCGCTCTTTTCTTCTTCTCCTCCTATATAAGGAATGATGTTTTCTACCATCTCCGGCCAGTCCTTAAAGGTCTTTCCTGCTCCTGAAATTGCCTGATAGGTGGTAGCAACCACTTCATATGGCTCAAATTCCTTCCATGCCGTTAAAACAGGGGCATAGCTTTGAATGGAACAATTGGGCTTTACCACGATGAATCCCCGATCCGTACCCAGACGCTTTTTCTGATCCTCAATGACTTCAAAATGCTCAGGGTTGATCTCCGGCACCACCATAGGGACATCGGCTGTCCAGCGATGGGCGCTGTTATTGGATACTACCGGCGTACCGGTCTTTGCATAAGCTTCCTCAATGGCCTTAATTTCTTCCTTTGTCATATCTACGGCGCTGAAAACAAAATCAACACTGGCGGCAACCGCTTCCACTTCATTTACATTCATAACAGTCAACTTTTTTACGGACTCAGGCATTGGAGTGGTCATTTTCCAACGGTCACCTACTGCTTCCTCATAAGCTCTGCCAGCAGAACGAGGACTTGCTGCCACTGTCACCACCTCATACCATGGATGGTTCTCAAGAAGAGAAATAAATCTCTGTCCCACCATACCGGTTGCTCCTAAAACGCCAACTCGCAATTTTTTTTCCATCGCTTTCTCCTCTTTTCTTTTCATTTTGTAATCTTATCATATGCTAAATTCTTAATTATCCTATAACAAAGTGAAAAAAAAATCAATATTTATTCGCCAGAAAAATACATTTGTCCGTCCCGCAAATACATTTCTTTAAAATGTATGCTGCAGCAGAGCATTAAAGGCGTACCTTGCTGCCCTTTCCGTCACGTTTTCCAATCTTCAGCCGGTTTAAGTGGACCTCTTTTTCCTTATAATGAATGATAGGATCCTCGCCTAAAAGATGCACGGTCTCCAGCTCCTCACCGGGCGCCAGCTTGATTCCCCGCACGCCTCTGGCATTCTTCTTCATCTCAGGGATCTCCTCTACCTGGAAACGCAAAAATACGTCTGCCGATGTTTGAAGCACCACATCCGTCTGTCCTTCCACAAGCTGGACACTGATGACCCCATCCTCATCCTGAAGCTTGGTAGCTGCTACGGTCCTGTTATTTGTTTCAAATTCCTCGCCCGGCACCAGCTTTACAAGAGCCTGTCTGGTGGCGAACAATAATTTACGGCCCTTTAGGCCCTGTGCATGACATAAGTATATGATCTCTTCCCTGGTCCCGTCAAACTTGCTCAGATTATCAATAGGCGTTCCTTTATCCCGCAGCTTGCCGCCAGGGATATCCAGAATCTTCACCTGATGTAAATTACCCGTATTGGTAAAGATACATATTTTATCCGTATTAAAGCAGTTTACCACATGAGGATTCTCTGTTTCAATGGTTTCTTTATTTCTTTCATACGTATTCTTATCAAGCACCTTACAGTAGCCGAACCGGTCCATGACAAAGGCGACCTCTGATATGGCAACTGCCTCTTCTTCATAAACAGCTTCCCTTCCATCCTCAATAAGGGTCCTTCTTGGAGTTGCATATTCTGCTTTGATATTGTCCAGGTCTTTTTTAATGACCGCATCCATGTTCTTGCGGCTGGACAGGATTTTTTCATATTCAGCGATTTTTGCCAGCGTTTCCTTATACTCCTTTTCCAGTTGGAGAATCTCTAAGCCAATCAGCTTATAAAGGCGCATTTCCAGAATGGCTCCCGCCTGTTTTTCCGTAAAGCACAGCTTTTTCGCATCCTCTTCAAATCCTTTGACCCGGAAGTTTATGTTGGAGATATCTCCGGTCATCAGACAGTTTTTGGCGTCTTTTAAGTTCTTGGAACCTCTCAAAACTGCGATGATCAAATCAATGACATCACAGGCTTTTATAAGGCCTTCCCTGATCTCTTTCTTTTCCAGCTCTTTTTCCAAAAGGGTCTGGTACTTTCTGGTGGCATTTTCATATTGGAAATCCAGGTAATTTTTAAGAATTCCCTTTAAATCCAGAGTTTCCGGGCGCCCTCCTGCAATGGCAAGCATGTTGACACCAAAGGTATCCTCCAGCTTTGTCTTCTTATAGAGGATGTTGCGGATTCTGTCCACATCCGCATCCTTTCTCAGCTCCAGAACGATCCTGATCCCGTCTTTGTTGGACTGGTTGGAAATGTCCACCACATCCGTAAGCTTTTTGCTCTCAACCAGGTCTGCCACATCAATCAGGAATTTATTGATCCCGGCTCCCACCATGGTATAGGGGATCTCAGTGATTACCAGCTTATCCTTATCTGCCTTCCGTTTTCCAAGTTCCACCTCAATTTTGCCTCTGAGCTTGATTTTTCCTACGCCGGTTTCGTAGATAGCAGGCAAATCGCTTTTATTTGCGATGATGCCGCCAGTAGGAAAATCCGGTCCAGGCAGATATTCCATTAATTCTTTTATGGTAATATCCGGTTTGTCTATATATGCCCGGACTGCATCGATAACTTCACCAAGGTTATGGGGAGGAATGCTGGTGCTCATACCTACTGCAATTCCTTCCGCCCCGTTGATCAGCAGATTGGGAACCCGCACAGGAAGGACTTCCGGTTCCTTTTCCGTTTCATCGTAATTGGGTACAAAATCAACCGTCTTATCCAGGTCCTTTAAATAGACTTCCTCTGCAAATTTCTCCAGCCTGGCTTCCGTGTAACGCATGGCCGCTGCTCCGTCCCCCTCAATGGAGCCGAAGTTTCCGTGGCCATTGACCAGAGGCATCCCCTTTTTAAATATCTGGGACATGACTACCAACGTTTCATAAATGGAGCTGTCCCCATGGGGATGATATTTACCCATGGTATCACCCACGATACGCGCCGACTTCCTGTGGGGCTTATCATGGTTTAACCGAAGCTCGCTCATATCATATAATACTCGCCGCTGCACCGGCTTTAATCCATCTCTTGCATCCGGGATCGCTCTGGCTGTGATGACGCTCATGGAATAATTCATGTAGCTCTTCTGCATTTCCTCGGAATATTCTGTTTTAATGATTTTTTCTGCCATTACTCCTTCTCCTTACGCGTCAATCTCAGCTTCATCCGCATGCTCATAAATAAACTGCCGCCTTGGAGGCACATCGCTTCCCATGAGCATTTCGGTAATTTCCGAAGCCATACGGGCATCTTCGATTTCCACCTGTTTTAACACCCGCCTTTCAGGGTCCAGAGTGGTTTCCCACAGCTGTTCTGCATCCATTTCTCCAAGTCCCTTATACCGCTGCAGGGTAAATTCTCCCGTATGGGTCCTGCGGTAGCGCTCCAGCTCCTTTTCATCATAAAGGTACTGTTCTTCTCCCCGCTTTGGAACCACCTTAAACAGAGGCGGCATGGCTATAAACACATGGCCGTTATAAATAAGCTCCGGCATAAACCGGTACAAAAAGGTGAGAAGAAGGGTATCAATATGGCTGCCATCCACATCGGCATCGGTCATAAGGATGATTTTATGGTAACGCAGCTTTGAAATATCAAAATCATTGCCGTACCCTTCCGAAAAGCCGCAGCCAAAGGTATTGATCATAGTCTTGATCTCCCCATTGGCCAGTACCTTGTCCATAGACGCCTTCTCCACGTTCAGTATCTTACCACGGATAGGAAGGATGGCCTGATACTGCCTGTTACGGGCTGTTTTGGCGGAACCGCCTGCAGAATCTCCCTCTACGATAAAAATTTCACATTCTTTTGCATCACGGCTTTCACAGTTTGCCAGTTTTCCGTTGCTGTCAAAGGAAAACCTTGATTTGGAAAGCATGTTAGTCTTTGCCTTCTCTTCTGCTTTACGGATCTTCGCAGACTTTTCCGCACAGCCGATCACTGCCTTTAACACTTCCAGATTCCGGTCAAAATACCGCTGCAGCTCATCTCCTGCCACAGTGAATACTGCCTTTGTGGCGTCGGCACTTGCAAGCTTTGTCTTGGTCTGTCCTTCAAAAATAGGATCCGGATGCTTTACCGCTACAACGGCCGTCAAACCATTTCTCGTATCCGCTCCTGTAAAATTGGCATCCTTTTCTTTTAAAATACCCAGTTCCCTTGCATAGTTGTTGATCATCTGCGTGAAACGGGTCTTAAATCCAGCCAGGTGGGTTCCCCCTTCCTGGGTGAAAATATTGTTACAGAAGCCAAGAATGTTCTCCTCAAAGGTATCCACAAACTGCAGAGCAGCCTCTACTTCAACCTTATCCAGGGTTCCCTTAAAATAAATCGGATCGTGAATGGCTTCCTTCCCGGTATTTAATTCCCTTACATAAGCGATAATTCCATCCGGCTCATGATAAATAACGGTTTCCTCTTCTCCCTGCCTTTTGTTAGTATAGGTAATACGAAGCTCCGGATTCAAATACGCGGTTTCATGAAGACGGCTTTTTAACCATTCCGCTTTAAAACGGATCTTTTCAAATATCTCCCCATCCGGTAGAAAGTTGATCTCTGTTCCTGACTCCTTTGCTTTCCCTAACGTGGGAAGCAGGCCATCCACCAGTTCTACCGTTGGTATGCCCCGCTCATATTCGTCGTAATGAATCAGACCATTCTTATATATTTTAATTTTCATGTGGGCAGACAGGGCGTTCACAACCGAGGAACCGACTCCGTGAAGGCCGCCGCTGGTCTTATAGGCATCATTATCAAATTTACCGCCTGCATGAAGGGTAGACAGCACCACACGTTCTGCCGATATTCCCTTTTTGTGCATCTCCACCGGAATTCCACGTCCTGCATCCTTTACGGTACAAGACCCATCCGATTCCAGGGTGACCCATATCTGATTGCAGTAACCGGCAAGATGCTCATCCACCGCATTATCTACAATTTCATAAATCAAATGGTTCAGTCCCTTTGTCCCAACGCTTCCTATATACATGCCCGGACGTTTTCGAACCGCCTCAAGGCCTTCTAAAACGGTAATACTGTCCGCATTATACTGTGCTTTTGCCATGATACTCCTCCACATCTGGTATTGTCATATCCCATTATACAATGCCTCTTCCATTTTTGGCAAGTTTCTGGGATTTTTTTTGCTAAATTAATAAAAAGGTATTGAACTTTTCCAGCACCCTATGGTATAATATAAAACGTGTCAAATAAGATTACGCAGATATAGTTCATTGGTAGAACATCAGCTTCCCAAGCTGAGGAGGCGGGTCCGATTCCCGTTATCTGCTTCTTTTTTTATTTACAGGAAAAAAGAGGACTTCCGAAATAATTTGGATAGTCCTCTTTTTACGCTTGACTTCTTCGCGCTTCCATGCTATGCTCTATTAGTATTTTTAATAAAGTTTTGATTTCGCATATATTTGTAAGTCATTATTCTATTGATGATTTACACATATATGCGATTTTTATTTTTATGAAAATACAATAATCTTAAGGAGGTATCTTTCATGTATAAAGGTACAGTGAAATGGTTTAATGCACAAAAAGGGTTCGGTTTTATTTGCGATGAAGAGGGCAATGATATATTCGTTCATTTCTCCGGTCTTGCTATGGACGGCTACAAGTCTTTAGAAGATGGTCAGTCTGTCACTTTCGAAACAATCAACGGTAATCGTGGTTTACAGGCCGTTAATGTACACGTCGCATAATCTCCTGCCAAATTATTAATCACATCTAACTTATCCATTTTCTTCAAAATACCAAATTGATAAAATGTATATGTACCAAAATCTGTATATTAAAGAAGTCAGAGCTATGTTTAATAATTACAGCTAAGTCAGCAGGGTTTATTTATATATTCCTTGCTGACTCAACCTAAAATAACATTTAAACATATTTTTTCAAATAATCAATGACGCATACTTATTATAGAAATGTCCGTTTCTTGCTCAACTTTGATCTTCGCTTTTCTTTCCCCACTTTTAATACCTTATCTGAAATCCTTTTTCTTCCGACAGCGGGATTCGTACTGCCTGAAAGCTGTCAATCACAATATAACGGTCCTGCCTTAAACTGTCTAGCAGACGGTCTATTTCAGCTTCCCGCCCCTGCACTTCCATTTCCACCTGTCCGTCATCTAAGTTTCTCACCCAACCTGTAAGGCCAAGCCCCCGGGCAAGCTGCTGGGTCCGGAAACGAAAGCCCACTCCCTGAACCCGTCCGCTGACATATACGTGCTTTCGGATTTTATCCCATTTTTCCATAACAATCTCCTATACCCTGATATTTTCCAGCGACAGGGTCTCCTCATTACATATAGCTGGAAAATATCTCGAAGTGAGAATGATCTAAAAAGTGTTCTAGAAATTATGTTTTAAGCATAACATCCATTTTATGGTATTTCAATACTTATTTTAATTATTGACCATAGATGGTAAAACAAATTCAGATAGTTTATACAGTCTTTCATATGCTCTAAGGCTCAGGAGTAATGTTCCCGGCTCTGTTAATACTCTTAACTTTTTTGCTTTGTAACTCCTGATCAGCAAAATCCTGTGCAACGGATCTCTATTGTAATACAAAAAGGAAGCATGCTCCGGAGGTTCATTATGAAACTCCGGAGCATGCTTAAGAGGATATTTTTAAAAACATTAAATGATAACTTAGTTTCAGAATCCCTTAATTAACTCTCCATTCTTTGGTTCAAAGCGTCCGGTGAAGAAACGCAGAACTTCTGGCTCATATACCCATTTAAGGCCGCTGATATCATGTCTCATCTGATACAACTGGATTATTGCGTCAGCAACATAGTCCAGATGTGCATATGTATAAACCCTTCTCGGAATGGTGAGGCGGATTGTCTCCAGCTTCGGCACATGGTCCTCTCCTGTCTTAATGTCTCTTCCTGCGGAGATAATGCCGCGCTCCATGGTTCTAACCCCGGAGTACTCGTAAACAGCTGCCGCCAGAGCCTGTGCCGGGAAGTCCGTTTTCTGATCCAGATGGTCTAAGAATGTACGGGCATCTACGAAAATCGCATGACCACCGCTGGGCTTAACCATAGGAACTCCTGCAGCGTCCAGCTTCTCGCCAAGGTAACGGATCTGATTTACGCGGTGACTGATGTAGTTGTATTCCATTGACTCTCTAAGGCCAATTGCCATAGCTTCCATATCTCTTCCTGCCATTCCACCGTAGGTAGGCATACCTTCATACTGGACGACCATTCCAGTTGCACGGATATATAAATTTTTGTCATTCATGCACAGGAATCCGCCGATATTGGTCAGGCAGTCTTTCTTACCGGACATGGTGCAGCCATCGCCGTAGGAGAACAATTCGTGAACAATCTCCTTGATGGTCTTATCCTCATAGCCTTTTTCTCTTGTCTTGATGAAATATGCGTTCTCCACGCACCTGGTGGCATCAAACATTACCATAATGCCATGTTTATGGGCCATCTCGGATACGGCCTTTATGTTAGCCATGGAAACAGGCTGACCGCCTGCCAGGTTTACAGTAACTGCAAGGCAGATATATGGAATCTTGTCTGCGCCGACTTCGTCAATGAGAGCCTGGAACTTATTTAAGTCTACATTGCCCTTGAAGTCCAGGACTGCGGCTGGATCATGAGCTTCGTCAATAACCACGTCGCGGAAGGTAGCTCCATTGTGTTCCTGATGGAAGCGGGTTGTGGTGAAATACATGTTGCCCGGTACATAGTCGCCTGGCTTAATGGTAAGAGAAGACAGAATGTTCTCTGCGCCCCGTCCCTGATGAGTAGGAACTACATATTTGAATCCAAATAATTCTTGCACAGTTTCCTCCAGATGGTAAAAGTTCCTGGATCCGCCGTAGGCTTCATCACCCAGCATCAGTCCTGCCCACTGTCTGTCGCTCATTGCATTTGTTCCTGAATCTGTCAGAAGATCAATAAAGCATTCCTCTGATTTTAGCAGGAAAGTATTATATCCTGCTGTCTTGATGGCTTCTTTTCTCTCTTCTTTGTTAAGGTTGCCCATAGGCTCCACCATCTTAATTTTAAAAGGTTCTGGTGCAAATCTCATCATATCCATTATGATTCCTCCTTTAAAATGATTTTATTTTTCTTTTTAATTGAAAAATTCTTTTCGTAATCCTTAAGGGATGCAATTGCCTGGCCTGACAACGGAATGATTGCCAGCATATTGAAAATGGTCATCAGCCCTACTCCAAGATCTCCTAAATCCCACACAAAGCTGTATGCAGCGATTCCGCCGACAAATAGCATCACCAGTGCGAAAATCTTGTATCCTGTCTGAGCTGCCCATGTATCCTTGAAAATATAAGCCACATTACTGCGTGCATAGTATAGAATGCCAATAAACGTAGAAAAGCTGAACAGGAACAGGATAATTGCGATAAAAACAACTCCGAATCTGCCTAAGTGATAGTTCATGGCTCCCTGCAAAAGATCCATTCCCTCTAATCCTCCTATAACCTCAGCCGGTGCCAAAAGCATCAGAAATGCGGTACAGCTGCAGATTGCCAGGGTATCAATGAAAACGCCCAGAGACTGAATCAGTCCCTGCGTTACCGGGTGATCCACCTCGGCAGCCGCTGCTGCACAGGGAGCGGAGCCGCTTCCGGCTTCATTAGAAAAAAGTCCGCGCTTTACTCCATTCATGACAACGGCTCCCAATCCTCCTCCTACCAGAGGCTTTAGTCCAAATGCCTGAGAAAATATGGTGCCAAACACAGCGGGAAGCTGAGTAATGTTCCTGGCAATGATAAAAAACGTAATTGCGATATAGGCGCATGCCATAATTGGTACGACCTTGTCGAGCACCTTCACGGTAGCATTCTTGCGGAGCACGATACATGCAGAAACTGCAACCAGAACCACAGTAGTGGTCAACTGAGGAATACCAAATGCATTTTTAAAGGCAGTTGAAACCGAGTTCCCGATTACCTGGCTGATACCTGCCCAGCAAAGCAGACCTGAAAGCGCAAATGCAATTCCAAGGAATGTGCACTTGCACCCCTTTATGTAATACGTGTTGCCGTCCATTGCCACATATTCTGCTTCCTTCTGCACATCCTTTACAAAGATATCTTCATGCTTCACCTTTGTAATAAACCGGATTCTGTCCATGAAGTAGGCAGGTCCACCTCTGTATCCTCCATAGAGGGGATCTTTTTCTTTGTAAATCTGCGCCAGTGTTGATTCTATGAATGAAGTAGACGAACCTATAATAGCAGTCACCCACATCCAGAATACTGCACCTGCCCCACCAAAGGAAATAGCCGCTACCACGCCTGCCAGGTTCCCCATACCCACGCGGGTGGCCGTGGCGATAATCAGTGCCTGAAGACCGGAAATTGAATTCTGATCCTCTCCTGTTTTTTTCCTCAAAGTCGCCCGAATCATTTCAGGAAAAAGCCGGAATGGCAGGAATCTCGTTTTTATAGTGAAATATAGTCCTGCGGGAATCAACAGGATTACCAGCAATGATATGCCGAACTTGGTTTCACCATTTGAAAATTCCAGAATGAACATGTCGCCCCACAACAGGTTATTGAGTGCCATTACAATCTTTACGATGCAATGCACCAGCCATTCAAATAGTTGCATTTCCCCATCCTCCTTCTCATATTTAGTTTTTTGTATTCTAACTTCCAGTCCGTTCTATTGATGCATGATGCGTGATGCATCATGCATCGTTGAGTTTATTATACAATAATTTAAAAATTTGTCAATATTTATTTTTATATTTTTAAATATATTTATATTCCTATAGTTATGGGAAATATATAGACAAATCAGATCAACAATCGTCACTTTTATTGCTTTTAAGAAAGATTTATAGTAAACTGTAAAATACAAGCAATTAAAACTAATCAGGAAGGAGACGAAAATGAAGAATACTCTTGTGAAAATGACCCTAAGCGAACAGCTGTACAACATTCTAAAAAATGAAATCATGAGCGGAACCATTCCTCTAGGAAGCAAAATTACAAACAGAGAACTGCAGGAGCGTTTTTTAGTTTCCTCCACACCGGTGCGAGATACTATTAACAAGCTTTATCAGGACGGCCTCGTAAAAGAGGTTACAAAAACAGGTGCTCAGGTAATCAGCTTTGACTATGGATATGCGGCAGAAATCAATGAATTCATTGCGGCTATCTCCTGTGTAGCTCTCACTATGACCATTACCAGGGGGACAGCCAAGGAAGTGACAAAGCATTTGAAAAGATATCTGAAAAAGCAGACAATTGCTCCGGATGACGATGCCTACTTTGAGGCAGACTTCCATTTTCATAAGTCGTTCTTTGACTTCTGCGGCAATCAGTTTTTGAAAGAAACCTACAAGAGATACAATCTTATCCGCTTCCTTCTGATAAAGTTTGCTATCCGTACAGCTGAGGACCGGTCCTGTTCCATTAAGCAGCACAGGGATATCGTTAACGCCTACAGCTCCGGTGATTTTGACCTTGCGTCCCAGCTCCTTGAGCAGCACTATATCCATGGCCTTTCACTGATCAAAGAATACAATCCATAGAAAGAACCATCAGGCTAACGATTGTATCCATCCAGAAAAGTATTGGTCTCATTAATAGTTAACCAGCATTTCACATTTCTCTTATACCATTTGAACAGGGTTTCCACATTTTTAACAAACAGCTTGATGCACGGAAGCCCAGCCATTGTTTTTTCTATCTGAAATGTTAGGTCTAAAAAAGGAGACCTAACATTTTTTTAGGTTTCTTTCACTCTTTTCCATATTTTCCTTTTGTATGTA